>DATKRE010000010.1:0-22726 GCA_035532335.1 Xanthobacteraceae bacterium | reverse complement strand
AGGCCGCGTAATGCCTTTCCGTGTGTACAGCGCGGCTGTATATTGACTTCATGACCATTGAAGACATCGAAAAAGCTGTCGCCAAGCTGCCGCCCGAGCAATTCACGCGATTTCGCGCCTGGTTCGAGCAGTTCGACGCTGCGCGCTTCGACCAGAAGATCGAGCGCGATGCCAGAGCCGGCAAGCTCGATCGGTTGGCCGATGAGGCACTTCGCGATTTGCAGCACGGCCGCACCCGCGAGCTATGAAGCACTTTGCGAGCCGCGCGTTCTGGGACGCCTACCACAGGCTTCCCGAGCAGGTTCGCGCGCTGGCCGACAAAAACTACGCCTTGTTGAAGGAAAATCCGCAGCATCCTTCTTTGCAGTTCAAGAAGGTCGGGCGCTTTTGGTCGGTGCGCGTGGGTTTACGTTACCGGGCGCTAGCAGTGGAAGCCGAGGGCGATCTCGTTTGGTTTTGGATCGGATCGCATGCCGACTATGACGCATTGATCGGACGCTAGCTGAGGTACGAGGCAATCCTGCAATGACCAGCGCGTTTGTACAGGAAGCCGCCCTCACGGCTCGCCGAGCTGTACCTGGCACGCGGCTCGTTTCGCCGGAATGACAATCGTGCGCGGCAATTCCGCGCCGGCGCCGCAGCGGCCGAGCGATTGCGCCTCGGCAAGATCGATCGAAATGTCCTGCCCGAGCGTCACTTTCATGCGGTCGGGATAGGTGGGATTGGCCGGTGCGGCGTTGTGGATGCGGGTCGTGTCGCCGGCTTCCGACCATTTTGCATCGCTGTCGCCGCGGGATGCATCGATCAGGCAGCTATAGCCGGGACGGCCGGGCAGCCCGCACCAATAGACGTCAACCACCACCCGCGTCACCTTGCCGTCGGTGAGCGTGACGCTGGCGTCGCCTTTGACGGAGTGCTTTGATTTTGAAATCGCAGGCGTGGATTTCCGCTCCCCCGGCGTGTGCGGTCGCACCGAAAGCCGTCAGTATGAGAGCGGCGGCGAGGGCAAAGCGGTGCTTCATGGCGTCGGCCGGGACCGGACCGGATCAGGCGCGCGCGAGCAGGCCGCGGCGTGCCAGCAGCAGCTTACGCACGCAGCCGCGTGTGCCGGCCGGCGGTGCGCTCGATGGCGTTGGCGAGATATTCCGGCGACTGCGCGCCGGTGACGATAACGCTGCCGCCGAAGATGAAGCAGGGCACGCCGTCGATGCCGGCTTCCTTCGCGGCGTTGGCGTCGGCCTCGACGCGGTCGACATCGGCGTCGCTGGCGAGCAGCCGGCGCACCAAGTCGCCGTCCATGCCGCAATCGGCCGCGGCCTGGATCAGCGCGTTCGGATTGGTCAGATCGGCGCCTTCGGAGAAGTAGAGTTCCATGAGCCTTTGTTTCATGCGGCCGGGATCGGTGGCGCTGCGCGACCACAGGATCAGCCGATGACAGTCGAGCGTGTTGGGCTGCCGGTTGATGGTGTCGGTGGCGCAGAGCAGGCCCTCCATCGCGGCGGCGGCGGCGACGCGCTCGGCGATCACCGCGTAACGCTCGGCGGAACCGAATTTGGTCTCCAGATAGGTCTGCCGGTCGATGCCTTCGCGCGGAATCCACGGATTGAGGAAATACGGCCGCCAGTTGATGGCGACGGCGATGTCCGGTACGAGCGTCAATGCGGTTTCCAGCCGGTGCTTGCCAATGAAGCACCACGGGCAAACCACGTCGGAGACGACTTCGATATGAAGTGCCGCGGAATCATCAAGTGCTGTGGAATCGGGCGGAGTCGTCATGGCCGTTCTCGAATCGATGCGTCCCAGTCTAGGCGCAGGGTGCCGCTTTCGCGACCCGCTCGTCCCGGCGAAAGTGGGGACCCAGATCCTGGGTTCCCGCATACGCGGGAATGAACGGCTCAACCAAACATGGTGCGGCATTCAGCCGCCGGCAACCTCGCTGACGACGCGGGAGATCAAGGAGTCCACGTTATCGCTCGGCTTGAGCGTCGCCAAGGTCACCGCCGTCTCGATGCCGCCGTGCTTTGGGTCCGGCGCCAGCATGGTGTGGCGCAGCACGCTGGCGATCCGCCGCGCGATGACATGGGCGGCGCGCAGATCGGTCTCGGTGAACACGGCGAAAATCGAATCATCGGCCTCGCGGCAGGCGAAATCGACTTGCCGCATCAGGCGAGCCACCAGCCGCGCCGCGTCGAGGCTGATGCGCCGGTCGGCTTTTTCGAAGGCGAAGCGCGCGATCGACAAACCGACGCCGCGCTTTTCGGCGTCATCGACCGCGCGGTTGAGGTCGCGCCAGAATGCGTCATGGGCGAGCAGGCCGGTGGTCGGATCGAGCATGCCCTTGGCGTCAAGCGATTTGAGCATGCGCTTGAGCTGTTGGCCGAAGGCGTGCAGCCGGACGAACGGCAGGAAGCGATCGACCAGGCGCTCGGGGCCTTCCGCGACGCGGTCGAGATTGGGCAAATGTTGATAAAAATCCTCGATCGTCTCCGGATGGCCGCCGAGCACCGCGACCGGCAGATCGCGAAAGCGGACGTCTTCGGCCAGTACGGTCAACAAAGCTTCGATGATGCGCGGGCCGAAGCCGTCGCCGATCACCATGCCGTCGATGTCGCGGGTGTTGAGCGCGCGAGCGGCGCTTTCGACGCTGAGCGCGCCGACCAGGCCGACGCGCTCGCCGACGGCGACGCCGAGCGCCGGATAGGAGCGGCCGCGGCCGGCGACCAGGACGGTGGCATCATCGAGCGCGTCGTTGCGCGGCAGTTCCGGCTGCGGCTCGCCGTGCTCGGCGAGCGTCTGCATGCGCCGTAGCACCGTTGCGTGCAGGGTGCGCACGCGCAGTGCCGCGCTCAGCCGCCGCGCGATGCGAACTGGCGGCACCGCGGCGGAAATCGCGAGTGCGTCGGGAATTGGCGCCGAGCCGTCGTCACGGATGCGGGCAAGCACTGGTGTGTAAGCGCCGTCGCCGGCCTTGAGCCGCTTGGTCAGCGCCTGGGCGAAATGCTCGGCGCGCGAGGCATCGGCACAAGGCTCGGCCAATACCACGGCTTCCGGCGTGACCGAGGCGAGCGCACCATCGGCGCCAGCCCAATCGGTTTCGATAATCGGAAACGCGCCGGCATTGCGCAGCGCCTCGACGACATCCGGCGCGGGGCTGTCGGCAACAACCAGGAACGGGCCTTGCAATGGCATGGGGAACGCGGGCTCTTACAAGTTGCGCATGATCGGGATCATGCCGGATTGGCCCGCCAACCATGCCAAAGCGGCCTTAACGTCGCGTCAATAAGCGGCGACGCGGTGGTCGCGGAAGGCGGCAACGACGATCGGATTGACGCCGACGGCGGCGAGCGCCGCCTGCATGGCGGTACGATCGGGTGCGGCGCCGACCAACCGCTGGCCGATAACCGGATCGGGCAATGCGGTGAGGGTGGCGGCGCCGTCGATCCGCCGCACCACCTCGGCGAGCCCGCGCAGCGGGAAGCGATAGCCGCCGACCGTTACCATGCCGGCCGGCGGTCCGGTGACGATGAACCCGCCGGTCTTGGAAACCAACCGGCAGGGATAGCCGGTATCGATCCATCCGTCGGCGCCGATCCTGAAGTAGGGCAGGCCCGATCGCTCGATGCCGGGTGGAAAGAAGCGATGCGGCACAAGGCCACCGCGCAGCGCGAGCGTGCCGGCCTCGGTGCGCGCAAGTTCAACGGTGCCATTACTCGCGAGCAGTGGACGCGGCTGGCCGGCATCGTCGCGGCGCATCGCAATCATGCCGGCTTCGCCGAAAATCGAAACGTCGGTGAAGCTGACATCGCTCTCGCGCCAGACTGCGCTCTCCGCGAGCTGCTCCGGCGAGCGCCAGGCCGCAATCACGCTGGCGGCGCGTTCGATCGCGAGCGCGCCGGTTTCGGCCAGCGAAAACGCCAGCGGGCCGGGCACGATGAGCGCGCCGCACCGTTCCGTCCGCCGCTGCTGCGCCAGAAGGCCTGGATCGAACGGGTGATGCAATGCGAGGATGCCGCCGCCGATGAGCCACGGCAGCAGCGTCAGGCAGATGCCGGAGAACGATGCCGGCGTGATGGTCGACAGAATACCGAAGTCCGGGGTCAGCGCGCTTCCGCGCGCTACCGCCATGCCGCCGGCCAAAAGTTCGCGATGGCTGCGCGCAACCGGCACCACGCCGCCTTCGCCGACATCGAAGGTGATCGCCGCGAGACGCGTGTCGGCTTCATCCGCCTGCGCACGGTCCGCCGGCGGGACCGGATCGCCGCCGCCTACCGCGACCAGATCGTCGAGCGGCACGACGCCGTCGGGAAGGTTTTGGCCGAATGCGCACACGTAGCGAATGGAAAACACATTGGCCGCGACACCCATGGCGAATTGCGCATGATCGAACGCGCCGACGCGCCCGCAGGTAATCAGGGCTTTGGCGCCGATCCGCGCCAGCGCGGCGACCGCATCGGCGCGCCGCCACAGAAGCGGCAACGGCGCAGCGATCATTCCGGCGCGCAACACGGCGAGCAAAACCAGAATATTTTCTGCGACGTTGGGCAACTGGATGCCGACGATCGCGTCGCTCGACAATCCCATGCCGCGCAACCGCGCGGCGATGGCGGCGACCGCTCGGTCGGCCTGCGCATAGGTCAGCCGACGGACCGCGCCGTCGGTGAAGCTTGACCGGTTCGCCGCGTCGGCCAGCGCCGGCGCCTCCGGCGAGAGCGCAACGCGGGCGCGGAACAGGGCGTCGATGGTCGGGCCGGTCATGGCGACGCCCGCTGCTTTTGCCGCCACCAGGTTTCCGGCAAATAGCCGAACAACGAGGTTTTGGCCGGATGCGCGATGAAGCTCCAGCGCGCCACCCACTGCTCGGGCGAATAAAACAGCGGCACGACATAACAGCCGGAGATCAGCACGCGGTCGAGCGCGCGAACGGCAGCGACAAATTCCGGCTGTTCGCGCGCGCGCAACAGCGCGGCGATCATGGCGTCGACTGCCGGGCTCTTCACGCCCATATAGTTGCGCGAACCTTGCTCGTCGGCGGCGGCCGAGCCGAAGTAGATGCTCTGTTCATTGCCGGGCGACAGCGACTCTTCCCAGCGAAACTCGATCATGTCGAAATCGAAGGCCAGCCGGCGCTGATCGTATTGCACCGCATCGACCAGCCGCACCTGCGCGAGAATGCCGGCGCGGGCGAGATTGTCGGCGTAGGCGAGCGCCAGCCGTTCCTCGTCGCGGTTCGTCACCATGATCTCAAACGCGAGCGGCCGTCCGTCCGCGCGCGCGCGCAATTCGGTGCCTTTGAGCTCGTAGCCGGCGGCGGTGAGCAGCGTCAGCGCCTGGTGCAGGCTTTTGCGGTCGCGGCCCGAGCCGTCGCTTGCCGGCGGCGACCAGGTGCCGTCGAGTACGTCGGCGCGAACCGCGCCGGGGAACGGCGCCAGCAGCGCGCGTTCGCGTGCATCGGCTGAGCGGTGGAACGCGGAGAGTTCGGACCCGTCGAAGAAACTCGCGCTACGCCGGTAAAGCCCGAAGAAAAAATTGCGGTTGACCCATTCGGCGTCGAACAACAGCGCGATCGCCTGCCGCACACGGATGTCGGCGAAGACGGCCCGCCGGGTGTTGAACACGAAGTTGGACGCGAGCTTCGGTTGGCCGCTGACAAACGCTTCCCTGACGATGCGCCCGTCGCGCACCGCCGGTATGTCGTAGCCGGTCCGCCAGCGGCTTGCGTCCTGTTCGACGCGCACGTCGTAAAGGCCGGTCTTGAACGCTTCGAAGAACGCGTTGGCGTCGCGGTAATAGTCGAAACGCATCTGATCGAAGTTCCACAGGCCGTGATTGATCGGCAATGCGCGTCCCCAATAGTTCGGATCGCGCTTGAGCGTGATGCTTTTGCCGAGATCGACGTCGGCAACGACATACGGGCCGCTACCGATCGGTTTTGTCAGCGTCGAATCCTCGAAGGTGGCGACGCCGATCGCGTGCTGCGGCAAGACCGGCATCAGGCCGAGGATGAGCGGCAATTCACGGTCGTTGCCGGCGCCGAGGTCGAAGCGCACCGTGCGCTCATCAAGCGCCTGCGCCTTTGTCACCTTGGAATAATAGGCACGGTGGCTGGGGCGGCCGTGATCG
Source organism: Xanthobacteraceae bacterium (assembly GCA_035532335.1). Classification (GTDB taxonomy): domain Bacteria; phylum Pseudomonadota; class Alphaproteobacteria; order Rhizobiales; family Xanthobacteraceae; genus BOG-931. Next base: position 16,606 of record DATKRE010000010.1, on the reverse strand, counting down.
CGCAACAGCTGCCAGGAAAACACCACGTCGGCAGCGGTGACCGGCGTGCCGTCGGAGAAATGTGCCGTCGGATCGATCGCAAAAGTGACGTAGCTGCGCGCATCGTCGGTCTCGACGGTGCGCGCGAGCAGGCCGTAAAGCGTGAACGGCTCGTTGTAGCCGCGCGCCATCAAACTTTCGATGACGTAACCGCGCATCGATTGAACCGCAATGCCTTTAACGATGAGCGGGTTGAGGCTGTCGAAGGTGCCCAACACGCCCTGGATGAGCCGGCCCCCTTGCGGTGCATCGGGCTCGGCATACGGCGCTACCGAAAAGTTATCGGGCATCGCCGGCGTCCCATGCATGGCGATGGCATGAACGGCTTCCGCAGCCGCCGGTGCGGCCGCGGCGAGCACGGCAAAGCTGCTCCACACTGCCATTGCGATGGGCAAGGCGGCGCGGGCGGTTGCAGCGGCGGCGTTAAGCATGCGGGTCGGTGGTGGGGCGCGATTCGGCTTTGGCACAATCAATGTAACAGAATGTCCGGTACACGCTTTATCTCACCGCCAAAGTGGGCTATCGGGAGGGCGCGAAGCGGGTCGCGGTGTCACGCTGTTGCCGCAATCTGCGCCGAATGACCGGAGAACAGGGGAACCCCGCTCGGCCTGCGGGCCGGCGAGTGCCAGCAAAAGTAAGTGGCAAATCGGTCAGCGTCGATTTGTAGCGGCACACCAAACAAGGGACTACATCTCATGACCTATTGGACCGCGTCGGCTGCGGCAATGCCGACGAGCCGGACGCTCGCAGCCGCTTTCGTCAAGACAATTGCGCTGAGCGTACCGCTGACGGTCACGCTGGCTTTGGCGCTCGGCACACATGCATTCGCGCAGACCAACACCGCACCACCGCCTGCGCAACCGGCGCCTGCCGCCAAGGCGAAGCCGGCCCACAAATCCAAAGCCAAGGAAGTGCAGCAGCAGCAGGCAGCCCCGCCCGCCGCTCCACCGGCAGCCGAGCAACCGCCTGCGGCACCGGGCCAGGCGGCTCAGAACGGCCAGCAGCAGGTTCAGCTGATTTTCTCGCCGTGGACCAAATTTTGTCTCAAGGGCGCGCCGGGCCAGCCGGCAGATCCGAATGCCAAGGAAGTTTGCTTCACCGGCAAGGACGCCCGCGTCGAGTCCGGCCAGCCGGTGGTGGCTGCCGTGCTGATCGAGCCGCAGGGCGTGGATAAAAAGTTGCTGCGCGTTACTTTGCCGCTGGGCATGCAACTCGCACACGGCACTCGCGTGATCATCGACCAGAACCAGCCAATGACGGCGCCGTATGTGATTTGCTTCACCAATGGCTGCATGGCCGACTACGACGCCAACGCCGAGTTGATCGGCAAGCTTAAAAAAGGGCAGGGGCTTGTGATCCAGGCCATCAATGCGACCGGACAGCCAATCAGCGTCGTGATGCCGCTCAACGACTTTGCCAAGGCCTATGAGGGCCCGCCGACCGATCCAAAGGTTTTCGAGGAACAGCAAAAGAAACTGCAGGAAGAGCTGCAACGCCGCGCCGACGAAGCGCGCAAGAAGCTCGAGAGCCAGCAGGGCGCGCCGACCTCGTCAGCCACGCCGCCTCCCGGCAAGGCGCAGTAAGCCGATAAGGGCTTCCCGTCGGACGGCGGCGCCGGGTCGCGCTGCTCGCGCGGGATTCCGACTTATCCGTGCTTCGAGGCGGATGCGGCTTCGGCTTGCTCACACATTGCGTGAGCTTGCCGGCTCGCCTTATTGAGCGCAGCCCAGCGGGCAACGACGATCAGTGGGTGTTTATTTGACGCGGGCGATAGCTGCCCTTGCCGTCATGAACGAAGACCTCCGCGACTTGCGGATGGCGCAGCGGTTCGCCGCTGTCGTCCGGCAGCAGATTTTGTTCCGAAACGTAAGCGACGTATTCGGTTTCGTCGTTTTCAGCGAACAGATGATAGAACGGCTGATCCTTGTGCGGACGCACACCCACCGGGATCGACTCGTACCATTCTTCGGTGTTGCTGAAGATCGGGTCGATGTCGAATACAACGCCGCGGAACGAAAACAGGCGGTGTCGTACCACCTGGCCGATCTGGTATTTCGCGTTGCGAATCTTGTTCGGGGTCGCTGACACTCGTTAAAACCTCTTTAGACCTTTTTGGCGGCGTCTTCGTCGTCAGCAGGTAACGACAGAATTGTGGCGGCGCGCTGGCGGAGTGCCGACCTTACGCGTTCATCATGTGCCTTCATAGAGCGTAGCGCGCCGCCATGTCGGGATCTTTCGCCGCCACCAGGCGCGCGAGGTCGACCAGAACTTTGGCCTGCTTCCAGGTAGCGTCGTCCTGCATTTTGCCGTCTATCATCACTGCGCCGCTGCCGTCGGGCATGGCAGCGATAATCTTTTTGGCGAAAGCGACTTCGGCAGGATCGGGCGAAAACACCCGCTTGGCGATGGCAACCTGCGACGGATGCAAAGTCCAGGCGCCGGCACAACCGAGCAGGAAGCTGTTGCGGAACTGCGCCTCGCAGGCTGCCGGATCGGAAAAATCGCCGAACGGACCGTAGAAGGCCTTGATGCCGGCGGCGGCGCAGGCATCGACCATTTTCGCCATGGTGTAATGCCAGGGATCCTGTTGATACACGGCGCGGGGCGTTCCAGCGCCGGCGCCGGGTGCGAGGTCGGCCAGCACTTTATAGTCGGGGTGGCCGCCGCCGACGCGGGTGGTCTTCATCATCCGCGAGGCGGCGAGATCGGCCGGGCCGAGACTGATGCCGTGCATGCGCGGCGATGCAGTCGCAATCGCCTCGACGTTGTTCACGCCTTCAGTCGTCTCAAGGATGGCGTGAATGAGGATTGGTTTGGTGATGGCATGCTTGGCCTCAAGCTGGGCCAATAACTGGTCGAGATAATGAATGTCCCAAGCGCCTTCGACTTTCGGCAGCATCACGACGTCGAGCTTCCGCCCGACAGCCGCGACCACGTCGCGGATATCGTCAAGCACCCACGGTGAGTTAAGCGCATTGATCCGCGTCCACAGTCCGGTGGCGCCGAATTCGTTGGCCTGCGCCATGGCTATGAATCCAGCCCGCGCGGCTTCCTTGGCATCGGCTGGTATCGCGTCCTCGAGATTGCCGAGCACGACGTCGACCTGGGTAATGAGCTCGGGCACCTTGGCACGCAGTTTTTCGACATGCGGCGGCACGAAATGGATCATGCGCTCGAGCTTGAGCGGTAATTCGCGCAGCGGCGCCGGCGCTCCAATCGCGAGCGGTTTGAAAAAGTTCCGCGGCAGCTTCATGCGTCAGCACCCTCGACCCGAAACCAACGGTAGGATGAACGGCCCAAGCTCGCCAAGCCATTTTTCACGGCAATCGGGATCGGACATATCGGAACCAACGCATGATGTCGCTCAGGTCATCCGGCCGCGCATCAATCGGGGCTGCGACACCGCGGGGCGAAGACCGGCCGCCTCATATTCTCGGCCAGCACCGCCTATTCCGATAGGTTCTGCCCTCGAATCTAAGTATGATAAGTGATGTTGGATCGGCTGTTTGACACGCTCGCCCCCAAACTCGATGCCGTGAAATATTTCGAGGAGGGGAGCAGTTTGCTGCTGTCTGCGGCCACGTCCTACGGGTTTAAGCACGTTGCTTATCTCGGCATCAATCTTCCGCGCATCGGCAGAACCACGCCGTTTTATTCCGCGACTTACACCTCCGACTGGTGCAAACATTACGAACATTCTGATTATGTCGATGTCGATCCGGTGGTGCGGCTTGGTCTGACCGGATTGCTGCCGATTGACTGGGCCTCTTTCGATTATTCGAACCCGAAGATTAGACGCATATTTGGCGAGGCGGCCGAATTTGGGCTTGGCCGGCAGGGTTTGACAATTCCGATCCGGGGGCGCGGCACTGAGGTGGCGCTGTTTTCGGTGAACAGCGATCTTCCGGATAAAGAATGGGCCGACCTTAAAAAGGAGCAGATGCGCGACTTGCAGCTGTTAGCGCATTATTTTCATCAGATGGTCATTCGCGTTGAAGGCGGTCAGATCCCGCATTACGAAGCATTGCTATCGCGCCGGGAAAAGGAATGCCTGCAATGGGCTGCTGCCGGCAAGACGATTTGGGAAACTTCGCACATTCTGAAGGTCAGCGAACGTGCGGTCCGTCTTTATCTGGATATAGCGCGCCACAAGCTCGATTGTCTCAACAAGACACAGGCAGTCGCAAAAGCCGTGGCGCTTGGCATTGTGGAAAGCGTCTGAGATTGCAACCTGTCGGTGCAGCTATGTCATTTTTGACATATTGCAATTCCGCGATGATGGAACAAAGTCTGTTTTAGTTGTGTAACGGACTGTTCCCATGATCAGACTAATTTCCGGCTCGCACCGCGCGGACTTCCCCCGCGAAATCGCGGCAATGCATGAAATCAGAAAGCGTACGTTCCATGACCGTTTGGGTTGGCAGGTCAAAACTCTCCGCGGCTGGGAAATCGACGAGTTCGATGCGCTCAACCCGCTTTATTTAATTTCCACCGGCCCGAACGAAGTGGTCAATGGATCGCTGCGCCTGCTGCCAACGACAGGGCCAAACATGCTGGCGGATGTTTTTCCGGAATTGCTGCCGGATGGTTTGCGCATCGAAAGCGCGACGATTTGGGAATCATCGCGCTTTTCAGTCAGGCAGGAAGTCGCTGCTGAACGTTCGGAAAACCTCTTGAACAGAACGACGGGCGAACTCCTTTCTGGAATCGTCGAGGTTGGCCTGATCGCCGGCTTGACCGAAGTGGTCTCCGTTTATGATGCGATGTTCGCGCGCATTCTCAAGCGTGCCAATTGTGCCGCCGAACTCATCGGCAAGCCGAGGCGCATCGGTGATGTCATGGGCTATGCCGCATTATTCGAGATAAGCGAGCGAATGCTTGAGAATCTGCGCAAAGCGGCTGGCATAACGGAACCGGTCCTAGAGCAAAAAAGCATTGAGCGCCTCGCAGCCGCATGAGCCCGGTCGAGCCTGAAATCTTTTATGTCGACGACGATGTAGAACGATTGCGGCATGCCGTGTGCGAGTATCTGGAAAGCGTCAGTCAGGGGCTTTCCAAAATGGCTTATGTGAACGGGCTCGATTCTCTCGCCGTGCTTTTTGATATGGCGCGGGAGGATGCGAGGAGAATTCGCGCCAGTTCAGACGAACACGTTGATCGTCCCTGACCGAAACCACGCCGCGATGTGTGGTGTGCGACGCAAGTCACCGCCAAGTCATACCGTCCAGGTCACACCATCTCACCGCGCATGAGGCGAGGCTGCGACGTCGCCGGCATGACGCCTTCGCGCATCAGCGCGCGGCGCAGTGGCCCGATGCGATCGACGAGGTAAAGCGAAAGCCCGCGCATGCCTTGGACCGGAAGAAAATCGGTCAACAGGCTGCGGTTGAGCAGATCGACGGCGATCCGCCGGCTCATGGTGTCGGCGCGGCGTAGCGTGTCATAGCGTGCGAGCAGGGCAGGCGAGCCGACATCGGCGTTTTGCCGGTGCGTATCGGCAACCAGTTCGGCAAGGGTGGCGGCGTCGCGCAGCCCGAGGTTGAGTCCCTGTGCGCCAATCGGCGGCACCACATGTGCGGCCTCACCGATCAGTGCGATGCGCGCACCCGCAAACGAATGCGCCGTCTCGATCGCCAGCGGAAAGATGCCGCGGCCGGGCTCGACAGTAATTTTGCCGAACAGTGAATGGGCGCGTCGCTCGATTTCGGCCGATAGCTCGGTGTCCGTCATGGCGGCGAGCGCCGCTGCGCGCGAATCGTCCAGTACGCACACCAAGCTTGAGCGGCGCTCCGGCAGGGGAACAAGCGTGAAAGGACCGCTTTCGGTGTGGAATTCTGTCGACGTGTCGCCATGCGGGCGTGCGTGCGCAAGATTCAGCGTCAATGCAGTCTGCGGATAGGCTCGCCTGTCGCTGCCGATGCCGGCCGCCTTACGGCTGAGCGAACGCGCACCGTCGGCGCCGACGACAAGCCGGACGCGCGCTGCACCGTCGGGGAATTTGATGGTAACGCCCGCGGCATCGCTGGTGATGGCGAGCGCCATCTCCGTGCGGCGTGCGATGTTCAAACGCGCGGCGTGGGCGGTCAGCGCGGCAACGAGATGGCGGTTCTCGATGTTGTAGCCGAACGCATTGAGGCCGATTTCCGCGGCGTTAAAATGGACTTCCGGCGCCCGCAACAGTCGTCGCGTGTCGTCGATGATACGGATCGTGGCGAGCGGCGCTGCGTGCGGGCTGCAAGTTTCCCAGACGCCCAATGTCGTCAGCGCGGTCACCGAGCCGGCGAGAAGCGCCGTTGTGCGGTGGTCGACTTCCGGCTTAGGCGCGATCAGCAGCACGTCGACGCCAGCCGCCTTGAGCGCAATGGCGGCAATCAAACCGGCCGGCCCGCCGCCGATAACCGCTACCTGGGCGGCCAGAGTTTCCATTGTGCCGTTGCCTAGAGCCATGCGCGATCCTGGCGGATATTCGTCTCCAAAGGTATGGCGGGAGAGTAGCAAGGGCGGGGGTATCGTGCACGCCGCCCGGTTTGCTCGGGCTGGGAGTCCCTTGCGCAGCCTCGGCTACTACCTATGATCGCGCCCTCCGCGCGAAGGCGGATTGAACTTACGGGAGATAAGAGAATGGGTGCGGCGGTACGCGTGCATAAAGTCGGCGGTCCCGAGGTTCTGACCTACGAACAGATCGACGTTCCGGCTCCGGCCGCCGGCCAGGTTCGGGTGAAGCAGCACGCGATCGGCGTGAATTTCGTCGATGTTTATTTTCGCACGGGTCTTTATCCGGCTCCCGGAGGATTGCCCTTTGTTGCCGGCAATGAGGCGGCCGGGGAGGTTGTGGACGTCGGTCCCGACGTATCCGACCTCAAGCGCGGCGATCGTGTCGCCTACGTGCAAGGTCCTGGCTGCTATGCCGAGGAACGCAATGTTCCGGCCGAACGCGTCGTCAAGCTGCCGGCCAATATCAGCTACGAGCAGGCCGCCGGCATGATGCTCAAGGGCCTGACCGCCCAGTATCTTTTGCGCCGCACGTTCAAGGTCGAAAAAGCCATGAATGTACTGATGCACGCCGCCGCCGGCGGTGTCGGCTTAATCTTATGTCAGTGGGCTAAACACCTCGGTGCCACCGTCATCGGGACCGTCGGCTCGAAGGAAAAGGCCGAGCTCGCGCGCGCCAATGGCTGCGATCACACAATCCTATATCGAGACGAGGATTTCGTCGCGCGCGTGAAAGAGATGACCGCCGGCAAGCTATGCGACGTCGTCTACGACGGCATCGGCAAAGTCACCTTCCCGGGGTCGCTGGATTGCATACGGCCGCTCGGCATGTTCGTAAGCTTCGGCAGCGCGTCTGGACAGATTGAAGCCTTCAACATCAACATCCTGCAAGCCAAGGGCTCGCTTTTCGCGACCCGTCCGACGCTCAACACCTACGCCGCCAAGCGCGAAGATTTGCTGGCGATGGCGGCCGATCTGTTCGCCGTGGTCGGCAGCGGTGCGGTGAAGATTCCAATCAACCAGACATACCCGCTGCGTGACGCAGCAAAAGCGCATCGCGATCTGGAAAGCCGCGCCACCACCGGCTCTTCGATCCTGATTCCGTGAGGACTTAAGCCGCGGCAATGAAAATCTGGGGTTACGCGGCGACGCTCGGCTGGGCGTTACTCGCCTTCGTGGCGGGCCAGTTCATCGCGCTCGCGGTGGTGTTGTGGTTTCGCTTCAGCGATCTAAGCTCGCTGTTGGCGGCGCCGTTCGATGGCGCGATGGTTACGCTGTTCATCCTGATCGCCAATCCGATCACCGTTGCCATCATCGTCGCCGCCGTGCTGCTCGCGCATGCGCGACCGACCGATTATCTGGCGCTGCGGCTGCCGCCGGTGCGCGATCTGGCACTGGGCCTGATTTTGCTCGTTGCGCTGATCGCAACCGGCGATCTGCTGCTTTATTTCGCCGGCTACCCGCTGGTGACGCCGTTCCAGCTGCAATCCTATACGACCGCGGGGGCGGTAGGATGGTTGCCGGCTTTGCTGGTCGGCGCCATCATCGCGGCGCCGGCCGGCGAGGAGATTATGTTCCGCGGCTTTTTGTTTCGCGGCTGGGCCCGTCCGGATCGCAACCCGTGGCCGGCGATCGTGGCGATCTCGGTATTGTGGGCGTTGCTGCACGTCCAGTACGACTGGACCGGCTTGTTGCAGATTTTCATCATCGGATTGTTTCTCGGCTGGATGCGCGCACGCAGTGGCTCGATCCTGCTTACCATCCTGCTGCACGCGCTGTTCAACCTGGAAGGCACGCTGGAAACGCTGGTGCAGATCCGGTTTTTCTCCTGACCGGGTCAGGTGCGCCGCCGCGGCAGCCCGATCACCGGCATCGCGAACCGCCCAATGGTTGCGACCACGTCGTCGAGCGGAACGTTGCTGCCGGGCGTCTCGCTGACGATGGTGGCGAGCACGTTCATTTCGCGGCGGAACAGCGAGTCGAGCGCGGTCAGGGTGTGACTGACGGCGCCGGCATACGAACCGGTGATAAGGATCAGCGGCAGACGTAGCGCCATCATCACGTCGAGGATCGTGCGGCGATCGTCGAGCGGCGCCATCAGGCCGCCGACGCCATCGATCAACAGAACGCCGCGCCGCTTGTCGATCTCGGCCCGGCAATAGGCGATGACCTGATCGACGCCGATGCTGCGGCCTTCATGGCGCGCGGCAAGATCGGGCGGCAGCGCGGCACGAAAACGCCAGGGCGAAACGTGGTCGATCGACTCGGGCGTGAACGGAAGACCAAGGGCCGAGACCAGCACGCCGGTCTCGCTGCTCGCGGCCTGTGCGGGGTCATATCCGCTCGCGATCGGCTTGATTGCATCGACCGGACGCCCGATTTGCCGCAAATGCCGAACCAGGGCGGCGACGACGAAAGTTGTTCCGACATCGGCCCCGGTCGCGGTGATGAAGATCGCGGTCACGATTTAGCGCCTCGCGCGCATGAAAGCGCCGAATGTCGGGTCAATTCCAGCGAAAACGGATGATCGCGCCGATGAAGCAGGATTAATAGCCGACAACGGTGCCGTGCAGGTCGTACTCGTCGGCGCTTTCGATCTTCACGGTGGCGATTTCACCGACCCGCAGCGGGCGGCGGCTTTTGACAAATACGCTGCCGTCGATCTCCGGCGCGTCACCGCGGCTGCGGCCCTTGGCGGTCGGCGCACTTGACCCGGTGACTGGGCCGATTTCGTCGATGATGACGCGCTCGCGGCCGCCGACTTTGCGCTTAAGGCGCTTGCGCGAAATCTCTTGCTGGCGGGCCATCAGGCGCTGGTATCGCTCTTGCTTGACCGCGTCGGGTACCGGTTCAGCGAGCGCGTTGGCCCCGGCGCCGTCGACCGGTTCGTAACGGAAACAGCCGACCCGATCGAGTTCGGCCTCGCCGAGCCAATCGAGCAGGAAGGCGAAATCCTCCTCCGTTTCGCCGGGAAAACCGACAATGAAGGTCGAGCGGATGGTCAAAGCCGGACATTGCGCGCGCCATTCTTGGATCCGCGTCAACGTCTCCTCCTGCGCTGCCGGTCGGCGCATGCGTTTGAGGACGGCGGGGCTGGCGTGCTGAAACGGTATGTCGAGATACGGCAGGATTTTGCCATCTGCCATCAGCGGAATGACCTCATCGACATGCGGGTAGGGATAGACGTAATGCAGCCGCACCCAGACGCCGAGTTCGCCAAGCGCGCGGGCGAGGTCGATGAACTTGGCGCGGATCTTTTGGCCCTTCCATTCGCTCGCGGCGTATTTGACGTCGATGCCGTAAGCCGACGTATCCTGGGAGATCACCAGCAGTTCCTTGACCCCCGCGGCGACTAACCGCTCCGCCTCGCGCAGCACGTCGGCGGCCGGCCGGGAGACCAGATCGCCCCGCAATTTTGGGATAATGCAAAACGTGCAGCGGTTATTGCAACCTTCTGAAATCTTTAGATAAGCGTAGTGTCGCGGTGTCAGCTTGATGCCTTGCGGCGGAATAAGGTCGAGGTGCGGATTGCGCTGCGGCGGCAGAGCGCGATGCACGGCTTCGAGCACGCTTTCGTATTGTTGCGGTCCGGTCACCGCCAGCACGTTCGGGTGCGCCTTGGTGATTTTTTCAGGCTCGGCGCCCATGCATCCGGTGACCACGACTTTGCCGTTCTCGGCCAGCGCCGCCCCAATCGCTGCAAGCGATTCCGCCTGCGCGCTGTCGAGAAAGCCGCAGGTATTGACGATGGCGAGGTCGGCATCGGTATGGTCGCGGGCAAGCTCGTAGCCCTCAGCGCGCAACCGGGTGATGATGCGCTCGGAATCGACCAAAGCTTTCGGGCAACCAAGCGAAACGAACGAAATGCGGCAAGGGCGCTTAATTTGGCGGTTCATCGCCTGTAGCTGGCTTGATTTACCGCCAATTTCAAGTCGCCTTGAGGCGGCTGGCACGACAACGCCCGGCCGCGCCCGCAGATTAAGATGCCTTTGGATTTGTCGTTAGCAGTGCGGTTGCAAGCAGCTGCCGGCTTTCTCGTTGCACGGGAACGGCGATTCTACCGCTCGATTAAAGCTGCAAAGGTAAACCTTGCACCAATGGTTCTTGTCGCACGTGCCGGTGCAGCGTAGCTGCGGGTTGGCGCAGGGCTTGGGTGTCATCTTCGCGGCAAAAGTCGGCGACATCGACATCACGGCAATGGCTGCGGCCAAGGAGAATTTTGCGAAAGTTTTGGTGAGCATGAAACTATCCCCGATTTTGATGCCATTCACCCCGCCGGCCAATATTCCGCAAACGTCGAGGCCGGGCAAGCACGGCGGCCGGGCGTGTTGTCGCGGGCTAGCGGTTTTTTTTCTAACACTCGCATAAGAAGCTGCCGGATACGGAAGCGAATGTTAGAATCTAGCGGGCGCGATAAGTGGCGACGCCTTGGTCGGGGACCCAAACGCCGGCCGGCAGCTTTCCGGCTTGCCAGAACACGTCGATCGGCATGCCGCCGCGTGGATGGAAATAGCCGCCGATGCGCAGCCATTTCGGCTTGAGCAATCCGGCGAGCTTTTTGCCGATTGTTACCGTGCATTCCTCATGGAAGGCAGCCTGATTGCGGAAGCTGTTGAGATAAAGCTTGAGCGATTTCGATTCCACGAGCCACGCCTTCGGTACGTAATCGATGACGAGCGTGGCGAAGTCGGGCTGACCCGTGACCGGGCACATAATGGTGAATTCCGGGAAGGTAAAACGCGCCACGTAGTTCGTCCCCAGATGCGGATTTGTTACGCGGTCGAGCACCGCCTGGTCGGGCGAGGCGGGGATCAGCGTCGGGCGGCCGAGTTGCAGGCGTTTTTTCGGCATCGGGCACTGCAATGCCCGGCTTGACGGGGCATGACAAGAGCCTCGTCCATCCTGTAGAAGCCGCTGCGCGGGTCCTTAAATCTGGAGCACCATGACTGCCATCGTTGACATCATCGGCCGGGAAATCCTCGACAGCCGCGGCAATCCGACCGTCGAGGTCGATGTCATTCTGGCCAACGGCTCGCGCGGGCGTGCCGGGGTGCCGTCCGGAGCCTCGACTGGAACCCACGAAGCTGTCGAGCTTCGCGACGGCGACAACACCCGCTATCTCGGCAAGGGCGTGCGAACCGCAGTCGAGGCGGTCAACGGCGAGATCTTCGACGCTCTGAGCGGTATGGACGCCGAGGCGCAGGTCAAGATCGACGAGATCATGATCAACCTCGACGGCACGCCCAATAAAGGCCGGCTCGGCGCCAACGCCATCCTTGGCGTTTCGCTTGCAACCGCCAAGGCCGCTGCCGCCGCCAACAAGCTGCCGCTCTATCGTTATATCGGCGGAACTGCGGCGCGGCTTCTGCCGGTGCCGATGATGAACATCATCAATGGCGGCGTGCACGCCGATAATCCGATCGACTTCCAGGAATTCATGATCGTGCCGCTCGGCGCCACCTCGTTCGCCGAAGCCGTGCGCGCGGGTTCGGAAATCTTCCACACCTTGCGCGCGGCACTCAAAGCCGCGGGCCACAACACCAACGTCGGCGACGAGGGCGGCTTCGCGCCCAATCTGCCGTCGGCCGAAGCGGCACTCGACCAGATCATGGCGGCGATCGGCAAAGCGGGTTACCGCGCCGGCACCGAGGTGATGCTGGCGCTCGATCCGGCGGCGAGTGAGTTCTTCAGCGACGGTGCCTATCGTTACAAGGGCGAAGGCAAGACGCGCTCAATCGAACAGCAGGTCGAATACCTTGCGGCCCTGGTGAAGAAATATCCGATCGTGTCGGTCGAAGACGGCATGGCCGAGGATGACACCGCTGGCTGGAAATTACTGACGCAAAAACTGGGCGGTCAATGCCAACTCGTTGGTGACGATAATTTCGTCACCAACGTGCAACGCATCAAAGAAGGCATTGCCAACGGCATTGCCAATTCGGTGCTGATCAAGGTCAATCAGATCGGCACGCTGACCGAGACGCTGGCGGCGGTCGAGACCGCGCATAAGGCCGGCTATACGACGGTGATGTCGCATCGCTCGGGCGAGACCGAGGATTCCACCATCGCCGATCTTGCGGTGGCGTGCAGCTGCGGCGAGATCAAAACCGGCTCGCTGGCGCGCTCCGATCGGGTGGCCAAATACAACCAGTTGCTGCGCATCGAGGAGGAACTCGGGCCGCAGGCGATCTATGCCGGCCGTCGTGCGTTCAAGGCGCTGGGCTAAGTTTCCGTTGCTTGTCCGGCCGCTACCTTCGGGGCTATATCGACGGCATGGATCAATCGGTTGAGTTGAGCGCCGGTGGCCGCAAGCGGGCGACAGAGCGGTTGGGCGAATGCGTCGCCGCTTCGGTGGACGCCGCACCCGCCTCCGAAGCGCCGTTCTATCATTTGGTGCTCGAGCGCATATTCCCCGACGACGTTTACGCAGCCATTCTCGCCAATATGCCGGCGGCATCCGACTACCGGCCGATGCATGGTCGCAGCAAAGGCCACGATCTCGCCGATGGCACGCACACGCGGGTGAAGATCGATCTGTTCCCCGAATATATCCGCCATCTGCCGCCGCGGCAGTGCGCGGTCTGGGACGTGGTCGGCCGGGCGCTTTGTTCGCGGCCGGTCAAGGATGCGTTCGTGCGGCGGCTGGCGCCGGCGCTCGAACGCCGCTTCGGTGCTGATTACGCGCGTACCGGCATGTTTCCGATCCCGGTGCTCACGCGCGACGTCCCCGGTTACCTGATCACCCCTCATACCGACACGCGCTGGAAGGGCATCACGGTCCAGATTTATCTACCGAGCGATCGTTCGATCGCCCATATCGGCACGATCTTTCACACCAAGCTTGCCGACGGCACGCTCGCCAAGGACAAGCAAATGACGTTCGCGCCGAATACCGGCTATGCATTTGCCGTCGGCACCGATACTTGGCATTCGGCCGATCGCATCGGACCGGAGGTCAACACCCGCGACAGCATTCTGCTGACCTACTTCGTCGATGCGGGAGCGCTCCGCTTTTTCCGCAACCGCGGTAAGCGGCTCGGCAATTTCGTTCTCAGCGAAGTCCGCAACCGGCTGCCCTGATCGGGCAGGGCGAGTCCGTTAATTCAGCTTTAAGCGGCGCAATCGCATCTTGGGCGGATGGTCACCCGCAAGCGTTTGCGCTCGATCCTCACCGCGCTCGGTCTTTACGTGATAGCCGCGCTGTTGATCGGCTATTTCGGCGTCAATGTGTTTTCCGGCAACCATGGTCTTAAGGCCAAGCAGGACATCGACCGGCAAGTCGCGGTGCTTTCAAGCGAGCTTGCCGGATTGCAGGGTCAGCGCCGGCAGTGGGAACGCCGCATCGCGCTATTGAAATCCGACCAGATCGATCCCGACATGCTCGACGAGCGGGCCCGGGCGCTGCTCGATTACACCGATCCCCATGACCTGACGCTGATCGTCGATCGGCCGCAGCCTGCGCCCGACAGCCGGCCTTGATTCAGGCCCAGCCTAACCCGAAATAATTTTAACTGCCAATAGGTTGTCCGCGGGAACCAGCCGCGCGCCCGCCGACTTCCGCCATTAGCCGATTTCGGCTATGGGATGGAACCGCGAAAGGTTCGAGAGCGCCGATGGCCGTCGCCAAAACTAAAGAAAATGACCAAACCGGCGACCAACGCCGTCCTCTCGCGGAGGTGCCGACCCAGAACGGTCCAATCGCCGACTTCAACAAAGACCAGGAGTTAGAGGCGCTGCGGCAGATGCTGCTGATCCGGCGCTTCGAAGAGAAGGCCGGCCAGATGTACGGTATGGGCTTGGTCGGCGGATTTTGTCACCTCTATATCGGCCAGGAAGCCGTCGTCATCGGCATGCGGATGGCCAAGCGCGACGACGATCAGATGATTACCGGTTATCGCGATCACGGGCACATGCTTGCCTGCGGTATGGATCCGAAGGGCGTGATGGCGGAGCTGACCGGCCGCCGCAGCGGCTATTCCAAGGGCAAGGGCGGCTCGATGCACATGTTCTCCCCGGAGAAAGGCTTCTTCGGTGGACACGGCATCGTCGGCGCGCCGGTGCCGATCGGCACCGGCTTGGCTTTCGCCAACAAATATCGTGGCAACGACACCGTGTGCCTGACCTTTTTCGGCGATGGCGCCGCCAACCAGGGCCAGGTCTACGAAAGCTTCAACATGGCGGAGTTGTGGAAGCTGCCGGTGGTCTACGTCATCGAAAACAACCGCTACGCCATGGGCACATCGGTATCGCGCTCCTCGGCGCAGACCGATTTTTCCAAACGCGGCGCGTCGTTCAATATTCCCGGCGTCGAGGTGGACGGCATGGATGTGCGGGCGGTGAAGGCGGCGGGCGAGGAAGCGATCGCCTGGTGCCGGTCCGGCAAAGGCCCGATCATTCTCGAAATGATGACCTATCGCTATCGCGGCCATTCGATGTCCGATCCGGCAAAATACCGGACCAAGGAAGAGGTCGATAAAGTGCGCACCGAGCACGATCCGATCGAACAGGTGCGCGCGCGGCTGTTGGCCCAAAAGTGGGCGAGCGAGGAAGAGTTGAAAAAAATCGACGCTTCCGTGCGCGCCGTGGTCAACGAGGCGTCCGAATTTGCCACCAACGACGCCGAGCCTGATCCGGCGGAGCTCTATACCGACGTCTATCGGTGACAGGGTTAGCCCGCCATGCCGACCCAAGTCCTCATGCCTGCGTTGTCTCCGACCATGGAGAAGGGCAACCTCGCCAAGTGGCTCAAGCGGGAAGGCGACCCGGTCAAATCCGGTGATGTGATCGCCGAGATCGAGACCGACAAAGCCACCATGGAAGTGGAGGCGGTCGACGAAGGCACGCTCGGCAAGATCCTTGTCCCCGAAGGCACCATCGATGTCGCGGTCAATACGCCGATCGCCACGATCCTCGCCGAAGGTGAGGAGAAATCCGCGCTGACGGATAGTGGCTCGGCGCCGGCGCGGCAGCAGAAAGGCGCGGACTCCGCGCTGCCGGCGGAAAAACCAGAGCCGGCCCAGAATGCCGAAGCGCCGGCGCCTGCGAAAACCGGTACCGTGAAGCCGCCGGCTGCGCCGGCGATGCCCGAGCCTGAGGTGCCGGCCGGCACCGAGATGGTCACCATGACCATGCGTGAGGCGCTGCGCGACGCCATGGCCGAGGAAATGCGCCGCGATAAGGACGTGTTCGTGATCGGCGAGGAGGTCGCCGAGTACCAAGGCGCCTACAAGGTCACCCAGGGTTTGTTGCAGGAGTTTGGCGCCCGGCGCGTGATCGACACGCCGATTACCGAGCACGGTTTTGCCGGGCTCGGCGTTGGCGCGGCGTTTGCCGGATTAAAGCCGGTGGTCGAATTCATGACCTTCAACTTCGCCATGCAGGCGATCGACCACATCATCAATTCGGCGGCGAAGACGCGTTACATGTCGGGCGGACAGGTCGACGTCGCAATCGTCTTTCGCGGGCCGAACGGGCCGGCCGCGCGCGTCGGCGCCCAGCACAGCCAGGATTACTCGTCCTGGTACTCGCACGTTCCGGGGCTCAAGGTGATCGCGCCGTCGAATGCCGCGGACGCCAAAGGCTTGCTTAAGGCCGCGATCCGCGATCCCAACCCGGTGATCTTTCTCGAGAACGAACTTTTGTATGGCGTTTCATCGCCGGTGCCGAAGCTCGACGATTACGTGCTGCCGATCGGGCGCGCGCGCGTCGTGCGGGCCGGCAACGACGTGACTTTGGTGGCCTGGTCGATGGGCATGGTGTACGCACTCAAAGCCGCCGACGAACTCGCCAAGGAAAATATCTCGGCGGAGGTCATCGATCTGCGCACGCTTAAGCCGATGGATATCGAAACCATCGTCGAGTCGGTCAAAAAAACCGGCCGCCTCGTCACTGTTGAGGAAGGCTGGAAGCAATCCGGAGTCGGCGCCGAAATCGCGGCGCGCATGATGGAAGAGGCTTTCGATTATCTCGATGCGCCGGTGCTGCGCGTCACCGGCAAGGACGTGCCGATGCCCTACGCCGCCAATCTGGAAAAGCTTGCGCTGCCTTCGGTCGCCGAAGTGGTCGAGGCGGCGAA
>DATKRE010000009.1:0-22323 GCA_035532335.1 Xanthobacteraceae bacterium | reverse complement strand
CGCGCCGTCCGCCATCGCCTGCATCTTGCCGAACGCGACGGGCAGCGGCAGATATTTCATGCCGCAATCCGGCGCGATCGCCAGACGCTCGGCCGGGATGTGGGCCAACGCACGCCGGATGCGGTCGGCGACACTATGCGGCGTCTCGATGGCCGGATCGGCAAGATCGATGACGCCCAAAATAACGGTCTTCGACGGCAATTCCCGCAACACGTTGAGGTCGAGCTTTGGCTGTGCCGCCTCGATGGAGATTTGTTGCACGCAGCTTCCTTCCAGTTCGGTGAGGAAGGAATAACCGGCGGGCTTGTCGTGCACCAAGGCGGCATAGCCGAAACACAGATGCACGGCGGTCGTGCCGGTGGCGCCGGCGAGCGCGCGATCGAGCGCCTTTAATCCATAGCGGCGGGCATCATGCGGATGTTGCTGCATCCACGGCTCGTCGAGTTGCACAATATCGGCGCCGGCGGCGAACAGGTCGCGCACCTCGGCATTGACCGCTTCCGCGTAGGCGAGCGCCAGCGCCTCGCCGTCGCGATAAAACTCGTCCTGCGCCTGCTTGCTCATGGTGAAAGGGCCCGGAACGGTGACCTTGATGGCGCGGCGCGTGTTGGCGCGCAGCACCGCAAGGTCGCGCAACTCGACCGGCCGGCTGCGCCGGACCGGACCGACGACGCGCGGCACCGGGACCGGCTTGCCGTTGCGGTTGATCGCGGTGCCGGGATTGTCGGCGTCAATTCCGTCGAGCGCGGTGGCAAATCGATTGGAATAACTTGCGCGCCGCTGTTCGCCGTCGGTGATGACGTCGAGCCCGGCGCGTTCCTGGTCGCGGATTGCAAGAACGGTCGCGTCGTCCTGCGCCGCCTCGAGACGTTCCGGCGCCGGCAGCCAGAGATCGTCAGCGCGGGCACGCGGCACCTGCCGCGCCAGCCGCGCGCGATCGATCAGCCACTCCGGTTGCGGGTACGAACCGACGAGCGAAGTCGGAAGCAGCATGTTCGCGCTACATCATTCCGGGTTCGCCACTTCCGTGGCGCCCCGGAACGACACTATTTCGCTTTCGCGTACGGATAAATCAGCTCGCCGGTTTTCTGATCTTCCGGCGAGAGCACCGTCTGGTAGCTCATGCCGCGCCAGGTCTCCAGGTTCGCGGCGTCGGTGATGCCGTGATACTGGACTTGCAGCGCGCGGGAACCGACCCACTCGCCGTCTTTGCCGAATTCAATCTTGCCGGCCATGATGGTGTCGAACGCGTGGCTGTGCATGTAGTCGGCAAGCTTCTGATTATCGAGGGTTTTGGCGCCTTCGACGGCTTCGCCGAGCAATTGGAAATAGGCATAGCCCCAACCGCCGAGATAATAGCCGAGCGGGTCGATGCCTTCGGCCTTGGCGCGCTCCTGATATTTCTTGAAGAACGCGGCGGCGGGCGCCATCAGCTTCGGCGACGGCACCCAGGTCTCGTAGTTCACGATGCCGTTGAGCTTGGTTTTCAGCCTTTCCTTGAACGCCGTCGATTGCAGTCCGACCATGGCGCCGCCCAGCATTTTGGGCGTGAAATTCAGTTCGTTCGCCGCTTGCAGAAGGCCGACCGAGCTCAGCGGATAAGAGCACAACACCACGAGGTCGGCGTTGGTGGCTTGCAGCGCGCGGATGATCGGCGAGAAATCGGTCGTGCCCGGCGGGAACGTCTTGTCGTAGATGACCTTGAAGCCGTAGGTCTTGGCGTTGTCGCGAGCGCCGCCGCAGGCGTTGCGCGCGAACTCGGCATCCTCGGCCGCCAGCGCCACGGTTTGCGGCTTCGGGTTCTGCTTCGCCGCACTCTGGAAATATCCTTCGGTAAACGCAAGACTGGGGTGCGGCCCGGCGGAAATCATCGAGAAGTAGCGCGAGTAATGGAACTCGTGGTTGGCATCGAGCGCGAACAGCCCGATCAGCATTTTGCCTTTCTGCATGGCAATCGGGATCACCGGCGCGACCAGGTTGGTGCCGTACGGCCCGTTGATGAGATCGACTTTGTCGACTTCAAGGAGCTTGGTGTAGATGCCGGGAATGTTCGCCGGATTGGACTGGTCGTCGTAGTTCACCAATTCGACCTTGCGGCCGAGCAATCCGCCCTTGGCGTTTATTTCTTCTTGCCAGATCTTGGCGCCGAGCAGCGCCTGTTTGCCGTTCGGCGCAAGCGGACCGGTCAGCGCGAGGCTAAACCCGATCTTGATCGGTTGGTCGCTCTGCGCGGAAGCGGGCGCGGCCAATGCCGCGGCAATCAACAAGGCGGCTAATCCGCAGACATAATTGCGCAACGTTGCGTGCTGACCCACGGCGTTCCTCCCAATGGCTGTCTCGGAGCGCAGCTTTGGCGCCCACGGCCGAACAATGCACGGCTTCGACGATCCTGAAAAGAGTGGGGCGCGGACTTAAAGCCCGCGCCCCGGATCGATCGGCAGGAAACGAAGGCGAGCTTACTTCGACTCCTTCGCCTTGGCGTAAGGATAAATCAGTTTGCCGGTCGCCTGATCGTCGGGGGAGACGACCGTCTGATAGCTCATGCCCCGCCAGGTATCGAGGTTAGCGGCGTCGGTGACGCCATGATACTGCACTTCCAGCATCCCGGACTTTTTCCACTCACCGCTCGGGCCGAAGCTCATGTCGCCCATGATGGTCTTGAATTCATGGGTGCGCAGGTAGTCGGCGATTTTGTCGTCGTTGAAGCTCTTAGCGCCTTCAACCGCTTCGCCAAGCAACTGGAAGTAGGCATAGCCCCAGCCGCCGAGATAATAGCCGAGCGGGTCGATGCCCTTGGCCTGCTCCTGGTATTTCTTGAAGAAGGCTGCGGCCGGCGCCATCAGTTTCGTCGACGGCACCCAGGTCTCGTAGTTGACGATGCCGTTGAGCTTGGACTTGAGCTTGTCCTTGAAGGCGGTCGCCTGCAGGCCGACCATCGAGCCGCCGAGCATCTTCGGCGTGAAGTTGAGCTCGTTGGCGGCCAGCACGAAGCCGACCGAACTCAGCGGATAGGAGCACACCACCACGAGGTCCGCATCGGCGGCCTGAAGCGCGCGCACGATCGGCGAGAAATCCGTGGTGCCGGGCGGGAAGGTCTTATTGTAGATGACGTTGAAGCCGTATTCCTTGGCGTTGTCGCTGGCGCCTTCGCAGGCGTTGCGCGCAAACTCGGCGTCTTCGGCGATCAGCGAAACCGTTTTCGGCTTCGGATTTTGCGCCGCCGCAGCCTTGAAGAAGCCTTCGTTGAACGCATCCCTCGGCTTCGCACCGACCGGCAGGAACGAGAAATATTTCGGGTAGTGGAACTCGCTGTTCACGTCGAGCGCGAACAGGCTGATGAACACTTTGCCCTTCTGCATGACGACGGGCATGGCCGGCGCGTTCATGTTGGTGCCGTAAGGTCCGACCACGAGGTCGACTTTGTCGACGTCCAACAGCTTGGTGTAGATGCCGGGCACCGTCGCCGGCTTGGATTGATCGTCGTAATAGACCAGGTCGACCTTGCGGCCGAGCAGACCGCCCTTGGCGTTGACCTCCTCCGCCCAGATCTGGGCGCCGAGAAGCGCTTGCTTGCCGTTCGCGGCAAGCGGACCGGTGAGCGCCATGCTGAAGCCGATTTTGACCGGCTCTTTACTCTGCGCGGACGCGGGCGCCGGCGCCGCGGCCAAAGCGGCAACCAATAACGCCGCGCCGACCCCACCGGCGACATGGCGCCTGGTAGCGTGATAACTCATCGTTTTCCTCCCAAAAATGGCATTCTTGATGCACGCACATCGCGGCAGTCCGACGCGGCCGGATGCCACTGGCCGCGCACAATGCCCTTGTTCAGACGGTGTGAAAAGGGAGTGAAAAGGGAGCGTGGCAATCTGCCCCGGAAGGGGCGAACGCCCACCGGAACCGAAAAAGGCTGGAGAATTCTCTTGTCGGCAATGCCATCGAAGCCTTATTTTATCGGCTTGGAGGAGGCGAACCCAAATCGGTCGCGCTCTTCGGTGTGAAAAAGGAAACACCCATGGCCTGGACAACCCCAACTCTCGTCGAAATCTGCATCGGACTCGAGATCAACGGCTATCTGCCGGCCGAGTTCTAATTCGCACGCATACGTCACCGCGATCCCCGTGAATGGGGCGCTTGACCGCCATCGTCCTCGGTGCAGCGGCAGGTGGTGGTTTTCCGCAATGGAATTGCGCCTGTCCGGTGTGCCGGCTCGCTTGGGCCGGCGACCCGCGGGTCAAGCGTTCGACGCAGGCTAGCCTCGCCGTTTCCGCCGATGGCGAACACTGGGTCTTGCTGAACGCTTCTCCCGACCTGCGCGCGCAGCTGTTAGCGACGCCAGCGTTGCAGCCGGACCGGCCACCACGATCAAGCCCGATTACCTCGGTCGTTCTGACTGGTGCGGAAATCGACCAGATCGCCGGGCTTTTGACATTACGCGAACGCCAGGGTTTCGCGCTGTTCGCAACCGCCGAGACCCTCGGCACGCTCTCCGCCAATCCGATGCTCAATGTGCTCGGCGACGAGGTCCGCCGCTGCGCCGTTGCCCGCGACAAGCCGTTTGCGCTTGCCGGAGGCATCAGCGCCGAATTGTTCAGCGTTCCCGGCAAAGTCGCGCTTTACCTCGAAGGCAAAGACCCGGCGCTTGCTACCGAGACCGGCGCCAATGTCGGCATCGAACTCAGCTGCGGCTCGCGCCGACTTGCCTACGTGCCGGGCGCAGCCGCCATGACGCCCGCCTTGCAGGCGCGGCTGGCACGCGCCGATGTCGTGCTGTTCGACGGCACGCTGTTTACCGACGACGAAATGATCGCCACCGGCACCGGCGACAAGACCGGCCGCCGGATGGGTCATCTGCCGCTCACCGGCGCGGACGGAACGCTGGCCGCTTTGGCCGAGTGCGGCGGCCGTCGCGTTCTGATCCACATCAACAACACCAATCCGATTTTAATCGAAGGATCGGCCGAACGGCGTACAGTGGAGCAAGCAGGCTTCGAAATCGCCTACGACGGGATGGAGATCGCGTTGTGAATGCGTTGAGTGCGGACGAACTCGAAGCCCGCCTGCGCGACATCGGCGCGCGCCGCTATCACCGGCTGCATCCGTTCCACAAGCTTCTGCATGGCGGTGCTTGCAGCAAAGGCCAGGTGCAGGCTTGGGCGCTCAATCGCTACTATTATCAGGCGCAAATTCCGATCAAGGATGCGAGCCTGATCGCGCGCTGCGACGATCCGGCGATCCGCCGCGAGTGGCGCAGCCGCCTGGTCGATCACGACGGTGCGCGCGAGGGCGAAGGCGGCATTGCGCGTTGGCTGAAGCTCACCGATGGGCTGGGACTCGACCGCGACCACGTCATTTCGCTGCGCGGCCTGTTGCCGGCGACGCGCTTTGCCGTCGATGCGTATGTCCGGTTCGTACGTGAGAAGACATTGCTTGAGGCCGTCGCTTCGTCGCTGACGGAACTTTTTTCGCCGGCGATTATCAGCGAACGCATGGAAGGCATGCTGAAGAACTACGATTTCGTGACGGCGGAAACGCTGGCCTACTTTTCGCAGCGGCCGCCGCAAGCCGAACGCGACTCGCGCTTTGCGCTCGATTACGTCAAGACGCACGCCCGCACGCCGGAGACGCAGCACAATGTGATCGCCGCGCTCGAATTCAAATGCGACGTGCTGTGGGCGATGCTGGACGCGCTCTATCACGCCTATGTCGCGCCGAAGCAGGTGCCGCCGGGCGCGTTTGTGCCGAAGGATCAATCGTGAGCGACGCAGCAGAGATCGCCCCGGATGCTTGCCCGCGTCTGCCGCGCGGCGTGCGGCTGGTGCATAACGAGGCCCAAGGCGGCTGGGTGTTGCTCGCTCCCGAGCGCGTGTTCAAGGCCGACGCCATCGCCATCGAGGTGCTCAAACGCTGCACCGGCGAAGCGACATTCGCCGCTATCGTCGACGATCTGGCGAAGAGCTTCGCGGCGCCGCGCGATCGAATCCTCGCCGACGTGACGGCGCTGCTGCGGGGGCTCGCGGACAAAAAACTGCTGGAGCTGTGACCGCATGGCGGAGAACGGTGAAGCTTTGCACAACCCGCTCGGCCTGTTGGCCGAGTTAACCCATCGCTGCCCGCTTGGTTGTCCGTATTGCTCGAACCCGCTGGCGCTCGATCCACGGCAAGACGAACTCGATACGCCGACCTGGGCGCGCGTGTTCGCCGAGGCTGCCGGACTAGGCGTGTTGCAGGTGCATCTCTCCGGTGGCGAACCTGGCGCACGCCGCGATTTAGTCGAGTTGGTCGCAGCGGCACGTTCCGCCGGCCTCTACAGCAATCTCATTACCTCGGCTGTCGGCATCACCGCGGCAACCCTGCGACGGCTCGCCGATGCCGGGCTCGACCATGTGCAGATTTCGATCCAGGACAGCGCACCGAAGAGCGCCGACCACATCGCCGGCTACGAGGGTGCCTTTGCGCGCAAGCAGGCGCTTGCGGCCGAGGTCGTGCGCCTGAAAATTCCGCTCACGGTCAACGCGGTGATGCACCGCGCCAACATCGACCACCTCGGCGACATGGTGGCTCTGGCGCTTTCGCTCGGCGCCAGCCGGGTCGAGATCGCGCACGCGCAATATTACGGCTGGGCGCTCAAAAACCGCGCCGCCTTGATGCCGACCGCCGAACAGGTCAAGCGCGCGGCCGCCGAAGTCGAGGCGCTGCGGACGCGTCTTCACGGCGAAATCGTCATCGACGCGGTGGTGCCGGATTATCATGCCCGGCTGCCCAAACCCTGCGTCGGCGGCTGGGGCCGCCGCTCGCTCAATGTGACACCGGCCGGAAGAGTGCTGCCCTGCCACGCCGCCGAGACCATCCCCGGCCTTGAATTCTGGTCGGTGCGTGAACATTCACTGGCCGACATCTGGGCGAACTCCCCGGCCTTCAACGCCTTTCGCGGCACCGCATGGATGCGGGAACCGTGCCGCACTTGCGCGCGGCGTGACATCGATTTCGGCGGTTGCCGCTGTCAGGCCTTCGCACTGACCGGCGATGCCCGCGCGGCCGATCCGGTATGCCACCTCGCGCCCGGACACGACGAGGTCGCAGCCCTTGCCGCCGTGCAGCAGGACGAGCCCTACGCCTACCGTCGGATGTGAGCTGCTTCGTTGGCGATGAAGCGCGTGCACCTTCATCCGGCATCGTGTCCGCGCCGTCGAACCCATGCGGCATGGTGTCCCGGCCGCAGGCGGCGACGTGCCCCGCGGCCTTGAGCATGTGAAAATAGGTCCTCGACGCCGGACACCTGTTCGGAACGAGCGGAGTCAATCACCACCGTTCCGATCGGCCGTTGCTCGAATGCATGTCCCGGTGTTAGCGGCACCAAAGACGCCGTCTGATCGCGAAGGTTTTTAGGGAGATTTTCATGGCACACGCTGTTTTGCGCGCAGCCGGCGCGCTTTTGCTGGCTTTAGTGGTTACGCTTCTGGGCGCGCCCGCATTCGCCCAGGACATTGTCCTCGGCGCGTCGGTGCAGCTCACCGGTCCGGTCGCCAACACCGGCCGCTATTACAAGGACGCCTATGAATTCGCGATCGACAAGATCAACGCCGCGGGCGGTGTAAAGGTCGGCGACACCAAGCACAAGCTGGTGCTGAAGCTCTACGACAACCAGTCCGACGTGAACCTGAGCGTGCGGCAGTACACGCAGCTTATTTCGCAGGACAAAGTGAACTTGCTGCTCGGCCCGTTCGCCAGCAATTTCGCGCTCGCCGATTCCGCGGTGTCCGAAAAGTACGAGGTGCCGATGGTGCAAGGCGGCGGCGCTTCGGACCAAATCTTCTCGCGTAAGTTCAAATACATCTTCGGCACGCTGGCGCCGGCCAGCAATTATTTCGCGTCGACGATCGACATGCTCAAGCAATTGAGCCCGGCGCCGAAGACCGTGGCGCTGCTCTATGCCGACGATGCCTTCGACGTATCGGTCGCCAAGGGCACGCAGCCGCTGATCGAGAAAGCCGGGCTGAAGGCGGTCATCGACGAGCGCTACACCTCGAACGCCAGCGACTTCAATTCGCTGCTATCGCAGATCAAAAGCGCCAACGCCGATGCTGTGCTGGTGGCCGGACATGAAACCGAAATCCTGAATTTCGTGCGTCAGGCCAAGAGCCTCGCGGCCGCTCCGAAGATGTATTCGTTCACGGTCGGCGTGCCGAGCGAGGATTTCCGCAAAGCGCTCGGCAAGGACGCCGACTACGCGTTCGGCATGACCGCCTGGTTGCCCAGCACGAGCCTGAAGGATCGCTGGTTCGGCGATGCGGTGCAGTTCGCCGCGGCGTACAAGGCGAAGTACGGCTACGATCCGGACTATCACGCCGCTTCCGGCGCCGCCGACGTCGAGGCGCTGGCCGAGGCCATTGAGACTGCCGGCACGCTCGATCCGAAAACGGTGCGCGACGCTATCGCCAAGCTGAACTTCCCCAGCCTTTATGGCACCATCGCCTTTGCCGAAAACGGCCAGATCAGCCTGGCGCAGACGGTCATCCAGGTCCAAGCCGATAAGGTGGTGGCGATCTATGGTGGCAAGGGCTTCATCGAGAAGCCGAAGTATCCGATGCCGGCCTGGAACGCGCGCTGATCGCGCCGGCATCGTTCAGGGGGCGGGGTGACGCTTGGATTTGCTTGCGCAAGTCCTGATCAATGGCGTGTTGCTGGGTGGCCTCTATGCCGTGATGGCATTGGGGCTTGCCCTCGTCTGGGGCGTCCTCAACATCGTCAACCTCGCCCACGGCGCCTTCATCATGCTGGGCGCTTACCTCGCCTGGCATCTCTATACGTATCTCGGCATCGACCCGTTCCTGGGCCTGCCGGTGACCGCGATCATCATGTTCTGCGTCGGCTACGCGTTGCAGCGCGGCCTGCTGAACCTCGTGGTGCGGGCGCCGATGTTCAACACGCTGCTCATCACGTTCGGCCTCGAAGTCGTGCTGACATATCTGGCGCAGCTCGCCTTCTCGGCCGACTTCCGCACCATCAACCCGCCTTACGCCGGTAACAGCATTGCGCTCGGACCGCTGGTCGTGCCACTGGCGCGGTTGATGGCGTTCGGTGTCGCGGTGGTACTGACCGTCGGCGTGTGGGTTTTCCTCTTACGCACCAAGCTCGGCCGCGCCATTCGAGCGACCGCACAGAATCTGGTCGCGGCCCGCCTCTATGGCGTCGAGCCACGCCATCTTTACGCGGTGACGTTCGGCATCGGCATTGGTCTGGCGGGCGCCGCCGGCTGTCTCTACGGCACCGTATCGCAGATCAATCCCTATATCGGCGCGACATTGACCGCGAAATGCTTCGCGATTTCGATCATCGGCGGGCTCGATAATCCGCTCGGCGTACTGGTCGGCGGACTTGTGCTTGGCATCATCGAATCGCTCACAGTCCTCTATGTCGGCGCGACGTTTGGCGATGTGGCGAGTTTCGGGATTCTGGTTCTCGTCCTGATCGTGCGGCCGAGCGGCCTGCTTGGAAAGACCACATGACCGCATCCCGGCTCGGCGTTGTCGTCGCGGTCGTTGTGGTCGTCGCCGTCCTGGCGGCCCTGCCGCTGTTCAGCTCCGACGTGATCATACAATTCGGCATCAACGCGCTGCTGCTCGCCGTACTGGCGCAAGGCTGGAACATCATCGGCGGCTACACCGGTTACGCCTCGTTCGGCAATTCGGTGTTCTACGGCCTCGGCAGTTACGGCGTCGCCATCGCCATGGTGCAGTGGAACCTGCCGTTCGGGGTCGGCATGATTTTCGGCGCGGCGCTTGCGGTCGCTTTCGCTTTCCTGCTCGGCGTTCCGGTGCTTCGCCTCAAAGGCCACTACTTCGCCATCGCCACGCTTGGGCTCGCGCAGGTGATGAGCGCGATCGTCTCCAACATCGGCATCGCCGGCCAGAACATCGGCCTGGTGCTGCCGCCGCTCAACAACGACCACTTATTCTACGAACTCTCGCTCGGCCTGCTCGTCATTGCGACGCTGACGGTATTCTGGCTGACCCGCAGCCGCTTCGGCTTCGGCCTGATCGCCATCCGCGAGAACGAGGAAGGCGCGTCCGTCATGGGCGTCAATACGACGCTTTATAAAGTGCTGGCCTTCGCGTTGTCGGGCGTGTTCACGGCGCTCGCCGGCGGCATCCATGCCTACTGGATCACGTTCCTCGACCCGGAGAGCGCCTTCGATATCAGCCTCAACGTCAAGATGATCATCATGGCGGTGTTTGGCGGGCCGGGCACGGTGCTCGGTCCGGTGCTCGGCGCCTTCGTGCTTTCGGCGGTGTCCGAAATCCTGTCGAGCAAAGTCACCAATCTTGCCGGCCTGTTTTTCGGCGTGGTCGTGGTCGCCGCGGTGGTCTTGATGCCGCGCGGCGTGGCCGATGTGATGCGCCAGTTCCGCCGAACCGGCTGGCGCTACTTCGCCGAAAATCTCCGCGCGCACCGGATATGAGTGCGATCCTCGAGGTCAAGAATGTCACCCGCCGCTTCGCCGGACTGGTGGCCGTCAGCGACATCAGCTTCACGCTCGGCAAAAACGAAATTCTCGGCGTGATCGGCCCAAACGGCGCCGGC
This sequence comes from Xanthobacteraceae bacterium, assembly GCA_035532335.1. Classification (GTDB taxonomy): domain Bacteria; phylum Pseudomonadota; class Alphaproteobacteria; order Rhizobiales; family Xanthobacteraceae; genus BOG-931. The sequence goes on along the minus strand of DATKRE010000009.1, from coordinate 11,742 downwards.
AAGACCACCCTGGTCAGCCTGATCAGCGGCACGCTGCGGCCGACCTCGGGTGAGATCTTTTTCGAAGGCAGCAGGATTACGCACCTCGCCGCCTACCGCCGGGCCCGTCTCGGCATCGGCCGCACGTTCCAAATCATGCGGCCGTTTCCCGGCCTCTCGGTGCTCGACAACGTCGCGGTCGGCGCCTTGTTCGGCCATGGCTCGGGCGAAAGCGACCTTGCCAAAGCGCGCGAGAAAGCCCGCGCCCAGCTCGACGTCGTCGGTCTCGGCAAGTTCGCGTCGCAACGCGCCGAGGAGCTTGGCGGCCCCAACCGCAAGCGGCTTGAGCTCGCCAAAGCGCTCGCCATGCAGCCCAAGGTGTTGCTGTGTGACGAAGTGATGGCCGGATTGAATCTCGTCGAGATCGACGAAGTGATCGAAGTGCTCAGGAAGATCCGCGCGAGCGGCATCAGCATTTTGGTGATCGAACATGTCATCAAGGCGATCAAAAAATTGTCGGATCGTCTGCTGGTCCTGCATCACGGCAACAAGATCGCCGACGGCCCGCCCGATGCGGTGCTGTCGAATAGTGAAGTGATCGAGGCCTATCTCGGCAGCAGGCGAGCATGACCGCCGCCGGTACGCCGAACCAGCGGGAACGGCTGCTGGTGGTCAATGGATTGAGCGCCGGCTACGGCGGCATGCCCGCTTTGCGCAATGTTTCGCTGGAAGTGCGGCGCGCCGAAATCGTCGCATTGATCGGCTCGAACGGGGCGGGCAAGACTACGCTGCTGCGGGCGCTGTCGCGCGTCATTCCCTGCACCGGCACGATCAGCTTCAACAATCATGATCTGGTGGCGATGACGCCGGACCAAGCCTTCGGCACCGGCTTGGTCCAGGTGCCGGAAGGCCGTCAATTGTTCGACCGCATGACGGTCGCGGACAATCTGATGATGGGCGCCTATCGCCGCCGCGACCGGGCTGCGATCGCCAGCGACCTCGAGCGCATGTACAGCCTGTTTCCCCGTCTGGGCGAACGGCGCACGCAACTCGCAGGCTCGATGTCCGGCGGCGAGCAGCAAATGTGCGCGATGGCGCGCGGGCTGATGGCGCGCCCGCTGCTCTTGATGATCGACGAGATGAGCCTCGGCCTCGCCCCCGTCGTGGTCGAACAGCTGATGGACGTGCTCGAGGAAATCCGTAAACAGGACGTTACCGTCCTTCTGGTCGAGCAGGACATCCACCTCGCATTGTCGCTTGCCGACCGTGGCTATGTCATGGATACCGGCTCGATCGCCCGCAGCGGCGCCGCCAAGGACCTGATCGACGATCCGGCGGTGCGCGAGGCTTATCTCGGTCTGGCCTAAAGTCGTACCCCAGCCGGCTTTGCGACGCGCGTATTTGCGTATTTGCGGACACCTTCTAACCGGGTAAAATCGGCGGGTGCAGTGCCGGTCATAAAATGCGCTTTGGAATGCGCTTCAGTCGCAATCACGGAACGATGAGATGACAACGCTTTCCGTAAACGGAAGGTCGTACGACGTCGATGTTGAACCCGACACACCCCTGCTTTGGGTGCTGCGCGACACCATCGGGCTGACCGGCACCAAATATGGCTGCGGGATCGCCCAATGCGGCGCCTGCACCGTACATATCGACGGTGTTCCCATGCGATCGTGCCAGGTGCGGATCGGCACGCTTGGCACAAAACAAGTGACGACCATCGAGTCGCTTGCCGAGAACGGCAAGCTGCATCCTGTGCAAAAGGCCTGGCTCGATCTCGACGTGCCACAATGTGGCTACTGTCAGAGCGGCATGATCATGACGGTGGTGGCGCTGCTCAGACATACGCCGAAGCCGACCGATGCCGAAATCGACGCCGCCATTACCAATATCTGCCGGTGCGGCACGTACCAGCGAATTCGCGCGGCGATCCACGCGGTCGCCGACGCCTGACGGGCACGGGACATGATGCGCACGGTCGGAACCTTGCTGTTCTTGACCGCTGCACTGGTTGCCGCGCTGCCATCCGCGGTGTCTGCGGCCGAACAGGTCGATCTCCTCCTGGTGCTGGCGGCCGACGTCTCGCGCAGCATCGATGCCGAAAAATTCCAGCTCCAGCGCGAAGGCTATGCGGCGGCGATCTCCGATCCGCACGTCCTCGATGCGATCGGCTCGGGCCGTAACCGCCGCATTGGGCTGACTTTTGTCGAATGGTCGGGCGTCGGCTCGCAGCGCGTGGTGATTGATTGGACGGTGATCGCCGGCGCGGAATCCGCCAAGGGATTCGGCGATCGCGTGCTGGAGGCGCCGCGCTCGTTTGGCGACCGCACTTCGATCTCGGGCGCGATCGAATTCGCCATGGGGCGGCTTGCGCGCGCACCGTTCGAATCGGCGCGACACACGATCGACGTTTCTGGCGACGGCACCAACAATGCGGGACGCGACGTGATACTTGCCCGCGACGAAGCGTTGACAGAGGGCGTGACCATCAACGGCCTGGTCATACTCAGCGAGACGCCGCTGGTCTGGAATCCGGACCACACCAATCCGCCGGGCGGTCTGGAGAATTATTACCGCGAGCACGTGATCGGCGGCCCCGGCGCCTTCGTGATGGCGGCGCAAAACTTCGACTCGTTCAGGCAAGCGATCGTCAAAAAGATGATCGCCGAGGTGGCGCAAGCTCCGGCCATCGCGTTGCGGCGATTGTCGGCCCGCTAGTGGAGCGGATTTAACATTCGCTACCCACCTAGTGGAGAGGATTTAACATTCGCTACCCACCTAGCGGCAGCCTCGTGAAGCGAATGTCAAATCCAAAGCTCCACTAAGCCGCAAATTTGCTAGTGGTCCTTTTGATTCTGACATTCGCATGAGAAGCTGCCGAATACGGATGCGAATGTTAGAATCGGACCACTAGCTTGCGTGGCGCTCATTTTCCTTTAGGCACCAGCTTGTCCGGATCCAGCGGCGGCTTCGGCCCGTCGCCGCCGGCGACGCGGCCGCCATCTACAGTTTCCGGTATGCCGTAGTATTCCTTGCCATCGGCGCATTTGTAGACGGGATAGATCGTAATCACCCAGTTGCCGCCGACATCCTCGGCGTGCTCTTCCCTCCTGACTTCGATCGGGTTTGCGCACCCGTTGCGAAAATCCTGCATACCCGGGGGAGTCCATGCTGGACCGGGAGGGGGGACCGTTCCTGGGCCGCACGGCGTTTTGGTCGCCGTGTCGGTGCGGGAATGATGATAGTTGGTCGTATCCGGCGGACAATAATTATAGTGGTCGTCGATGTTGTGAACGAAACCGCCCACGCAGGTCGTGCTCGCAACATTCACCCGAATGACGCCGCCGGGGCAATCTTTCTGGTCCTCGACGATTTTCACACCACCGTCGGCGGTCCCCGCGTCAGGTGTGGGCGCGGGTGTGGGGTTGTCGACGTAAAGCGGTCGTTGCAGTGGACCGTCGCAGTTATCGTCGTTCAGCAGACAGTTTGGCGCGTCTTGGTGTTGTGCGGTCGCGGTGTCCTTCGGGCTGGCCGGGACGTCGAAATAGTACCAAGAGAGCTGCTTTCCATCGCGCGCGTAGTAATAGTGCCGGACGAAATACGAACCGTCCTTCGCCACCGTTATTTGTTTGTGATCGTTGAGGTCGCCAAGCTTGCCGTCTTTCTGTTGCGGATTAAAGGCGACGTTGTCCGGTTTGCCGACGAACTTCAATGTCGGCGCTTGATCGGTTGGCTTCTTCCTGCTTGCCGGCGGCGCGGTCGGCGGTTGCTGCGATAATCCCTCGCCAATGCCGATGCCTATACCGATGCCGGTGCCAATCCCCAGCCCGGTGCCAATGCCGCGATGATCGCCCCGGTCGCCGTGCATATCGTCGGCAACACCTGTTGTTGTGTAGCCGCCGAGACATGCGAAGACGGCGAGGCCAAAGATCAGTACGGCGCGTAAATCGACAAAACTATGATCGACGTTGTGAAGGTCAGTATTGTGAAGGTCAGTATTCACCGCCGCCTCCTAAAATAAAAAATAAAATTAAAGCTTTGAATACTAGCAGCTCGGGAACCTTGCGGGAAGTTCCCGGCCCTGCGAAGGGACAGCGACGCACCACGTCTCGGATATGAAAACGACGCCGAGGTGCTAAAAGGCAGGCTTAACACGCCGAATCGTTGGTGGTGCGGCGCCGGAAACGATATCGAGGTCCGACCTCGCGGCCTTGCGCCGACCAACCTCACTCAGCCGCACGTTGCACTCCATGCCCGGTGCATCCCGACGGCGTTCTTCTTGGAACAGGCCGGCGTCCGCCGCACGTCTTGTTCTCCCGATGGGGAGAGGTGCAGTAGGGTGCGCCGGCCGTGCCCGTCGTTCCGGCTATTTCTTCTTCAACAACGCGTCGCGCTGTTTGGTCAGCCGGTCGAGCTCGGCCTGTTGCTGCGCCAGCCGGTCGGCGTTGCGCGACTCGTCGTTGGCGCCGGATTGGGCCGCGGACTGCTCGATCAGCTGCCGGATGTTATCGCGCGCAATGGCGATGCGATCGTCGAGCTGATCGAGCGAAAGCGAACTACCGTTGCTCATGACGCCGTTATTTCCAGCCGGCTTCCTGGTCGCAGGCCTTGCGTTCGGTAGCGTGGGTCTTCTCCCATTGGGTGATCGACTGCGTCTCGTTTTCGCTCATCTTATTGTTCATGCAGGTGCAGTATTTCAGCACCACGTCATCGGCGGCGCCGCCCTTGTTGTCCTTGACGCACTGATTGATCCACTTGACGTCGTCGGTGCTCGCCGCGCGTGCGCTTCCCGCCGCCATTGCGCAAGCGGCCGCGATCAGCAGCATCGTAATCGGCTTCATGAGCGTTTCTCCAAGTTTGCCGTTCGGACGGAACGGATGGGGGTAGTTTGATCGAAGCGGCCTCGGGTGACAAGCCGGAGCGGCGCGCGCCGCGGCCTGTCTCCGGCCATATTGCGTCAGTCGTTTAATGCGGAATTTACGCTTACGCGCGGGTCGCAAGACTGTTGCAAGACTTAAGTCCGCATTTCAGGGTAAATTGGCGCACGGGACGGGCGATCAAGGAAAGGCTTGCGCATGTGCCGGCAATGCAGCGACGTGAATGCAAAGCACGACGCGGATTTCGGCCGCCGGCGCTTCCTCGCCGCCGCCGGTGCGGCGGCGGCGTTTGTCGGTTGGTCCGGCCGCGCTTTGGCCAAGGATTTAGCCAAGGATTTGGCGAAGGATAAAGCGCCGCCCAAGCCGGAGAACGTGCTTTCCCCCGATGCCGCGCTCGAGCGGCTGATGGCGGGCAATGCGCGTTACGTGCAGGGCGTTTCCCGGCGTCACGATTTCAAGCACGAGCGCGAGCCGCTGACCCGCGGCCAGAATCCATTCGCCGGCATACTCTCGTGCGCGGATTCGCGTATCGCGCCGGAATTTTGCTTCGATTCCGGCCGCGGCGATTTGTTCGTCTGTCGCGTCGCCGGCAATTTCGCCAACGCCGAAAGCATCGCGAGTTTCGAATATGGCGTGCATGTGCTGGCAACGCCGCTGATCCTCGTGCTCGGCCACGACGCCTGCGGGGCGGTCGATGCCACCATCAAGTCGATCAAGGACAACACGACGCTGCCGGGTCACTTGCCGTCGCTCGTCGATGCGCTTACGCCGGCGGTGAAGGATGTCCTGGGTGAGGGCGGCGACACACTTGCCAACGCGATCAAGCGCAATGTCGTGCTGACAATTGCCAAACTGCAATCGGCGTCCGGCATCCTCGGCGACGCGGTCGCCGCCAACAAGCTTCGCATCGCCGGCGGCGTCTACAAGCTCGATAGCGGCAAGGTCGAGCTGCTGGCGTAACGGGCTCGCTCGCGCCCGGAACTTAGGCGAAAAGCGGCCCGTGCAGTAAGGTGGCCGCTGGCAAAACCGATTCGCATTTTTACCCGCCTTAAGGAGCAACAGCCGATGCGCGCACTCTCTGCCCTGCGAGCAAGCCTGATCGCCGTGACCGCCCTGGCCGGCATAGCGTTCGTGTCCGCGGCCTACGCCGACAGCGGCGGCATCCGCTTCAGAGTCATCAAGGCGGGCTTCATTATCGGCGGCTCGGGCGGCTCGGGTACGCTCACCTTCCAGGGCCAGCGCTACTCGCTTGGCATCGGCGGGCTGAGTTACGGATTCACCTTCGGCGCGTCCGAGACATGGTTTCGCGGCACCGTGAGCAATATCAACCGCGCGTCGGATGTCTCCGGCGTCTATGCCGCGGGCAACGTCGGCGCGGCGGTCGGGCGGGGCGCGCAAGCGATCGTGCTGACCAACCAGCACGGCGCGGTTCTGACGCTCTCCGGCAACTCGATCGGCGCGATCGTCAGCGCCGACCTCAACGGCCTGGTGATTACCGTCAGGTAATTTATCAAGCTAACGCAGAAATGCATTCCCGCGGCGCTCGCTCATCTGCCGTCATTCCGGCCGAGCGTCAGCGAGAGCCGGAATCCATAACCACAGACGTTGCAGAAAAATTCCGGATGGACTGGGACTATGGATTCCGGGTTCGCGTTCGCGCCCCGGAATGACCAAGCACATTCTTCCCCTTTCCATATGGGGAGGGAGCGCGGTTGCGCGGACAGCGCGCCGGGAACAGGTTAGACGCCGGCGCGTACCGATGCGCTGATGTCGCAGTCAGAAACCGGCAAAATCAACTGCGTCCGTCTTCCCTGTTGCGGCCGGTTGCCACCCGGTGCGCTGCCGTCTGACAAGACACCGGCGAGCGGAATCGTTCCAGGGATTGCGTCATTGCGAACGACAGCGAAGCAACCCATCGCGGCGACGTTGAATGGATTGCTTCCGCCTTCGCGCTAAGCGCTTCGTCGGACCTGAAAACCTGGCGTAGCTCCGCAGAGCGAGCGAAGACGGGTCGTCGCAGAGCCTGCCACCGGACTTGATCCGGTGGCTCGTCGCCATGACGGGTGCTAGGCGTCTGTGCGTCCCAATATACTCTAGCGCGTCGTCCCGGTTGAGCAACGCGGAATCCGGGATTGATGGCGGACAAAGAGATGCGGATTCCCTCGGCACTCGTGGTGATCGCGGCGACGATCTTGGCGCTGCCGTTCGGCTGGGGCTTGGGCGTGCTCGTCGCCTACGCCATCGCCGGACCGGATTTCGGCCAGTTGCCGGCCGGCACTGTTCCGCTTTGCGTTGGCGGCGCGATCGCGTTTGCGCTCGCCGCGCCGATCAGCGCGTCAAAGCGCCTTGCGATAATGGCCGCGGGCACTGCGATAGTTGTTGTGCTGGCCTGGATCGGGTGGCCGGTTTAGGCAAACGCAATACACCGCGTCGCCCCGATATCGCCATCTCAGGCTTTGGGGATCCTCCGTTCCGATCCAGGTTGTCAAACAGCGGTACGAATGACGAGAGCGAGCGGGAATGAGCGGGTAGATTCGCCCCCGTCATTCCGGCCGAGCGCCAGCGAGAGCCGGAATCCATAACCACCAACATGCAGAAAAAACTCCGGGTACAGGGTGGCCATCCGCGCCGATCAGCCGATCGGTCTTTGCCGTCATGCCGTCGGTCCTAAGAAGTCCGGGTGAAGGAGCGTTTTGTCATAGCGCACTGTTTCATATAATTGGAGGCACAGTTAATCGCTGGATATCGCGCGGAAGCTGAAGGCGGGGTGAGAAGCCCCGAACGGGCGGGACAGTGGGTTGACGCTGACGGAGGGAGCATGGGCACACAACTAAAAGGCAAGGTCGCGATCGTCACCGGCGCCAGCAACGGCATCGGCCGCGGTATCGCCGAGATGTTCGCCGCGGAAGGTGCAAAGACCGTGCTGGCCGCGCGCCGCGCCGCGTTGCTCGGCGAAGTCGCCGAAGCAATCAAGGGCGGGGGCGGGGAGGCGCTGCCGGTCGCAGCCGATCTAACCAAAGAGGATGCGGTGGTCGCGCTGTTTGCGGCGGCGAAAGCCGCCTACGGCCGTCTCGATGTCCTGGTGAACAACGCCGGCATCGCCACCCACCGCAACACCGAGGACATCTCGCTCGACTACTGGCTCGACGCGCTCGCCATCAACATCACCGCGCCGTTCCTGTGCAGCCGCGAGGCGATCCGGATGATGAAGGCGCAGACCCCGCCGGGAGGACGCATCATCAACGTCGGCAGCATCTCGGCCAAGACGCCGCGGCCGGATTCGCTGCCCTACACCACCACCAAGTTCGGCCTGCAGGGCATGACCCACCAGCTCACCATGGACGGCCGCAAGCATAATATCGTCGCCTCGATCATCCATCCCGGCTCGACGCTGTCGTCGTTCATCACCCGCACCGGCCGCACGCAGGCCGGGCCGGGCGAGAGGCCGGAGGACTACGTGATGACCGCCGCCGATGTCGCGCGCGTCGCCGTGCTGATGGCGTCGCTGCCGCCGGAAGTGAACCTGTACGAGGCGACCATTTTGCCGAACCACGCGCGCTCGTTCATCGGGCGCGGCTGAAAGCTTCGACTCGGCCGGCGAGCGCGGCAGCGCGAAGCATGGTGGAAGGGGCGCCCCCTCCACCATGCTCGCGGAGCCTGTCATCGGACCGCGCGCTTTGCGCGGGTCCGTTGGCTCGCACGGTGCCCCTCCCCCGTTTTCACGGGGGAGGATGTCGCGTTGCTCGTCACCGGCTTCCCCTCCCGCCATCTTTTGTAAGCGTCGCGCAGGCAGACCGCGCAGGGGCGGTAGCCGGCGGCGACGGCGGCCGCCTCGTCGGCGAAGAACACGCGGCTCTTCTGATAGGTGTCGCCGCGCGCAATGGCGCGCAGCGCGCCCGGACAATCGAGCCGGCCGTAAATCTTCGAGCGCTTGTGGCCGCCCAAGGTGCCCTTGGTTGCGCTGTCGTAAGGGTGGCCATCCGCGCCGATCAGCCGATAGGTCTTTGCTGGCATGTCCTCGATCGAAAGTGGTTGGGGCGGAGTGTTCGTCATTGCCGGATTTGATCCAACAATCCATGATACGCTCAAGGGTCAACTACTGGGGAGACTGGCAATGAAAGCATACCAGCTTGCCCTTGTACTGATGTTGATGGCGGCGCCGGCGATCGCTGAAATCATCGCGCCGAACGAAACGCCGCGACATGTCGGGCAAAACGTAACCGTCGAAGGCGTCGTCAGCGACGTCCATCACGCTGCGTCTGGCAAAGCGATTTTCATCGATATAGGTGGCCATTATCCTAATAACGCCTTCGCCGCGGTCATCTTCGAGGGCGATTTCGACAAATTTCCCGAAGTGGATTCGCTGGAGGGCAAGACCGTCGATGTCACAGGCGCGATCAAGCTCTTTCGCGGCAGGCCAGAGATCATCCTAAATGATCCAGCGCAGATCAAAACGAAGTAGCTTTGTAGGGTGGGCTGAGCCGAAGCAAGCGTAGCAAGCGTAGGGTGGGCTAAGGCGCGAAGCGCCGTGCCCACGCCTTCATTCGCCGAATTCGCCGGCAGGTTCTCTCGCGTCCCCGGCCCAATCCACGGGTAAGATACCGCGCTCGACATAGCGGTGGAAACTGCTATGCGGCCAATCGGCGACGCGGGAAACGAGCCCGTGCTTCACGGGGTTGTAGTGGATGTAGTCGACATGCCGCTCGAAATCGGCATCGTCACGAATGGCATGCTCCCAATAGCGCCGCTGCCAAATGCCTTTCTCGCGTTTTGCTATTTTGCTGGCGGAACGCGTTTGCGAGGGCGGCAGGCTGCGCGAGAAAGCTGATTTGAAGCGACTCCAGCGCGATGCAAAATCCGCCTCGCCGTCGGGCAGTGACCAGAGCGCATGTAGATGATCCGGCAGAATGCAGATAGCGACGGTTTCAAACGGCAATCGCTCCCGCGCGACCTCGTAAGCGCGCCGCACGTGATCGATTCGGCGGATGAGCAAGTCGCTTGAGCGATCAGCGAGTGCAAGCGTGAAAAAGAATGTCCCCCCTTCGATTTTGGCGCGCCGACAGCGGGACATTTGATTGGTTCGTTGGGCGGTAGGTGGGCACGGCGCGTTGCGCCTTAGCCCACCCTACGGCGTCTCAAGCGCCTCGTTAGTCTGCTTTACGCTGTCCTTATCGACATAAACCTGCGCGCCAAGGTGCAAAAACTTCTTGGATATCTCGCGTGATCGACTCTCATTCGCGTCGTCGCAATCCGTCAACTCTTCCGGCGGCCCGCGTCCTGTCTTTTCGGTTCACGAAGAACCGACGCGGCATTGCGCGGCTTCACCAGCAGAAACCGCCCGGACCGCTCTTCGCGCGTGCCGTGGACTGCCTTGTAGGCCGCGCGCTTGAACGCGGCTTCCATCTTTTCGAAATCGATTCCTCGCGGCTTATCGTCCTGGCCAGTCACGACACATCTCAGCATGGATGCGTGGGTCAAGTCCGCGCATGACAAATTAGGAACGCCCTCACCCGTTCGCGCTAAAGCGCTCGCGGCCTCTCCCGTAGATGGGAGAGGCGATTTTTACTAGAGCGCCTTATTGCTCTCCTTCACCTTCTCCGCCTCGACGTACACCTCCGCGCCCATGTCCAAGAATTTCTTCGACATCGACGCCATGCCGGCGTCGACGTCTTTTTGCGTCCCTGTCGCGCCTGCGGCGCTCCCCGCCTCTTGTCGCGCCATCCCCTGCTTCGCGGCGTCCGGGTAAAGCGCGGCCTTCTCGTTGTCGGTGAGGCCGGCGGCATAATCGCGGACGTCGGCCGTGATCTTCATCGAGCAGAATTTCGGCCCGCACATCGAGCAGAAATGCGCCACCTTGTGCGCTTCCTTCGGCAGCGTCTCGTCGTGATAGGAGCGCGCGGTGTCGGGATCGAGCGAGAGGTTGAACTGATCGACCCAGCGGAATTCGAACCGCGCGCGGGAGATCGCGTCGTCGCGCAACTGCGCCGCCGGATGGCCCTTGGCGAGATCGGCGGCGTGGGCGGCGATCTTGTAGGCGATCACGCCGTCTTTGACGTCATTCCTATCGGGCAAACCAAGATGCTCCTTCGGCGTGACGTAGCAAAGCATGGCGGTGCCGAACCAGCCGATCATCGCCGCGCCGATCGCCGAGGTGATGTGGTCGTAGGCCGGCGCGATGTCGGTCACCAGCGGGCCTAACGTATAGAACGGCGCCTCGCCGCACTCCTTAAGCTGCTTGTCGACATTGATCTTGATCTTGTGCAGCGGCACGTGGCCGGGGCCTTCGATCATCACCTGGCAGCCTTTGGCCCAGGCGATCTTGGTGAGTTCGCCAAGCGTTTCAAGTTCGGCGAATTGCGCGCGGTCGTTGGCGTCGCGGATCGAGCCGGGGCGCAAGCCGTCACCGAGCGAGAAACTGACATCGTATTTGCGCATCAGGTCGCAAATTTCGTCGAAGCGCTCGTAGAGGAAGCTTTCCTTGTGATGCGCCAGGCACCACTTGGCCATGATCGAGCCGCCGCGCGAGACAATGCCGGTAACGCGATTGGCGGTAAGATGGATGTAGGCAAGCCGCACGCCGGCATGGATGGTGAAGTAATCGACGCCTTGCTCGCACTGCTCGATCAGCGTGTCCTTGTAGACCTCCCAGTCGAGCTTGACCGGATCGCCGTCCACCTTCTCCAGCGCCTGATAGATCGGCACCGTTCCAATCGGCACCGGCGCGTTGCGGATGATCCATTCGCGGGTGTTGTGGATGTTGCGGCCGGTCGAGAGGTCCATCACCGTGTCGGCGCCCCAGCGGATCGCCCACACCATTTTCTCCACCTCTTCTTCGACCGAGGAGGTGACCGCCGAATTGCCGATATTGGCGTTGATCTTGGTG
>DATKRE010000008.1:0-27681 GCA_035532335.1 Xanthobacteraceae bacterium | reverse complement strand
GCAAAACGCGGCTGATCGACAACGTCGCCGTCTGACGTCCTACGCCACGCCACTGGTCTGCATCGAAACCCTTGCGGCCGGACCGTTGCAAATTCCACGCTCTAAAGCTGGCCGTTCACCTTGAGGAACGTTAGACCCGTTCGAGGTGGGGTATCTCCGGGCGGTCCCCTTCGGCCCGGCCGGTGATCGGCGCTCGCGGCAAGCGCGCCTCGCCCTTTTCCATCACGAAGTTATGCGTCAGCGAATACCACGGCGGCTTGACGTCCGCGGCAGGCGCCGGTGCTGAATCATGGTGCACAAAATTGCCCAGCAAATGCCGGGTAACGCCAAATTGCACGTCGCTGTCGATGTATTGGTCATCGGGCGGATAGATTTGCGAGATGAGGGTTTTGTATCCGATCTTGTAAGCAAGGAAATGCAGATGAGCGGGGCGCATGTTGTGTCGACCTTGGGCGCGCAACAGGTCGCCGACGGGCCCGTCGATCGGAATTGGGTAGCCGGCCGGCTTTATGCTGCGAAAACTAAAATGGCCGCGTGCATCAGTGACGAACTTGCCGCGCAAATTCATGTCGGACTGGGTCGGATCCTGGTTCTCGTAAAATCCTTCGGGCGAGGAATGCCAAACATCAACCTCCGCGCCTTCGATCGGCTTACCATCGACATCGCGATAGTAGGCATCGACAAACAGCGCCGGGCCGGGCGTTGCGGAACGCACGATGGAGGCGCCGCTCTGGGTCAGCGGTGAATTCATCCGCCAGAACGGGCCCAACTGGCTGGCGTCGGTCTCGGTCTGACCGTGATCTCCGTTGTTAAGAAGGCAAACGAGCGCCGAGAAGCCGAGCGTGCCGGACAACAGCACGGCCTCGTTATGATTTTCATTTGTGTGTTTGCCGATCGCATTGACGTAGGCGGCCGCTGCCTGAAGTTCCTGCTCGGTCAACTTCACCTCACGCGCAAAATCATGCAGATGTCGGACAAAGGCGGACATGATTTCACGAAAACGCGGATTGCCCGCGCCCTCAAGCTCGCTCAGCACGGCTTTGGTGACGTCCGCCTGGGTTTCAATAATCATTCATTCCGCTCCCGCGTCCACAAGCATGCATTTTCCCGGATTGTAGGGAATCGATACTCCCCGCGCTACGTACCGCAGGCGATTACATCAAGCCGAGTTCTCGCAGCTCGCGCCGCATTTTCTCCGGCATCGCTGCAGCACCGGGCGCCGCCCGATCGAGGTCGGCCGGTGCGTCCTTTGCCGCTAGGTAACGCCAGCCTTGGAAGGCACGGAATGGACGGCCCGCGACCAGGACGACTTTGCGATCAAGCACAAGGCCGCAACGACCTACGCCGTCCTTGTCGCGAAATGGCCGCACGTCGCGCAGCCGCTGGCGGCAGGCGATCTCTCCGCGAATGACCCAATAGAGAGAACCGCCGTCGGTGAGTTCAGCGGCACGTTTGGGAACCATGCGAGTGCGATGAATGTGTTCAGGTTTTTCGCCGCGCTTGCGTTTGTCCTTAAGCTTTTGCGCGATCCATTCTTCGAGGTCTTGGACCGAGTCGGCGCCGACACAAAGTTTGATGAGATGGAGCGGCATACTTCCAGACTAACCCGCATCGGTGCGCTCGATCACCACGATCTGCGCGCCTTCCACAACTTGCTGACCGGCTGTGACCGCGAACTCGGCTACGCTGCCGGCGAACGGCGCGCGTAATGTATGCTCCATCTTCATCGCTTCAATCACCGCAAGCCGCTGCCCGGCTGCAACCGTTTCGCCCGTGCTGACGAAAAGTTCCAGCACCTTGCCGTGCATCGGCGCCTTGATGACACCGTCACCGGCACCGCCTTGGGTTGCCGCAACGGCGACATCATGCACCCGGACGCGAGTCTGGCGGCCACGGCGCAAGACGAAAACCTCATCCTTACCGTCAAAGAGTTTCGCGTCTGCCGCCGGGGACGCGCCAGAAACCTCAACTTTCGTTCCACCACCGTCATAGTCGACGACTGCGTCAGCATTCTCGCCGTCGACCAGCAATGGGACCGCGGTCGAACGCGGGCGGCCAAGTTGAAAACCGTCGCGCGCGTCCCAGGGCGAATCGGGTTCGGCGGTTTCCGCCGCTGCCGCGTTGTTGTCCCGCACGATCAGATGCCTGAAGCCGGCCGCAGCAGCCTCGTAATCCGGACCGCGCGGCTCGGCGCCGAGTGCGGCAAGATTGCGGTCGATGTACCCGGTATCGACCTTTCCGTCGCGGAACGCAGTTGCACGGCAGAGCGCACCAAGGAAAGCCAAATTGCTGCGCACGCCGGCAATCAACGTGCGATCGAGCGCGCCGGCCATTCGGTCAAGCGCGGCGGCCCGGCCGGGCGCATGCGTAATGATCTTGGCGATCATCGGATCGTAATACGGAGTGACTTCGCCGCCCGCCTCAACCCCGCTTTCCACCCGGACGTCGGCTGGAAACTCAAGTCCGACGATCTTTCCGGTTGACGGCAGAAAGCCATGCTCGGGGTCTTCGGCATAAACGCGCGCTTCCACGGCGTGACCGTCGAAGCGGACCTCATTCTGGGCAAGCGGCAATTTCTCGCCCGCGGCAACGCGAAATTGCCATTCGACGAGATCGAGACCGGTAATCTCTTCGGTCACCGGATGCTCCACTTGAAGTCGCGTATTCATCTCGATGAACCAGAAAGCATCCGAACGCAGCCCCTCGGTGCCGTCGGCGACGAACTCGACCGTACCGGCACCGACATAGCTGACGGCCCTCGCCGCCTCGACCGCGGCGGCGCCCATCTCCTTGCGTAGCTTTTCGGTCATGCCGGGCGCCGGAGTTTCTTCGATCACCTTTTGGTGCCGGCGTTGCAGTGAGCAATCGCGCTCACCGAGATGAAGGGTATTGCCGTACTTGTCGGCGAAGATCTGGATCTCGATGTGCCGAGGCGCGGAGATATACTTCTCGATCAAAACCCGGCCTGAGCCGAAGGCCGCCGCGACCTCGCGCACGGCGCCTTCGAGGGCGGTTTCAAAGTCGGCGCCACGATCGACCCGGCGCAGCCCGCGGCCGCCGCCGCCGGCTGCTGGTTTGATCAACACCGGATAGCCGATCGCATCGGCCTGCTGCTTGAGAAATTTAGCGTCCTGCCGCTCGCCGTGATAGCCGGGCACGATCGGGACGCCGGCTTTTTCCATCAGAACCTTGGCGCGATCCTTGAGACCCATGGCGCGGATCGCCGATGCCGGCGGCCCGACGAATACAAGTCCGGCTGCCACGCAAGCCTCGGCAAAATCGCCACTTTCGGACAGGAAGCCGTAGCCAGGGTGAACGCAGGCGGCGCCGGCATCCTTGGCGACTTCGAGCAGCCGTTTGACGTTGAGGTAGCTGTCGCGCGGTTCTGCGGAACCGATCAAGTAAGACTCATCACACATCCGGCGGTGCAACGCGTGCGAGTCGGCAGCCGAATGGACCGCGATCGTGCGTATACCGAGCCGTTTGGCCGTTCGCGCGACCCGACAGGCAATCTCGCCGCGATTGGCAATGAGGACAGACTTGAACATGGTGACAGACTTGCCGGAGAGCGTGACCGCTCTCAACTCACTGCGTGCGTGCCGCGGCGGACGAAGGTGGGGTTAGCTGCAGCGGCGCCGCGTTCGCCGAGGCAGCGGCTGGCTGCGCAGCAGGCGCCGGCGGCGTAGGCTCGGGCCATATTGGCTCGGTTGTCGTCGTGCCAGAGCTGGCTGGCGCTCCGCCGTTCGCTTGCTTGCGCGAATGATGCGGCGCAGCGGCTGGTGGAGCGGCGTTGACGGCTGCTGCCGCGCCGGGCGAAGCCGGCTTTGTCGGCTCAGGATTCATGATGCTCACCGCCGGTATCGACGCCGCGCTGGGGAAATCGACATCCACCAGCCTGTGCGCGCTCGCAGCACTCGATTGAGCGGCTGGATACGACAATTGGGCGCCTTCGGCAGCCGCGCCGTCCGATGCTGCCGCCCAAACCGGGAGGTAATGCTCGAGATAGTGGTCCAGCGTACCCGCACTCATATCGTTGCGTACGCGGCTCGGATCGTGAAGAACGCCCAACGGCTTGCAGCTTTGGCTGGTGCAGTCGTCGCGGGTCACAAGAACGTGGGCAAGAAAACCGAACCGATCGGTTTCGAGCGAGCGTCGGAGCGGCGACATAACATCATCGATGACACCGCCGCGCTTTGCGTAATTCGACATGCTCGAAAGAAGACTGAGCCGCTCGGCGACATAGGCAGACGCCGACGCCACGCTCGCCGGGGTGGCGAACAGTGCTTTCTCGCACGCCGCTTCCACTTTCTCGCCCGCCACCCCGTCAAGGCAGGCGAGCGGTGACCCGGGGGCAAGCGCTCTGGCGCCGAGTTCTTCGCCCCGCAGCTCCAATGCGCGGCGCTCGGCACCACGATCGCTCAAATCTCCGCGACCGAGAAAGGCCCAGACCATCACTGCGCCAAGTGCCGCAGGCGCGAGAACGAGGACAGCCTGTAACGTTCGGCTCGTGGGAGCGGCTGGCCGCCACAACAGCGAAAATGCGACGAATGTCATGAGCGCAGCGGCGGACCCGGCGGCCGCCCAAAGCCGCAACCCCGAAGTTCCCAACTCGGAATCAAAACCGAGCATCAAACCTAACTCCGTTAGGGACGCCAAATATTTCCCGCGAAAGTATGAACCAGAGGGGCCGCCGATACCAGTCCGCTAAAATTTCCGGGCAGCCGCGCGAAAAATTCAGCGCTTAATGCTCAACTTCAAGCTGGCTTTCTTTGGCAACGCGCTCGAAGGCCTCGCCCGGATTTTTGATCCGATATTGATAGTCGTCGCCGTCCGACGGCAACAGCTTGACGACTTTGTAGAATCCGCTGGCGCCCGGTCGGCTTATTGGACTTGACGTATAAAGAACTGTTTGACCGACGCGGTATTTATGAGCGTGCAACATCGCGTTGTGCAGAGTGACTTGCGCAACGGTCACCGACGCAAGCACGGCACTGCTCAACTCGGGCTCGCTCGAAACTGGACGCGACGCAGACTTCCGCACGACTAAATTGCGGCTGGCCTTGACCGGCTGCTTTTTCACTGAACGTTTATTCATGGAACTCACTATATACGCTATCGGCCTCCGAGGGCAAAAATATAGCGCCACAAAATCGCTTTTGCGATGCCCAATTTCAGCAAATGATTAAGATCAAAAACCATTTGTTTTCAAACGTATATATAAAACTCTTGTAGCGGCGTCGTATCTAGCGTTTTCAACTTTGGCGCTGCCAGCCGCCTTTGTCGTCTGCCTGCCAATAAGTCACGTCAAAACCTGCCGACTTGGCTTCACTCCATCGAGCGCGGGCGACCTCGACCGCATCGGGATCGTCACCGTTGAATAGCAACACCACGCGTTGGTAGGTGGCGGCATTCTCCGGCATCGCCGCGCCCTCGACGAGAAAGCGGACCACTGCACCATTTGGGTTATCGTCGTTGGGAGTGAGCACGATTGGCTGCCGGGCAGCCTCAGAGTCGCGCCAGGTTCCATGCGGCAGGAACGAGTCGTCGCGCCAAGTCCACAAATGGGCGTCGATCGCTTCGACACGCTCGTCGGAGGATGCCTGCACCACCGCGCGCCACCCGCGCTCCAGCGATTTCTGTAACAGCGCCGGCAACACCTGCTCCGGCGTCTGACCTTTCAGATGATAGAACAGAACTTCGGTCATCAACGAACTTGGTGCAGGATGAGTGGACGGCAACTTTTCAATTACAAGACCACGTACAACGGCGGCTAACGCTCGTAATAGTCAGCCACCAACTGATCGAGCAGCCGCACGCCCCAACCGGAACTCCAGCTCTTGTTTATGTCGGTTTGCGGCGAGCCTAACGCGGTGCCGGCAATGTCGAGATGCGCCCAAGGGGTTTTGCCGACGAAGCGTTGAAGAAATTGCGCGGCAGTGATCGAGCCCGCCCAGCGCCCCGCGCTATTTTTCATATCGGCGAATTTCGAGTCGATGATCTTGTCGTATTCCGGACCAAGCGGCATCCGCCAGACTCGCTCCCTGGTCGCTTCGCCGGCTTTCTCCAATCGCTCGACCAGCTTGTCGTCGTTGGAAAATAGACCCGCATATTCCTGCCCAAGCGCAACCATGATGGCACCGGTCAACGTCGCCAGATTGATCATGAATCTCGGTTTGAATCGGTTATTGACGTAATGAAGGACATCGGCGAGCACGAGCCGGCCCTCGGCGTCGGTATTGATGACCTCAATCGTCTGCCCAGACATGCTGGTTACAATGTCGCCCGGTCTTTGCGCCCTGCCGTCCGGCATATTTTCCACCAGCCCGATCGCGCCCACCGCGTTCACTCGCGCCTTGCGAGCGGCAAGCGCATGCATGAGGCCGACAACGCATGCGGCGCCGGCCATGTCGCCTTTCATGTCCTCCATGCCGCCCGCCGGCTTGATCGAAATGCCGCCGGTGTCGAAACAAACGCCCTTGCCGATAAACGCGATCGGATTGGTGCCGCGTTTGCCGCCGTTCCAGCGCATGACGACAAGCTTTGACTCATGTCCAGAGCCTTGCCCGACGCCGAGCAGCGCCCCCATGCCGAGCTTGCGCATGGCCGACACATCGAGCACCTCGACCGCCACACCTAGCTTTCGCAATCCCGAAGCGCGCCTGGCGAATTCGACCGGATAGAGCACATTCGCCGGCTCGTTGATGAGATCGCGCGCCATCACGACGCCATCAGCAGTGCCTTCTACGCGGCGCCAAGCACGTTCGGCTGCCGTGGGATTCGCACACGCGAAGTTGAGTTCGACTTTCTCGGCATGCTCGTCGCTCTCCTTGCGCTTGGTCTTGTAGCGGTCGAACCGGTAAGCGCGTAGACGCGCGCCAAGCGCGAGTTGGGCGATCTGCTCAGCCTTGAGTGCACCGCCGGCAAATTCGGCCAACACGGTCACCTCACTGGCAGTTGCCGGTACGCCGCCCACGACGACGCCGCCAAGCCGCACAAGGTCGCGATCCCTCAGATCGCGTTCCTTGCCCGTGCCGATCACCACCAACCTTGGCGTGTCGAGAGCCGAAGGGGCGATGATGGTGAGGGTCGAGGCAATTTTGCCAGTGAAGCGATCAGCCGCGGCCGCCCGGCGCTGCAGGTCGCCAATCGGCGCAAGAGCCTTTTGGGTGGCTGGTCCGAACTTTAACCCGTCATTTGAGAACGTAACAAGAACGCCGTCGATACGATTGAGCGCAGTGAAGCCGATCTTGAGACGGTCGGTCATGGTCCGGGTCCTTGCTGGGCTGGGCGTGTTTTCGACCCGACTTATGGACCGGACTGCGCGACCCTGCAAAGCAGTCCACGGGCGAATTGCGGGCTCGCCGGCGGATGCAAAGCATTAACCCTTTGCTTTGCAAGTTCAATGGCTTTGCCTTGGCGAGGCCATTTTGTGAACGCATGGAATTAATGATGTTTCGGGGGAGACCGGCCCGGGCGGCAAAACCGCTTTTTGGGGGGCTGGGACGGCCATGGGCCCGTCAGTGGGGAAGTTTAGTCCGATGGGGTCGATCGGCCGCTACATGTTCCGCACCACCATGGGTGCGTTCCTGATCATCTGCGTCAGTCTGACCATCGTGATGTGGTTCACGCAGGCGATACGCGAATTCGATCTAATCACCAGCCAGCGGCAAACTGTTTTCGTATTCATCGGTATCACCAGCCTGCTCATCCCGCTGCTGGTGATGATGATCGCGCCGATATCGCTGGTGCTCGCGATAGCCCACATTCTCAACAAACTGAGCGCGGATTCCGAAATTATCGTGATGAACGCCGCCGGCGTCTCGCCCTGGCGGCTGGCTAGCCCCTTCATCGCCAGCGCGCTGGTCGTTTCGGCGCTCGTTGCCCTGATCGCGGCTTATCTTTCGCCACTGAGCCTACGGGAGCTGCGCGATTGGGCGACCGAGGTTCGCGCCGACATTCTCACCAACATCGTTCAGCCGGGCCGTTTTGCCACGATCGGCGGCAACCTCACCTTCCACATCGCCGACCGGCGGCCGAACGGATTGCTACTCGGCATTTTTCTTGACGATCGTCGCGATCCGAAGGAGCACGCCACTTATCTCGCCGAGCAAGGCGAGATCGTGAAGAACAACACCGGCTCTTTTCTGGTGCTGGAGAAGGGCAGCGTTCAGCGCCTGGAGGCGGGCCAGCGCGATCCGCGAATTGTGACGTTCGACCGTTACGCCTTCGATCTATCGAAATTCACCGCCGGCCCACAAAGCGTCGTCTACAATGTACGCGAAAAATATATCTGGGAGTTGATGTGGCCGCCGGCCAACGATGCGACCTACGCCGCGCAAGCCGGCGAATATCGCGCGGAATTGCACGATCGCTTCGCTACCCCGCTTTATCCACTGGCGTTCGTCATTCTCGCGTATGCCTTTCTCGGTCAGCCCCAAACCACGCGGCAAAGCCGCACGCTGGCGCTGTTCGCCCTGGTCGGGGTGGTCTCGGTGTTGCGGCTGATCGGATTCCTTAGCGTCATCATCGGCGCGCATGTTCCAAGCGTTATCGCCGCGCAGTACGTCGCGCTCATTGGATCGATCGCGGCCGGCGCTTGGCAGATATCCCGCGGTCAGGCGATCGAACCGGCAGCGGCGGTATCGAGATTCGCCAGCGCGATTACCGAACGTCTTGCCAGAGCGACGGCGAGTTGAGGAGCGGGTCGATGATCGCCGGTACATTGTCTCGCTACTTCGGCTTTCGGTTTCTCAAGTCCGTCGTCGGCACATTTTTCGGCGTGGTCGCGCTCGCCGCGATGATCGACTACGTCGAGTTACTGCGACGCAGCTCTGATTGGCCGAACGCCACGGCGCTGGTTCTCGCGGAAATTTCGATTTTTCGCGTTCCGCAACTCTCCGAGCGCATCATGCCGTTTGCGGTGCTGGTTGGCGCCATGTCTTGTTATCTCACTCTATCGCGCCGCCTTGAGCTCGTGGTTGCGCGAGCGGCCGGCGTCTCGGCGTGGCAATTTGTGGCGCCTTCGATGGTCGCCGCCTTTCTCTTCGGCGTGGTCGCGACGGCGCTCTACAATCCCATGGCCGCGGTGTTGCACGAGCGTTCCAAGCGCCTTGAATCTGAAATGATGGGAGAGCTTCCTGCTTCAGCGGCTCAGGGAAGCGCGGGCGGCTTCTGGGTGCGTCAACGAAACGCCGACGGCGCTGCGATTATCAACGCAAAATCCAGCCGCGAGCAGGGTTCACGTCTTGGCAACGTCAGCGTTTTCACATTCGACAACGCCGGTCGGTTCCTGGAACGCATCGAAGCCAAGAGCGCAACCCTGGGCCAAGGCTATTGGCGATTTGATGACGCGCGAGTTTATGCAACCGGCAATCCGCCGGTCGCCCAGGACACCTACCGGCTCGCCACCAACCTGACCCTCGAGCAGGTCCGGGAAAGCTTTGCTACACCCGAAACGGTTCCGTTCTGGCAGCTACCTTCATACATCGAGTTGGCTGATCGCGCCGGTTTGGTCGCCGCCGGCTACCGCTTGCAATACCAGCAGTTGCTGTCACGGCCCTTTTTGCTCACCGCCATGGTGTTGCTGGCTGCCTCGGTCAGCTTGCGCTTCTTCCGCTTCGGCGGCGTCCAGAAAATGGTGCTGGGCGGAATCTCGGCCGGTTTCCTGCTCTTCATACTTTCGAAGTTCACCGAGGACATGAGCAAGTCCGAACTCATGTCTCCGGTCATGGCGGCGTGGATTCCGGTGCTGGTCGGCGGTCTCGCCGGCTTCGTCGTGCTGTTGCACCAGGAGGACGGTTAGTGACGCGCCCGCTCCGTCCTGTTGGTGCCAGCAGTCGTGGTCTTGGTCGAGTAAGCGTCGCGTTATTGGTGGCGTTGCTCGTTTTTGCCGCGCATTCAGTCTTTTTGCCGGACCCGTCGGCGGCGCAGGCGACGGGCAATCTGTTGCACTTCCCTCCACGTCCCCCGACACCAAGGCCTCCGGCGCCGCCACCATCCGATGCGCCGATGCTCCTTCAGGCAACCGAGATCAGATACGACTACACCAACAACACGGTCGCTGCCGTCGGCAATGTGCAAATCTATTTTCGCGGCTCGACCATCGAGGCCGACGAAGTAATTTACGATCAAAAAAACAAGCGGCTGCAAGCGCGCGGCAACGCCCGCTTAACCGAGGCGGACGGCAAGATCACCTACGGGCAACTCATCGACTTGACCGACGATTATCGCGACGGGTTCGTCGATTCACTCCGGCTGGAAACCGCGGACGACGCGCGTTTTGCCGCGACGCGCGCCGACCGCGTCAAGGGCACCTACACGGTCATGCAGAACGGCGTCTACACCGCCTGCGAGCCTTGCAGGGACGATCCGAAAAAACCGCCGCTGTGGCAAATCGAGGCGGCGCGGATCATCCACGACAGCGGTGAAAAGATGATCTATTTCGAAGACGCGCGTGTCGAATTTTTCGGCATGCCGATGATGTATTTCCCATTCATGTCGCAGCCCGATCCTTCGGTCACGCGTAAGAGCGGTTTTTTGTTTCCAAATATGGTGTTCAACACACCCTACGGCGCGGGCATTCAAATTCCATATTTCTGGGCGCTGGCGCCGAATTACGATTTGACGACACAGTTGACGGTAACGACCAAGCAGGGCGAGTTACTTGAGGGGAGCTGGCGCGAACGCCTGGCGGACGGCTCTTTTTCGCTCAAGGCCGCCGGCATCTTTCAGCAGGACCCGGGTTACTTCGCCAGTCGCGACGGTCCCAACAGCTCCACCGCCAATGTGTTCCGCGGCGCGATCCAGACCGCCGGCCAATTCGCCATCACTGACAAGTGGGTGTGGGGGTGGACCGGATTGTTGATGACCGACAACCAGTTCCTCTACGATTATCAGCTCGGGGATTTTTTAAGCTCGTTCGATCCTTTTCAAACCGGCGTCGCTACGGAAGGCGTTTCGCAACTTTACCTGACCGGCGCCGGGGATCGCAGCTACTTCGACATTCGGTCGATCTATTATTACGGCTTCTCCGTACAAGACATACAAGCCCAGATTCCGATTATCCATCCGGTCCTCGACTATTCCAACGTATTGCCACAATCACTAATGGGCGGTGAGACGAGCTACAAATTTAACCTGACCAGTCTGACCAGGCAGCAGGCGGAGTTTGACGCCATCAATCAAAATGCCGCAGCCAATAATCTCTGCACGTCGGCAAACCCGGCCCTCAATGCCGGCAATTGTTTGCTGCGCGGTATTCCCGGAACTTATACGCGCGCTTCCGGCGAGGTCGATTGGCGACGCACCTTCGTTACGGACACGGGACAAATGATTACGCCATTCTTCGGCGTACGCGGCGACGTTGCGCAGCTCGCTCTTATGAACGATCCGGGCGTCTCGAACTTCATCAATCCGGGTGAGCAGGAAATTGGCCGCGCCATGCCGGACGTCGGAGTCGAATACCATTATCCGTTCGTGGACGTGGAATCATGGGGAACACAAACCATCGAACCGATCGCGCAACTGGTTCTCCGCCCCAACGAAACACAGATCGGAAAATTTCCAAATGAAGACGCGCAAAGCGTCGTCTTCAGCGACAGCAATCTCTTCTCGATCGACAAATTCTCCGGCTGGGACCGAGTCGAAGGCGGCGGCCGACTTAACGCCGGCGTGCAATATACGGCGCAAGTAAACCAAGCGGGATACTTTAACGCGCTATTCGGGCAGTCCTATCAGCTTTATGGATTGAATTCTTACGCGGCGACCGATTTGACGAATACCGGACTGCAGAGCGGTTTGGATAAGACCCTTTCCGATTACGTGGGTCGCATCATGTACCAGCCCAATCAGATTTTTTCATTCACCGCCCGCGGGCGATTCGACCAAGCAACGTTTACGCCGGAACGGCTCGAATTCGAAACGCGCGCTAATTTCGATCGCTGGACGCTGCAGCTCATGTACGGCGATTACGCCGCACAGCCCGACATTGGATTCCTCGATACGCGTTCGGAGATTCTCGCCGGGGCCTCGGTGAAACTCACGCAAAACTGGGTTCTCCTCGGCTCGGTGCGCTACGATCTCATTGCTCACCAATTTGACCAGACCCGCATCGGTATCGGCTACACCGACGATTGCTTCATGTTATCGGTGAACTTCATCACCTCATACGTCTATTATACGGGCTCATATTATACGGGCACAAGTCCGACTTATACGGGCACAAGTCCGACACTGAACGAGGGCGTTATGCTGCAGTTGAGCTTGCGCACGCTCGGACCGAATACGCTGGCTCCAATCTCGTCGATATTCTAAATTTGGCCATGACGATATTGTCCAACATCATGATGAGCTGGAAAGCTCGCAGGGCTGGCAGGTCTTTTTCGAAGAAGGAGCAAGGAGTGACTTCGCAAATCCCGGCCCGTACGAGTTGGCAGACGCTTACCGCGGCGCTGTTCGTCGCAGCCGTCATGCTCATCGCTCCCGGAGGCGCATCTGCGCAGCAGGTGGTCGTTTTCGTCAACGGTCAGCCGATTACGGCGCTCGACATCGAGCATCGCGCCAAGTTCCTGTTTCTCAGCTCACATAAGCAGCCAACCCGGAAGGAGACCCTCGATAGCCTTATCGACGAAATCCTGGAGGTCACGGAAGCCAAACGCTACAGCATCGAGGTTCCCGATCGGGATGTGGACAGTTCCTATGCCCAGGTTGCCACCCGTATGGGTGTGGATGTCCAGAAGCTGAACCAAATTCTTGAGGGCAACGGCGCAAGTCCCGACACGCTTAAACGGCGGCTACGGGCACAGATCGCATGGACCAATCTTGTCCGCGGTCGTTTCAGGGCGAGTCTTGAAATCAACGACAAAGACGTCGAAAACCAGCTTCAACTGCACAAGACGGACCAGAAGAAAGATATCGGCTATGAATACATCATGCGGCCCGTCGTATTGATCGTGCCACGAGGTTCGCCCGATGCCGTTTACGACGCCCGTAAGCACGACGCTGAAGCACTGCGCGGTCGTTTTCTGAATTGCAGTGACGGCGTGGCCTTTGCGCGCGCGTTGCCGGATGTCGCAGTACGCGATCAAGTATCGAAATTTTCCGCCGAACTGGCCCAGCAGCTGCGCGACATCCTGGACAACACAGCGGTCGGCCATCTGACGCCGCCAGAACAGACGGCGGAAGGAGTTCAGATGTTCGCTGTCTGCGCCAAAAAAGAGACGAAATCCGATACGCCCGAAATGCACGAAATTCGCGACCAAATGCTGCAACAAAGATTTGGCGCGCAGGCGAAACGGTATTTGGAGAATTTGCGACGGCAGGCGATGATCGAATACAAGATGCCGGAAAGCAAATAAACGATAGAAAGAAACTCGTGCAGCCATTGGCATTGACGCTGGGCGAGCCCGCCGGGATCGGCCCTGACCTTGCTCTCGCGGTCTGGTCCCGACGGGCCGAGCTGGATATTCCGCAATTTTATCTGGTTGCCGACCCTGATTTTATGCGGCGGCGCGCCAGCGGCCTCGGTCTTGCCGTGCCTGTCGCGGCAGTGGCACCGGCGTCCGCCGCCGCGGCATTTTCATCGGCTCTGCCAGTCGTCGCGCTCGATGTTGAGATCAGCGCCAAGCCCGGCCACCCCGACCGATCGAGCGCCCCGGCGGCCATCGCTTCTATTCGGCGCGCGGTTGCCGACGTCATCGCCGGCCAAGCGGTCGCGATCGTCACCAATCCGGTCGCGAAGAACGTGCTGTACCGTTCTGGATTCGCAGAGCCCGGTCACACCGAATTCCTGGCAACGCTGGTG
Source organism: Xanthobacteraceae bacterium (assembly GCA_035532335.1). GTDB lineage: Bacteria > Pseudomonadota > Alphaproteobacteria > Rhizobiales > Xanthobacteraceae > BOG-931. The sequence continues at coordinate 13,880 of DATKRE010000008.1, read as the reverse complement.
CAAGAAGCTACCCAAAAAACTCTGCGTCCGGTGATGATGTTGTGGTCGCCGGAACTCGCCGTCGTACCCGTGACCATTCACCTACCGCTCAAGGAAGTTTTTCAGCATCTTTCGACCGAACTCGTGGTCGAAACCGGACGCATCGTGGCGCGTGACCTCGCCACGCGATTTCGGATTCCGCGTCCGCGTCTCGCCGTGGCGGGGCTCAATCCGCACGCCGGCGAGAACGGCTCGCTCGGCGAGGAAGACCGCGCGATCATCGCCCCGGCGGTTACGCGGCTGATCGCCGAAGGCATTGATGCAAGAGGGCCGCTACCCGCCGACTCGCTGTTCAGCAAACAAGCGCGCCAGACATACGATGCGGCACTGTGCATGTATCACGATCAAGCGTTGATTCCGATCAAAACGCTTGCGTTCGATCACGCGGTCAACGTTACGCTTGGCCTTCCCTTCGTGCGAACTTCGCCCGATCATGGAACGGCCTTCGACATCGCCGGCACCGGCACCGCCGATCCAACGAGCCTGATTGCGGCGCTGCGTCTAGCCGCGCGGCTCGCCATGGCGGATCGCCTGGCGCCGCTCACAGCGTGAGCACGGCAGCCGATGGCCTGCCGCCGTTGCGCGACGTTATTCGCCGCCACGGCCTCGTTGCCAAAAAATCGCTAGGGCAAAATTTTTTGCTCGATCTCAATCTGGCCGCGCGTATTGCCCGCGCGGCAGATTCGCACGCGCAGGTAACAGTGCTGGAGATCGGCTCCGGGCCGGGCGGACTCACCCGCGCGTTGCTGGCGTCCGGCGCCGGTCGCGTGATCGCAATCGAGCGCGATGAGCGCGCAATCGCGGCCTTGGGCGAAGTTGCCGAGCACTATCCCGGCCGCCTGGAGGTCGTCGCAGCGGACGCGCTTACCTTCGACCCCCTTCCTCTACTCGATCGGAAGCCGGTGCGGATCGTCGCCAATCTGCCCTACAACATCGCAACGGCGCTATTGATCTCCTGGGTCACCGTCGAGCCCTGGCCGCCGTGGTACGACGCCGCCATTCTGATGTTCCAACGGGAAGTCGCCGAGCGCATCGTCGCCAAGCCGGGTTCAAAGATCTACGGGCGCCTTTCGGTACTGGTGCAATGGCGCTGTGAGGCACGCGTTCTTTTCGACGTTAATCCCGCGGCATTCGTACCATCGCCAAAAGTCACGTCCTCGCTGGTACGCTTGCTGCCGCGGGCAACGCCGGCGAGTTGCGATCGCGCTTTGCTCGAAACCGTGACCCAGGCCGCGTTTGGTCAACGGCGAAAGATGCTGCGTCAAAGCCTGCGATCACTTGGTGGCGATACCTTAGCGCTTCTCTCGGCGGCCGGCTTGAGCCCAACGGCGCGGGCCGAGGACATCCCGGTCAACGGCTTTGTGTCGCTGGCGCGAGCCCTCGCCGCGCAACGCAGCCTGGGGCATGATGTTTGCTCCTGATGCAATGGAGAACGCCGCGATGAACAAAATGCGCCGCCAATCGCTCGTCGCTTACGGACAAGCCCTCCAGGAGACGGTTGTCGACCCGCCGCAACCGCAGGGCCACGAAGTCCTTGTCCGCATCGAGCGTTGCGGCGTTTGTCATTCCGACTTGCATTTGCAGGACGGTTACTTCTCGCTGGGCGGCGACAAAAAGCTTGACGTCAGCGCCGGTCGCACGTTGCCGTTCACGCTTGGCCACGAGATTGCCGGCGTTGTCGAAACCACCGGACCAGAAGCCGACGCTGCGGCCGTCGGCCGTCACGTCGCGGTCTATCCCTGGATCGGCTGCGGCACATGCGCCAGCTGCACGGGCGGCGAAGAGAATTTGTGCTCGAATCATCATCACCTCGGCATTTCGGTCGACGGCGGATTTGCGACGCATGTCCTGGTGCCTCATTCGCGCTATCTGCTCGATTTCGCTCCGCTCGCCCCGGATTTCGCCGGACCGCTGATGTGTTCCGGGCTGACGGCCTATGCGGCGCTCAAGCGCCATATGAACCGACCGGAGCGCGGCCCGCTGCTGCTGATTGGACTGGGTGGAGTCGGCATGATGGGCCTTGCCATCGCACGTGCGCTTTTCCGAACGCCACCAATCGTCGCCGACATCGATGCGGGCAAACGGCAGGCCGCACTCGCCGCCGGCGCCGCGCAAGCCTACGATCCGTCCGATCCGCAGGCGCGCAAGGCAATCACGACGGCAACCGGCGGCCTGCTCGCGGTCTGCGATTTTGTCGGCTCGGACAAGTCGTTGCAATTCGCGACCAGCCTGTTGGCGCGGGGCGGCAAGGTCGTGGTCACTGGACTGCTTGGCGGCAATTTTTCGATCGCCGCAGCCATGTTCGGCATCAAGGCGATGACGATCGAAGGCACGCTGACGGGCACGCTCGACGAGGCGCGTGAGCTTCTCGACTTGGTGCGCGCCAAAAACATCGCCCCGATTCCGACCCGCGGGCGGCCGTTGAACGAAGCACAGGGCGCGCTCGACGATCTGCGTGCCGGTCGCGTCATCGGCCGTACCGTGCTGTCAACCTAGAGCACGATCCGGAAAAGTGGATGCCGGTTTTCCGAAAAGATCATGCTCCAGCGAACAATCTAGACCCTGATCCGATTCAACTTGATCGGATCGGGGTCTAGCGGTTGTCGATCGAGACCTGCTTGACGTCATGCCCCAACGGGGCCACGAAGCCGCCGGCGCGGGCCGCCTCGTCGAGGCCGGCGCGGTCGAGCGCCTCATCGTGAGCGTAAACGTCATCGCGAAATTCGATGACACCGTCGCGCGTCATCCAGCCGGTGAGATAGACCCAGGCGACCGGAATCTTATGCGGAAGATTGATGACTTTGCGCTCGCCGGCGGCGATCCCGGCGTCGATGGCGGCGCGATTCCATCCGGTTACATCTTGCAGAATCCAGGCGGCAAGATCGCGCACATTGTCAACTCGGGTGCAGCCGTGCGAGTCGAAACGATAATCGTTTTCAAAAAGCCGCCGCGCGTCGGTGTCGTGCATGTAAACCGAATACGGGTTCGGCATGTCGATCTTGAGAGAACCCAGAGCATTCCAGGTACCGGAATCCTGCCGGACGGTGAAATTTGGCGAACGACCGGATGACCAGTCGATCGATTGCGGATCGATTTCTTCGTCGTGTGCGCCAAGCACGCGCATGTGCATGCGGCTCAAATAGCTTGGATCGCGCCGCATGTGCGCGAAGATTTCGTTCTTGGTGATGGAAAGCGGCACCGTCCAGGTCGGATTTAGATTGATCGCGGTGATGTAGGTGGTCAGAGTCGGCGAGGGCTTGTCGACTTTGCCGACAATAACCCGATAGCGCCGCTGCACCTTGTCGCCGCCGACCGCCTCGACGAACGCTGCCGGGATGTTCACCACGACATAGCGTTCGGCAAAGATGAAATCCATGCCAAGCAGACGTTCAAGCGAGGCTTCGAGTTGCTTGATGCGCGCCGCGACCGGAACGTTGAGCGCGCGCAGCGTTTGAGCGCCAACACTTCCGGTGGCATCGAGGCCGTGGCGCAGTTGGAAACGTTTGACGCCCTCGGCCACGTCAGCGTCGTAAGCATCACCCTCCTCCTGCGCGACCGGCATGTCCTCAGTGATAACGAGGCGCCGCCGCAACAGCGCGACGTCGGATCCGTTTACGGCGGGCGCGAGCTTGGAATCGGCCGGCAGGCTCGGCCAGCCGCCACGCACCTGGATATCGGCATAGCTAAGCAGCGCCTCCTTGATGCGCGCATAGGTGCCCTCATCGAAGACCGGATCGGACGAGAGCGCCAGCAGCGCCGCCGAGCGGGCTTCCGGCGTGGAGGGCGCCTTCTTAGCGGTGTTAGCAGGTTTGGCGGTGTTAGCAGGTTTGGCGGTGGCGGCAGGCTTGGCGGTGGCGGCAGGCTTGGCGGTATTGGCGGGCTTGGCTGACCGCTGTGCCGGCTTTGCGGCCGGGGGGCTTGGCCCGCTGGGCGCAGACGAGGCGCCCGGATTGAGCAACACTGGTTGGCCGGCGACCTGGGGCGGCTCCGCGGCGGCCATACCCGTCATCATGGCCAAGATGAGCCCTGCGACCGGAACCGTCCGCATCAACCCCCCCTGGCCGGGCTTACGCCTGCGGCTGCGGCTCCATTGGCCCCGGCTCCGTGCGCGGCCGGTTGCGGCCGGCACCGGCGGTCGGCACGGTCGAAGGGCGTGGCGCCGTCGGCTCGATCGCGGACTCGCGGTTCGGCCGCTTGCCCACGATGAGATCTTTTATCTCGTCGCCGCCGAGCGTCTCGAATTCGAGCAGACCTTTGGCCAACGTCTCCAGATCGGCACGCTTCTCGGTAAGGATTTGCTGCGCTTCCTGATAGCCGTCCTCGACCAGCCGTCTGATTTCGGCGTCGATCTTCTGCACGGTTGCTTCCGAAATGGTCTGCTGGCGCGACACCGAATAGCCCAAGAAGACTTCTTCCTGGTTTTCGCCATAGGCGACGTTGCCGAGTGCTTGCGACAGACCCCAGCGCGTCACCATCATGCGCGCGAGCTTGGTCGCCTGCTCGATGTCCGAAGCGGCGCCCGACGTCACCTTTTCATGGCCGAATACCATCTCCTCGGCGACGCGACCGCCCATCATGATCGCGAGCCGCGAGGTCATCTGTTCAAGGCTCATCGACAGCTTGTCGCGTTCCGGCAGTTGCATGACCATGCCAAGCGCCCGGCCGCGCGGGATGATCGTCGCCTTATGCACCGGATCGGTCGCTTTGACGTTGAGCGCCACAATCGCGTGACCGCCTTCGTGATAGGCGGTGAGGAGCTTTTCCTCCTCGGTCATCACCAGCGACTTTCTTTCGGCGCCCATCATCACTCTGTCTTTGGCGTCCTCGAACTCGACATGCGTCACCATGCGCTTATTGCGCCGGGCGGCCATCAAGGCCGCTTCGTTGACGAGGTTCATGAGATCGGCGCCGGAGAAGCCGGGCGTGCCGCGCGCGATGGTTTTCAAGTTCACATCCGGCGACAACGGCACCTTGCGCACATGCACTTTCAAAATCTGCTCGCGGCCGATCACGTCCGGATTCGGCACGACGACCTGACGGTCGAAACGGCCCGGCCGCAACAGCGCCGGATCGAGCACATCCGGTCGGTTGGTGGCGGCGATCAAAATGATGCCTTCATTCGTCTCGAAGCCATCCATCTCCACCAGCAATTGGTTCAGCGTTTGCTCGCGTTCGTCGTTGCCGCCGCCCAGACCAGCCCCTCGGTGGCGGCCGACGGCGTCGATCTCGTCGATGAAGATGATGCAAGGCGCGTTCTTCTTCGCCTGCTCGAACATGTCGCGCACACGGCTTGCGCCGACACCGACGAACATCTCGACGAAGTCGGAACCGGAGATCGTGAAGAACGGCACGTTGGCCTCACCGGCGATGGCCCTCGCCAGCAGGGTCTTGCCGGTGCCGGGCGGACCGACCAGCAACAGGCCGCGCGGAATCCGGCCCCCGAGCCGCTGGAATTTACCCGGATCGCGCAGGAACTCGACAATCTCCTGCAAGTCGAACTTGGCCTCGTCAATGCCGGCCACATCGTCAAAGGTGACGCGGCCATGCGCCTCGGTCAAAAGCTTTGCCCGCGACTTGCCGAAGCCGAGCGCTTTGCCGCCGGCGCCTTGCATCTGCCGCGACAGAAAAATCCATACGCCGATCAGTGCGACGAAAGGCAGCCAGGAAATCAACAGCGACACGAACCAGGGCACGTTGTCGGATTGCGGCCGCGCCGTAATCGACACACCCTTGTTGTAAAGGCGCTGAATCAGGCTCGGGTCGCTCGGCGCATAAGTCTGGAACGTGCGGCCGTCGGTGAAGGTGCCGTGGATTTCCGGTCCCTGGATCAAGACATCGCGCACATGGCCCTGATCGACCTCGTTGAGCAACTGCGAGAAGGAAACATCCTGCGAAGTCGTGTGCTGGCCGGGATTTTGGAACAGCGTGAACAACGCGAGCAGCAGCAGGACAATAATGACCCATAGAGCGAAATTTCGGAGATTGGCGTTCATTGCGGGCCCTTCGCCGGCGACCTGCCGGTACCCAACTGCTTAATACTGTTCGCGAATCGCGGCAGCATCGCGTCGTATCTTGGCAAATGTAGGCGTCGTACCCCCGCCTGCCAAGAGAACGCGGGCATCCGGCAAGCTGTTTATTCTACACTCTATTTCGTAAATCGGCGGTTGCCGGTAGGGCGAGCGGCCTGGCGGCGGGATGGAGCCCGCTCGACCACGAGCCGGCCGCCGCCGGCCGCGACAAGAGCACCGGCCAATGTCCGGCGAAGCGGTACACGGGCCTTGCGAAGCGCCTCGTACAGCAGTTCGAGCTTGCCGAGTTCGACCGGCCCCTCGTTGCCGACATGCGCGACCGCGCGGCCAAGCAGCCGCAACGCCACCTCCGCAGGCAGGTCGTTAAACCGCGTCGCATCGAAAACGATTGAACCATGCCACGGCCACGGCGCCAGCGCGTCGCGCGCGGCCGCGACGGCGAACTCGATGGTGGTCTCGGCGCGCCGCATACGCGCCGCCAGCCGGGCAAAGCCGCGCGCATCGAGACCTTCTTCGGCGAGTTGCGCCAGCAACACACGGAACCGGGTGCGGGCAAATCGCGGATCGCGGTTGCTCGGATCCTCGCTGTGCGCCACGCGGGCGCCACGCAGCGTGGCGACCAGCCGAGCCTTGGCCACGCCAAGCAAAGGCCGGACCAGAAAAACCGCCCGCTCTCCGCCTACCGGTATTGGCAACGCGTGCGCCATGCCGGCAAGCCCGGTCAACCCGCTGCCGCGCGCCAATCGAAACAGCACCGTTTCCGCCTGATCGTCGAGCGTATGCGCGGTCAGAACGTGCTCGCAGCCGGCGCGCGCCGCCGCTTGCGCCAGCAACCGATAGCGCGCGTGGCGCGCGGCCTCCTGCAAGCCGGTCTTCGGCTTGGTGCCGCGCCAGCGCACGACGATATGCCGAACGCCGAGCCGACGCGCGAGCCGTCCGACCGCCGCCGCTTCGCGCGCGGATTCCGAACGCAGTCCGTGATCGACGGTAACAGCGAGAAGTTTAGGGGAGCGCTTGATCCGCTTTTTCAGGCGCTTGGCCCAGCGCGCCGCCAACAGCAGAAGCGCGGTAGAGTCGGAGCCGCCGGAAACCGCAAGCAGAAGTCCCGGCACTTCCTCAAGACCACTGAACAACGCGCTCGCTTCGTCGTCGCGAACCGCCTGGTCAGCAATGCCCACGCTTTTGTTCTCGCTCCACGGCCTGCTTTATGCTCGCCGAAGCGCGCGGATATTTACGCAGCACTTCGCCGAGCGAGGCGCAAGCCGCCTCTTTCTCGCCCAATGCCGCAAGCGACTGACCGAGCCGCAGCAGCGCTTCGGGCGCTCGCGAGGTCGTATCATACTTGGTGGAAACCGCCAGGAATGCCTCGGCCGCGTCGCGATATTGCTTCTGCTGGAACAGGCTTTCGCCGAGCCAGTATTGCGCTTCGGGCGCCAGCCGATCGCTGGGATATTGCCGCATGAAAGTGCGGAAGCTATCGGCGGCGAGGCTGTAGTCCTTGTGCAGGACATAGCCATAAGCGAGGTCGTAAGCGTCGCGCGGCGAATTCGTCGGCGGCAGCGTCGCTTGCATGGTGCCGGTCGCGCTGGGATTGGCCGGCGGGGGCGGCGGCAGTGCGCCGGGCGGCGCGGTGCCGGGCGTCGACAGATCGAGCGGCGCACCGATTTGACGAGGGGCGGACGCCTCCGCGACCGGAGGGGGCGGCTCGGTCGCCGTCGTGCTGCTGCCAAGCGCCCGCGGCACACCCGGCGCGCTCGGATTGGCTGCCGGATCGAAAGCATCGCCGCGCCGGCCAATTGCCGGCTCAACGATAGGCGCAGTCACCGCCGGCGGCGCGGCGGCGGCTACAGGCGCGGGCGAAAGCGCCGGCGCCGGATATTGTCCAACCGGACGCTGTTGCGGCTGTGCCGGCGAACGCGCCGGGCCCCTGCCCTCCTGAGCCGCCTCTTGTTGCAGGTGCTGCACCTGCTGTTCGAGCTGCTGGTTGCGGTATTGCAGTTGCTCGACGTTGCCGGTGAGATCGCGGATCGTCGCTTCGAGCCGCCCGATGCGGGTTACGAGATCGGCATCGGATGTCTGCGCGCGCGCCGGCCGCACGCCAGACGCACACAGGAGAACAGCGAAAAGCAGAAAGAGAGAGCGGATCATCGCCGGCGACACAACGGTGCGAGGAGGTTCCCTACCATAGCTGATGCTGCGTCCAAATTGTGACTAGTGGTCCCTTTGATTCCGAAATTCGCATCGAGACGAGTGGCACGGATAGGCGAACTTCGGAATCCGGACACTAGTGGAGCGGATTTAACATTCGCTACCCACCTGGCGGCAGCCTCGTGAAGCGAATGTCAAATCCAAAGCTCCACTAAGACTCATATTTGCTAGTGGTCCTTTTGATTCTAGCATTCGCATGAGAAGCTGCCGAATACGGAAGCGAATGTTAGAATCGAACCACTAGAGTTGCGGCTCCGCATGGCCGCGCCGCCGGCACGCCGCGATCAACGTATTGCGCAACAGACACGCGATGGTCATCGGGCCGACGCCGCCCGGTACCGGGGTGATCGCGCCGGCAATGCCTTGCGCTTGCGCAAACGCGACGTCGCCGACGAGCTTCGATTTCCCATCCGCTGCGGCCACCCGATTGATGCCGACGTCGATGACGACGGCGCCGGGCTTGATCCAGTCGCCGCGCACGAATTCCGGCCGCCCGACCGCCGCCACCAGAATATCGGCGCGGCGCAAGAGCGCGGCGATATCGCGGGTTTTGGAATGGGCCAGCGTGACGGTGCAGTTCTCCGCCAACAACAGCGCCGCCATCGGCTTGCCGACGATGTTGGAGCGCCCGAGCACGACTGCATCGGCACCCGCAAGATTGGGCAATTCGTCGCGCAGCAGCAGCAGACAGCCATAAGGTGTGCACGGCAGCAGCGCGCGGCGCCATCCGCCGCTCCACAAACGGCCGACATTGAGCGCGTGGAAGCCATCGACGTCCTTGCCGGGATCGATGGCGTCGATGACCCGCTGCGGATCGATATGCTTGGGCAGCGGCAACTGCACCAGGATGCCGTCGACCCGATCGTCGGAATTAAGCCTGCCGATCAGCCCCAGCAGTTCGGCTTCGCTGGCGCTCGCCGGCAGGTGCTCTTGAAAGCTGTTGATCCCGGCCGCGGTCGCCGCCTTGCCCTTGTTGCGAACGTAGACCTGGCTCGCCGGATCGTCGCCGACCAGAACGGCGCAAAGCCCCGGCGCAAAGCCGGCGGCTGCCTTCAGCGCCGCGGCCGCTGCCGCGACATCGGCGACCAAACGGTCTGCGCGCGCTTTGCCGTCGATCCGCTTCGTCATCGCCCTACCCTGCCCCGCCGCAACAAACCGCCTTCGATGCGGCACACCGACGCGGCGTTTCGTTTGTCCAGCGCTGATTTTGCCATTGCCGAATTGACGTGCGAAACTGCCCAAAATCAAGAGCAAACCGTGCCCATCGTGGGAAGCTCGCCGTCGCGTGTTGGGAAGAAACCCAAGGAGACGCATGATGAAAATCGCCGGGGCGTTCGCGGCTGCGCTGCTCGCATTTTGCTCGTTCGGAACGGCCCACGCGGAGACGATCAAGATCGGCGTCGTGCTGCCGTATTCGGGCCCAATGTCCGATCTCGGCAATCAAATCGACAAGGCATTCGACCTTTACGTCAAGCTGCACGCCAAGGACCTTGGCGACAACAAGATCGAACTGATCAAGCGCGACGAAGGTCCGCCGTCGGGCGCGAACGCCAGAACCGTGGTCACCGAACTCATCACCAACGACAAAGTGAAGTTGCTCACCGGTTTTGTCTTTTCGCCGTCGGCAATCGCGGTGGCGCCGCTGGTGACGCAAGTCAAAATGCCGATGGTCATCGCCAACGCCGGCACGGCGTGGATCACCAACTTGTCGCCCTACATCGCGCGCTTCTCGTTCAGCATGTGGGATCCGGCCTATCCCATGGGCACCTACGCAGCGACGAAGCTCGGCTGTAAAACCGCCGCGGCCGCCTTCACGGATTTTCCGCCGGGGCAGGATTCGACGCTGGCGTTCAAGACCGCCTTCGAAAAAGCCGGCGGCAAGGTCGTCGATGAAATCCGCTTAGGTCCGCCCGGGCCGGTGCCGGATTTCACGCCGTTCTTCCAGCGCGTAAAGGACGAGCATCCGGACTGTTTCTACGTCTTCGTTCCGTCCGGCGCGCACGCCGCCGGCGTCATGAAGACCTACGGCGACCTCAACATGCGTAAAGCCGGTGTCCGGCTGATCGGCCCGATGGATCTCATCCCGGACTATGAACTGGCCCATATGAGCGACGCGGCCATCGGCCTGGTCGTGATGGCAAGCTATTCCGACGATCTCGACACCGCGGGCAATCAGGCTTTCGTCAAAGCCTGGCACGATGCCTACGGCCCGAACTCCTATCCCGATTTCATGTCGGCGGCCGGCATGGACACGATGGCGGGCATCTTCCACGTCATCAATACGCTGCACGGCAATTTGGACGACGGCGCCAAGGTGATCGATACGCTAAAGGGATGGAAGCACGATGGCCCCCGCGGGTCGATCGAGATCGATCCGCAAACGCGCGACATCATTCAACCGGAGCGCGCCGAGGAGGTCATCAAGAAGCCGGATGGCAAGCTCGGCATCAAAGTGCTGGAGACCTACCCGGCGGTGAAGGACGAGTGCAAGGCTCTCAAGCTCGGCCGCTGCGGATCGGGTTCGTAACGCGCACAAGCTCGGCGCTATCAGCTTTGCGCCGGCAGCCGCGGCCGGTATCCTCGCCGCGGCTGGCGCAGCGACGCCAGCGCTGAAGCGCGTCGCCCATGGTCAACACCATCGTCAGCATCCTGTTCGACGGCCTGGCCTGGGCGATGTTCCTTTTTATCGTGTCGATCGGCCTGTCGGTGACGATGGGCCTGATGGGCTTCGTCAATCTGGCGCACGGCGCGTTCGCGATGGCCGGCGGCTATCTCGTCCTGACGACGATGAGCGCCTGGGGCGTGCCGTTTCTCGCCGCGCTTGCCATCACTTTCGTCGTCGTCGGCGCCGCCAGCGTGCTGTTCGAACGCGCCCTCTATGCCAGGCTCTACGGCGCCGGCGAACTTGATCAGGTGTTGATGACCATCGGGCTCACGTTCATGGCCATTGCCACCTACACATATTTTTACGGCCCGCTGACGCACGCCGTCCGGATTCCCGATTACCTTGCCGGCCAGATCACTATCGGCGCGCGAAGCTTCCCGGCCTACCGCGTGTTCCTGATCGTCGTCGGCGCGGCGCTGGTTGCCGCGCTGTGGTACGGCTTCGACCGCACCAATATCGGCGCCAAGATCCGCGCTTCGGTGGATAACCGGCGCATGGCGCAATCGGTCGGCATCGACGTCGATTTGTTGTTCACCATCACGTTTGCGGTCGGCAGCGGGCTCGCCGCGCTCGGCGGCGGCCTTGCCATTCAGTTGCTCGGCCTCACCCCGAACTTCGCCATCATCTATCTGGTTTTCTTTCTGCTGGTCGTCGCGGTCGGCGGCTCCGGCAGCATCTGGGGCACGCTCGTCGGCGCGCTGGTGCTCGGCATGGCCGATACCGCCGGCAAATATTTTTTCTCCGATGCCGGCACGTTCGCCATCTATGCCGTTGCGGTGCTGATCCTGCTGTTCAAGCCGACGGGACTTTATGGACGCGAATAAATCCCTGCCGTCGTCCGCCGGCGGCGAGATTGCCGTCGAACGCGCGCGCGGCGCCGGCTTGCTGGTGCGACGCGACCGCTTTCGTCCGGCCGAAGCGCTGCCGTGGCTCGCCGCCCTCGCCGCGTTTTTCATTTTTCCGAACCAGATGGTGTTGGGCAACCAAACACTGATCATGATTTTGTTCGCGTTGTCGCTCGATTTGATTCTCGGCTACGCCGGGATCGTCACGCTCGGCCATGCGGCATTCTTCGGCCTCGGCGCCTATGGCGCGGCGCTGCTGATTACCGACTTCGGCTGGAGCGAACCGATTTCCGGCCTGGTGTGCGGCGCACTGGTCGCGGCCATTGCCGGTTTCTTGTCCGGCTGGCTGCTGCTGCGCTACCGCGGCCTCGCCTTCCTGGTCCTGACGCTCTCGACCACCATCATGCTTCAGCAATCGGGCAATTTGTTTCGCGACTTCACCGGCGGCTATGACGGCATTCCGGGCGTCAACATCGCGCCGCTGTTCGGACACTTCGACTACGACATCTACGGCCACACCTATTATCTGTATTGCCTCGGGGTGTTGCTGATCGTGTTTTATTGCATGCGCCGGATTGTCTATTCGCCGTTCGGACGAGCGCTGGTCGGCATCCGGGAAAACATCGACCGCATGAATGCGCTCGGCTCGCCGGTGCATTGGCGGCTGGTGGTCGCCTACACCATCTCGGCCGCCGTCGCCGGCATCGCCGGCGCGCTGTTTGCCCAGACCAACGCTTTCGTCACGCTTGGCGTATTCGACTTCGATCAGTCGGCCGCCGTGCTGGTCATGCTCATCCTTGGCGGCGCCGGTTGGCTGTACGGCGCCTTCATCGGCGCCGCTCTCTACATGGTCCTGCAAAACGAGCTGGCGAAGGCCAGTCCCGCATTCTGGCAGTTCGGCATCGGGCTGTTGCTGATCGGCGTCGTTTTGTTTGTGCGCCGCGGAACATTACCCAGGATGTTAAACGTCAGCCGGCTGTTGCGGTGGCGAACCCAGCCATGACCGCGGCCGCGCTCGAAATCCGCAACTTGCGAAAGAACTTCGGCGCGATTGAAGTCGCCAGCGGCATCAACCTCGCTTTGCCGCACGGCGCCCGCCACGCCTTGATCGGACCGAACGGCGCCGGCAAAACCACTTTGGTCAATCTGATCACCGGCCGGGTGCGGGCGTCGTCCGGCCAGGTGTTGCTCGACGGCGAGGAGATTACCTCGCTGTCGCAAGCGGCACGCACCCGCCGCGGCATTGCGCGCACCTTTCAGGTCAACCAGCTTTTTCGCAACCTCACCGTGCTGGAAAACATCTACCTGGCGATTGGCGAGCGCACCGGCGCGTGCAACCGGCTATGGCGATCCGCCGGCGGCGAAACCGCGGTGATCGAGGAAGCGCTCGATCACCTGCAATCGCTGGCGCTGGTATCCGATGCTTGCCGGCCGGTGCGCGAATTGCCTTACGGCCGGCAGCGCCTTGTCGAAATTGCCATTGCGCTGGCGCAGCAGCCGAAACTTCTGCTGCTCGACGAACCGGCAGCCGGCGTGCCGTCGTCGGAAAGCCACCTGATCCTTGACGTGATCTCGCAGCTCGATCCGAACATCACCGTGCTGATTATCGAGCACGACATGGATGTCGTGTTCCGCTTCGCCAAGCGGATCACCGTCTTGGCCGCCGGAGCAGTGCTGACCGAAGGCACCCCGGACGAGATTTCCGCCGATCCCCGGGTACGTGCGATCTATCTCGGCGAAAAACGGGAGGCGCCCCGTGGCTGACCTCGGATTGGCGCTCGAGCTCGACGCGGTCTCGGCTGGGTACGGCGAGACCGTGATCATCGAGAATATGCAGCTTGCCATTAAGGCGGGCGAGACGCTGGCGATCATCGGACGAAACGGCGTCGGCAAGACGACACTCCTGTCCACCGTCATGGGGCACACGACGCTGCATCGCGGCGTCATCCGCCTGCACGGCCGCGACATCACCCGGCTGCCGCCGCACCGGCGGGTCGCGGCGGGACTGGGTTACGTGCCGCAGGAACGCGAGATATTTCCCTCGCTCACGTTGCGGGAAAATCTCGAGGTCGCGGCGCGGCCGGGATCGTGGAC
>DATKRE010000007.1:0-25528 GCA_035532335.1 Xanthobacteraceae bacterium | reverse complement strand
CTAGGGCCCCGATTCGAAAATTCGCAAGCAGTTATGATATTGCCGTTGCATGTTTCGTCGTCGCGGCTTGAGAAAGCGACGGGATTGGGTCAAGATTTGTGCCATGTATCGCGCCGTCACCCACAGCATCCAGGTCGTCGTCACCCCGCGCTTTGTCGCCGACCGCTCCTCGCCGGAGAACAACTATTTCTTTTGGGCCTACACCGTCGCCATCACCAATAACGGCGGCGAGACCGTTCAGTTGAAGACCCGGCATTGGCGCATCACCGACGCCACCGGCCGGCGCCAGGAAGTCCGCGGCGCCGGCGTGGTCGGCGAAGAACCCGTGCTCAAGGCCGGCGAATCATTCGAATATACCAGCGGGGTGCCGCTGCAAACGCCGTCAGGTTTTATGTTCGGAACCTACGGAATGGTCGGTTCCGGCGGCGAGCACTTCGATATCGAGATTCCCGCTTTCTCGCTCGACAGCGGCGACGACGGCAAACGCACGCTCAATTGAGCGTACCTGTCAATTCAGCGTATCTGCCGCGGTCGCCACCTCTTCCGGTTTGAACTCATAGGTCGAACTGCAAAACTCGCAGGTCACGGTGATCTTGCCATTCTCGACCATGTCGTCGCGGTCCTCCGACGGAAAGCTACGCAGCATGGTCTCGACACTCTGCCGCGAGCACGAGCATTGCGCCTGCACCGGCGCGGAGTTGAATACCCGTACGCCGCGCTCGTGAAACAGCCGATAGGCAAGCTGTTCGCTCGACAGCGCCGGATCGATCAATTCGACGTCGTTGACGGTGGCGACCAACGATCGGCCCTCAACCCAAGCTTCGTCTTCCGGCGGCAGGTGCGGCTCGGTGCCGGCCGGCGCATCGCCCGGATCAAGATCGGCTTGCCGCGCGCGCTCGGCCGATTTGGGCAGGAATTGCAGCAGGATCCCGCCGGCACGCCAGCGGCGGCGCGCGCCGCCATTTTCCCCGCCGCGGAATTCCTCAGCGACCGCAAGCCGGACCCGGGTCGGAATCTGTTCCGAGCGCAGAAAATATTCGTGCGCGGCATGTTCGAGATCGTTGCCGTCGAGCGGAACAAGTCCCTGATAACGGCTCATGTCCGGGCCCTGGTCGATGGTCATGGCAAGATGGCCTTTGCCGAGCAATCGACCCTGATCGGCTGCATCAGCCGCCATGGCAGCGACCCGCTCGGCGTCGAAGCGCGCGCAGGCGCGCACTTTGTCTGGCGCCGTGAAATCGACGACCAGCATGCGCACTGGGCCGTCGCTCTGGGTCTGCAGGATGAAGCGGCCGTCAAACTTGAGCGCCGAGCCGAGCATGACCGTGAGCACGATCGCTTC
The DNA here is from genome assembly GCA_035532335.1 of Xanthobacteraceae bacterium. GTDB lineage: Bacteria > Pseudomonadota > Alphaproteobacteria > Rhizobiales > Xanthobacteraceae > BOG-931. The sequence goes on along the minus strand of DATKRE010000007.1, from coordinate 24,186 downwards.
GCCGAGCAGCTTGGCGACCGGCAACGGATAGTCGTGACCGCTCAGAATCGTGTCGACGACCGGACCGAGCCGCACGATGCGCCCACGCAGATCGAGCGTGGCGACCTCGAACGGCAGAATGGTGTCGTCGAGGCTGTGCTGCGCGGGGGCGCGAACTGGAATGTCTGTGCCGGGAGTATTCATCGCCGCGATATAGGCGGCCCACGCTGGAATTGTGAGCCCTTGCGCTCACGCGGGCCGGTCACCGACCGTCGGCGAGGCACCAGGTCAAGAGGCCCTTTTGCGCGTGCAGCCGGTTCTCGGCTTCGTCGAACACGACCGAATTCGGACCATCCATCACCTCGTCGGTCACCTCTTCGCCGCGATGGGCCGGCAGGCAATGCATGAAGACGGCGTCCGGCTTCGCGCGCGCCATAAGCCGCGCGTTCACCTGGTAGCGCTTGAGCAGATTGTGGCGGCGGGCGCCGTTACGATCGCCCATGGAGATCCAGGTGTCGGTCACCACGCAGTCGGCGCCTTTCACGGCTTCTTCGGGATCGGCAGTGATGGTGATCGCGGCGCCCGACGACTTGATCCACTCGGTCAGCGGCTTTTTCGGCGCGAGTTCTGGCGGACACGCCACCCGCAGCCGAAACGCGAACCGCTCGGCCGCGTGCATCCATGAGGTGAGCACGTTGTTGGCGGCGCCGGTCCAGGCGACGGTGCGGCCGCGGATCGGGCCGCGGTGCTCCTCGAAGGTCATCACATCGGCCAGAAGCTGGCAGGGATGCGAGCGCCGGGTCAGACCGTTGATCACCGGTATGCTCGCGTATTTGGCCAGTTCGGTTACCTCCCGCGGGTCGAGCGCACGGATCATAATGACGTCGACGTAACGCGACAGCACCCGCGCGGTGTCGGCCAACGTCTCGCCGCGGCCAAGCTGCATCTCTTCCCCGGTCAGCATGATGGCGTCGCCACCCAGCTGGCGCATGGCGACTTCGAACGACACCCGCGTGCGCGTTGACGGCCGCTGGAAGATCATCGCCAGCGTTTTACCGACGAGCGGCCGTTCGCCGCCGCCACCCCGGGTCTTCATGGCACGCGCCGCATCGATCATCTTACGCAGTTCCGCCGCCGGAACGTCGATCAGATCGAGGAAATGGCGGAGCGAGCTCATCGAACCTGCTCCTGCGTGCGCGCCGCCTTGCCGGCCCGGCTGATCGCGTTGCAGGCGCGGTCGAGCCGCGCAATGCCCTCGGCGACCTCCTGCTCGCTGACGATCAACGGCGGCAACAACCTCACCACATTGTCGCCGGCCGACACCGCGATCATCTTTTCGGCGCGCATGGCATCGACCAGCTCGCCCGCCGGCACCAGCGCGCGCAGCCCGATCAGCAGGCCTTCGCCGCGCACTTCGGCGATCACCGACGGGTGCCGGTCCTTGATTTCCGCCAGCCGCTGCTTGAACAAAAGCGCGGTAAGCCGCACGCGTTCGAGAAACCCCGGCGCCAGCATGACATCGAGAACGGCGTTGGCCGCGCTCATCGCCAGCGGATTGCCGCCAAACGTCGAACCGTGCGTACCCGCGGTCATGCCTTTGGCGGCCTCGCTGGTTACGAGGCATGCGCCAACCGGGAAGCCGCCGCCGAGTGCCTTGGCGAGCGCCATAATGTCGGGCTCAACGCCGACGCGCTGGTAGGCAAACAACTCGCCGGTGCGGCCCATGCCGGTCTGCACTTCGTCGAAGATCAACAGCAAGCCGCGCCGGTCGCAGAGTTCGCGCAACGCCCGCAGGAACGACGGCTCGACCACCCGCACGCCGCCCTCGCCCATGATCGGTTCGATCAAAATGGCGCCGGTTTCGTCGGTGACCGCGCGCTTCGTCGCTTCGAGGTCGCCGAACGGCACCTGATCGAAGCCTTCGACCACCGGACCGAAGCCGTCGAGATATTTTTTCTGGCCGCCGGCGGCAAGCGTCGCCAGGGTGCGTCCGTGAAACGCGCCTTCGAACGTCACAATCCGATAGCGTTCCGGGTGCCCGCTCGCCGCGTGATATTTGCGCGCGGTCTTGATCGCGCATTCCATCGCTTCGGCGCCGGAATTGCAGAAGAACACCACGTCGGCAAAGCTCGCCTCGCACAGCCGCTGCGCGACCCGCTCGGCCTCCGGAAGCTGATAAAGGTTGGAAACGTGCCACAGCTTCTGCGCCTGCTCGGCGATGGCGGCGACCAGCTGCGGATGCGCATGCCCGAGCGCGTTGACCGCCACGCCGGAGGTAAAATCAAGATAGCGATCGCCGTTGGTGGCAATCAACCAAGCGCCTTCGCCTCGCTCAAAAGCAAGATTGACGCGCGCGTAGGTTGGTAACAGATGCGATGTCACGGTTGAGCCCGCGCCGCGCATTATCTATCTGCGCGGCCGAAACAAAATGTGCCGCCTCGCCGGGCGGCACCGTGCAATTATTTTATTTGTGACGCCCGCGCCGGTCAACACGCCAAAAAGCCGGCGCGGCGCGGGTTTTCCCCACTTCGTCCACATTGGACAGGAAAAACTTGGACGTTCGTCACGGCGACTCTTGCGCCCGACTCCCCCCATATTGTAGCCTTTTGCCTGTCGAGTACGACATCTCGTGCGGCGGACAGTCAGCTAAAGCGTCAGTGTAGCGTGCGTGCCGGGCGGCAAGCGCCACCCGGCTCGATGATGGATTCCGTCCGATCGACCGCACCCATTTTGGAGGACTGAGCTTGGAAGGACTTGGCATGTCGTGGACCGACGAACGCGTCGAGCAGCTGAAGAAGCTGTGGTCCGACGGCCTTTCGGCCAGCCAGATCGCGGCCGAACTTGGCGGCATCACGCGCAACGCGGTAATCGGCAAAGTGCACCGGCTCGGCCTCTCCGGCCGCGCCAAAAGCGCCTCAAGCTCCTCGCCGCGGCCGCGCAAGCCGCGCTCGCCGATGATGCGCATCGGGCGCGCGTCGATCCGCGGCAATACTGCGCTCGCGCATGCCTACGAGATCGAAGCGGAAGCGACGCCGGAACTCATCGAAAACATCATCCCGATCGGTCAGCGCCGTACTATCCTCGAATTGACGGAACTAACCTGCCGCTGGCCGATCGGCGATCCCGGCAGCACCGAATTCTTTTTTTGCGGCGGCAATACCATCACCGGCTTGCCGTATTGCGGCTACCATTCGCGCGTCGCCTACCAGCCGGCCGGCGAGCGGCGCCGCGACCGTCGCCCGATGCGTTGAAACGTCAGCTCGCCTTGCCAAAGCGCTCATCGAGCGAATAGCCGGCGCCGCGCACGGTGCGGATCGGATCGGTGCCATGGCCACGGTTGAGCGCTTTGCGCAACCGGCCGACATGGACGTCAACCGTGCGCTCGTCGATATAGACCTCGTTGCCCCAGACACCGTCGAGTAATTGCTCGCGCGAAAAAACCCGACCGGGACGTTCCATCAGGAATTCGAGCAGGCGAAATTCGGTCGGTCCGAGATCGACCGGACGCGCCGAGCGCGACACCCGCTTCCTTTCGCGGTCGAGTTCAAGATCGCCGATCGCCAATTTGGTAGCGACGCGTTCCGGGCTCGCCCGGCGCAACAACGCCCGTATCCGTGCCAATAGTTCCGGCACCGAGAACGGCTTGACCAGGTAATCGTCGGCGCCGGTGGCGAGCCCGCGCACCCGCTCGCACTCCTCACCGCGCGCGGTCAGCATGATGATCGGCAGAGTCTGCGTCTGCGGCCGCGTTCGCAGCCGGCGGCACAATTCGATGCCGGAAAGCCCGGGCAGCATCCAGTCCAGCACGATGAGATCGGGCGCCGTCTCGCGCAGCCGGGTATCCGCCTCGTCGCCGCGGGCGACCGCGTCGACCTGATACCCCTCCGCTTCGAGGTTGTAACGCAACAGCGTGGTCAGCGGCTCTTCATCTTCGACGATCAGGATGCTGGCTCCCATTGCCCGTTCTCCCGTCATTTTTGCTATCGCGTTGCGCCAAACCCGGTGATGTCGCCTTTCGGGCGCTGGTCGGCGATGGGGTGGCCCTCAATCATGAAGTACACCGTTTCAGCAATGTTGGTGGCGTGATCGCCCATGCGTTCGATATCCTTCGCACAAAACATCAGATGCATACAGAAGGTGATGTTGCGTGGATCTTCCATCATATAGGTAAGCAGCTCGCGAAACAGCGACGTGCATAAGGCGTCGACCTGCTCATCGCCGTTCCAGACTTCGAGCGCGGCGGCGACATCGCGTCCGGCAAAAGCGTCGAGCACCTGCTTGAGCTGCGTCAGTACCAGTGAGGCCATGTGTTCGACGCCGCGGATCAATTGTTGCGGATGCAGGTCGAGATCGAGCGCGACGACGCGCCTGCCGATGTGCTTGGCATGATCGCCAATGCGCTCGAGATCGTTGGCGACGCGCATGGCGCCGACGATTTCGCGGAGATCGACCGCCATAGGCTGGCGGCGGGCGATGGTCAGGAGCGCCTTTTCCTCGACTTCATGCTGCATCGTGTCGATAGTGGGATCGACGGCGATCACATGCTCGGCGAGGTCGGTGTCGCGTTCGACCAGCGCGCGGGTGGCATCGGCGATCTGCCGCTCGGCAAGCCCGCCCATTTCTGCGACCCGGCGAGCGATCTCCTGCAAGTCGGTGTCGAAGGCTTTGGCGGTGTGGTCGATTCTTTGATTCATATCGGTCATGGCGGTCACCCGAAGCGGCCGGTGATGTAGTCTTGCGTCCGCTGATCGTGCGGAGCCGTGAACATCTTGCTGGTTGAGTCGAACTCGATCAGCTCGCCAAGATACATAAAAGCGGCGAACTCGGAAACGCGCGCGGCCTGTTGCATGTTATGCGTGACGATCACGATCGTATAATCGTCGGTCATCTCGTCGATCAACTCCTCGATTTTGGCGGTCGAAATCGGATCCAGCGCCGAGCAAGGCTCGTCGAAGAGAATGACTTCGGGCCGCACCGCGACGGTTCGGGCGATGCACAATCTTTGCTGCTGACCGCCGGACAGGCTCTGGCCGTTGGCGGAAAGCCTGTCCTTGACTTCGTCCCACAAGGCAGCGCGCCGCAATGCAGTCTCCACGCGTCCGTCGAGTTCTGATTTCCGCAGACGTTCGTACAGCCGGATGCCGAACGCGATATTTTCGTAGATCGACATCGGAAACGGCGTCGGCCTCTGAAACACCATGCCAATGCGCGCGCGCAGCAAGTTGAGATCCAGCTTCGGCGATATGACGTTTTCGCCGTCGAACATGACGTCGCCGGTGGCGCGCTGATTGGGATAGAGGTCGTACATCCGGTTGAATACGCGCAGCAAAGTCGATTTGCCGCAGCCGGACGGGCCGATGAACGCCGTCACCTTGTTCTCATAAAGCGGCAAGCTGATCGATTTCAGCGCGCGGTAATCGCCGTAGAAAAAATCAAGATTGCGAATACTCAATTTTTCAACGAGACCGGCGCGGTCGGTCGGCGCCGCGCTGACATTGAGAGCGGCGATCGAGGGGACGCTCATGACTGCTTACCCGTTGGAGCCAGGCTACGCGCGGTTATGCTCAATACCAGCACCGCCATCGTGATAATGAGAGCGCCGGTCCAGGCCAGCGCTTGCCAGTCCTTGTAGGGACTAAGAGCGAACTGGAAGATCACCACCGGCAGACTGGCGATCGGCGCGTCGAGGTTGGCGCTCCAGAACTGATTATTGAGCGAGGTGAACAGGAGCGGCGCAGTTTCGCCGCTGATGCGGGCAACGGCCAGCAGCACGCCCGTGGTCATACCGGCTTGGGCGGCGCGGTAACAGATGTGCCGGATCGTCAGCGAGCGTGGCAGACCGATCGACGTGGCGGCCTCGCGCAATGCATTCGGAACCAGCGTCAGCATGTCCTCGGTCGTGCGCACCACCACCGGTATCACGAGCACGGCCAATGCCACGCCGCCGGCCCAGCCGGAGAAATGCCCCATCGGCGCGACCATGATTTCGTAAATGAACAACCCAATCACGATGGATGGCGCGCTCAGCAGGATGTCGTTGATAAAACGCACCACGCTGGTGAGGCGGTCGTAACGGCCATACTCAGCCATATACGTGCCGGCGAGGATGCCAATCGGGGTGCCGATCCCAAGCGCGAGCACGGTGAGCATCAAACTGCCCATAATGGGATTGAGCAGACCGCCCTTTGCGCCCGGCGGCGGCGTCATTTCCGTAAAGACCGCAAGCGACAGGCCGCTAAAGCCATTCCAAAGCAGCGCCCCCAAGATCAGCGCCAGCCAGCCCAATCCGACCAGCGTGGCGCTTAGTGCAAGCGTCGTCGCAACGATGTTGCGCCGGCGCCTTGCGGCGTAACGAGCGGTCATGTTCACGCTCGACATCAAGTCATCCGATCCGGTGCTCAATTCGCATCAGCATGTAACGCGCGGCGGCGAGCACAATAAACGTGATCACGAAGAGAATGAGACCCAGCGCGATTAACGACGAGGTGTAGAGATCGCCGACCGCTTCGGTAAACTCATTGGCGATGCTGGCGGAAATGGTCGTGCCGGGCGCGAGCACCGAAGCTGAGATTCGGTGTGCATTGCCGATGACGAAGGTCACCGCCATGGTCTCGCCGAGCGCGCGGCCGAGGCCGAGCATGACCCCGCCGATGACGCCGACCCTGGCGTAAGGCAGCACGACGTAGCGCGCCACCTCCCAGGTTGTGCAGCCGACACCGTAAGCGGCTTCCTTGAGAACCGCGGGAACCGCCGCGAACACGTCACGTGAAATCGAGGTCACGAACGGCAGCACCATGATGGCGAGGATCAGGCCCGAGGTCAGAATGCCGATGCCGTAAGGCGGTCCGGCGAACAACGGTGCGATGAGCGGGACGTTGCCCAGCGTATCGATAAGGAACGGCTGCAACGTGCCTTGCAGGAACGGAGCAAAAACGAAAAGTCCCCAAATCCCGTAGATGATGCTGGGGATGCCGGCGAGCAGCTCGATGGCGATGCCGATCGGCCGCCGCAGCCACAGCGGGCAAAGTTCGGTAAGAAAGAAAGCGATCAGCAAGCCCACCGGAACGGCAATCAGCATCGCAATGAACGAGGTGATGATGGTACCGTATATGGCCGGCAGCGCGCCGAAGATCTCGGTGACCGGGTTCCATCGTTCACTGAACAGGAAGCCTAAACCGAAAGTCCTGAACGCCGGGAGCGAGCCGCTGATCAGCGAAACGATGACGCCGCTGAGGAGCAAGAGCACGCCGATAGCCGCGGCACGCGTCAGATGGCGGAACACGGCGTCGCCAATCCGCAACCGATCGAAGACCCTGATGCGCGCCAGGGCCTCGGCGGGAATGACTATTCGATCTGGCAACGCAATATCGACCACAGGCTGCCTTTCCGCAGGTTTCATGAACTCTCCTTTGCCGTTCAAAGGAGAGCTACTCAAGCGACCTCTTGTCCCTTAGACAAGCCGCAAATGTCTTCGTGGCGGAAAGAAAAAGGCGCTGCAGCGGCACCCTTTCCCCGCGCCGTTCGGCTTAGAAGATCGACTTGCCGTCGGCGCCCTTGATATGGGCTTTCCAAGTCTTTTCGATCAACGCGACGACGCTGTCCGGCATCGGAACATAGTCGAGGTCGGCGGCCATTTGCTGGCCGTGCTTGTAACCCCAATCGAAGAACTTCAGCGCCGCCGCCGCTGTTTTCGGGTCCTGCGGCGATCCGTACATCAGGATGAACGTTGAACCGGCAATGGGCCAAGACTTGTCACCGGGCGCGTTCGTAAGGATGACGTAGAAGTCCTCAGCCGAAGTCCATTGGGCGCCCGCGGCTGCAGCCTGAAAAGTATCGGTTGCAGGAGCGACAGTTTTGCCCGCCGCATTGACCATTTTCGCGTACGTCATGTTGTTCTGCTTGGCGTAAGCGTATTCGACATAGCCGATGGCGCCGGTCGTGTTAGCCGTATTGTTGGCGACGCCCTCGTTGCCTTTGGCGCCGATGCCGACCGGCCACTCAACAGCCGTACTCTCACCAACCTTATCCTTCCATTCGGAACTTACCTTGGACAGATAGTTCGTCCAGATAAACGTTGTGCCCGACCCATCCGAGCGGTGCACAACAACGATGGGAGTGTCCGGCAGTTTGACACCGGGGTTGAGTTTTGTAATCGCCAGATCGTTCCATTTGGCGACCTTGCCGAGATAAATATTTGCCAGAGTTGGCCCGTCGAGGATCAATTCGCCGGGCTTGATGCCCGCGAGATTGACGACTGGAACGTCCGCACCGTTGATGACCGGGAACTGCACGAAGCCGGCCTTGGCAACTTCTTCGGGCTTCAGCGGCATGTCGGAGGCGCCGAACGTCACCGTCTTGTTGGTGATCTGCTTGATGCCGCCGCCGGAACCGATCGACTGATAGTTCAGCCCGATGCCGGTGTCCTTCCTGTACGCGTCGGCCCACTTGGCGAGGATCGGATAGACGAAAGTAGAGCCGGCGCCGGTGATGTCGGCGGCCGCGGCAGGCAGGACAGAGGCAGCCAATAGGCCAGCGGCGGCGAGTGTTCGAAGATGTTTCACGACCTATCTCCTGTGAGTGATTTCGGGCAACGCGGGCGACGTCCACCGCCGGCTCGAGTCCCTCCCCGGGCGTGCAGGTTTGGGGTTGTGAAGCTGTTCAGAGACGCGCCCTAGACGACCCTCTCAACCGTCTTCGGCAGCAATGGATGGTTAGGATTGGCACGTCACCGTTCTATGACGATTAGATGACAGTTGGATGACGCGCATAAGCGTTTGACCAGAAATGATGTTTAACCCGAGAGGCACTTTTAGTCGGTGGAATTTCGACAAATAAATGGACCGGTGAAACAAACTGCGAGGTTGCGGTGCAAATCGGCTTGGCTAATCTAGACGACGACGCCCTTGTATCCTGCGCGAGTATTTTGGCGGTAGCGGTTGAGGAACACTCCAATCATCGTCGTGGCTTCGCCAGCAGTCGCACCACTGATCGCTTGGCCCACGGACTTGCTCCGCGAATGTTCGCCCACCCGCTGTGGTATTCGGGTGGTAACCAATTTTGACCCCAAGAGCGACCAGGATATTGTTAGCGAGTCAGTTTCTATGAGGCCAGATAACAACCAAAAGAGGCGAAAGAGCACGATGTCTCGTAAGAAACTGATCAACTTGTTCTTGTTCATCCTGGGTTTCTTAGTCTTTGGCTTGGCTGATCAGCCGAGGTTATCCGTTTGAGCTAGCGTGAGACTCTAAGCTCGCCGGCAAATAAACTCTAAAAGTAGCCCCGGCGCCGGGAGAACTCTCAATGCTTAGCCGGCCACGATGGCGAGTGAGGATATGTTTGACCAGAGCAAGGCCAAGCCCGGTGCCGCCCTGCGCTCGGCTCTCCCGCACATCTACCCGATAAAAGCGCTCAGTCAGCCGCGGCAAATGTTCCGGCGCTATGCCCGGCCCGAAGTCGCGTACGGCAACGCGCGCTTCCGGCAACTCGTCGGTTGATTGGCCTTGCGTCAGCGTGATCTCGACGCGCTTGCCGGCGGCGCCATATTTAAGCGCATTCTCGATCAGGTTCTCGAAGACGCGGATGAGCTCGTCGTGGTCGCCGAGCACTGTCAGCGCGTTCGCCCCTTCGACCTGCACGGTTACCCCGCGGTCGCGGGCCAGTGTTTGGAGGCCATCGACGACTTGGCGGACGATCGGGAACAGATCGACCGCCGTGTCGGGCCGGCGGTGCGCGTTGAGCTCGATCCGCGACAGTGACAAGAGATCGTCGATCAGCCGCGCCATGCGGCGCGCCTGTTCCTGCATGATGGGAAGGAAGCGGTCGCGCGCCGTCGCGTCATCTCGCGCCGAGCCTTGCAGAGTATCGATAAATCCGGAAAGCGCGGCTAGCGGCGTGCGCAACTCATGGCTGGCATTGGCGACGAAATCGGCGCGCATTTCGTCGATCCTGCGCAACGGCGTGAGATCGTGGAAGGTCATGAGCACAAGGTCAGGCGGCGCCGCGCCGGTCACACGCTTGACCGGAACAACGATCAGCTCAAACCAGCGGTCGAGCGGTACCGGCTCCGAATATTCGACGCGTTGCTCCTCGCCGCCGGCATAGGCGCGACCGATCGCTTCGATCAGCTCCGGCATGCGCAGCGCAAGCGACACCGGCTCTCCCTGGCGCAACGCCGGGGCCAACGAACGCGCGTGGTCGTTGAACGCCAGGACCCGACCGTCGCGGTCGAGCGCGATCACCGGGTCAGGCAAGCCGGCGACGAGCGCATCGAGCGGCTCGCCCGCACGTTGGGTCAAGGCAACCGGCGGCTTGACGTCGACCTCGTCGGCGGGGCGCAAGGCCAGAAAAGCGACTGCCGAGACGATCGCAAACCCGGCCAGCGCGTAGCCGACTGCCAGCGCACCGACGATCGCCAAGCCTGCGAACACGACCGCCGCCGCGGCAATGACGAAACGCAGACTACGCCGCTCGCTTTTGCGCGGGGCGATGCGATCTTTGTTCAAGCTCATCGGCCCGTCCCCACGGCGCCAGCCGGATCAACTCACGTCGGATTTTTCGCGCACTAACCCGGCTACGGTGTTCATTGGTGTGCCGGTCTGCGAAGCGATGCGACGCATGGCCCGGCTCAGCAGAAGTTCGCGCGTTCCAAGTATCGAAAGCGATAGCGCAAATGGAATGATGTAATAAAGCAGGCGAAAAAGCAGCAATCCGGCAAGCAGGTCTTCTTTGTCGAATTGCCACAAGGCGACCATCATGGTCGCATCGAACACGCCAAGTCCGCCGGGCGCATGGCTGGCGAAGCCGAGCAGCGTTGCGGTGACGAAGATAACGGCCACAGTCACGAAACCGAGATGCGGCTCATCCGGCACCAGCCAGTACATCGCCAGCGAGCAGCACGACAAATCGAGAATGCCGATCAGAATCTGCAACAGCGTGAACGGACCTCCGGGCAGCGCCACTTGCCACCCGTCGCGGCCGATGATCCGAGGTTTGAGCCAAACCCACGCCACGTAAGCGGCCAGCAAACCAAGGATGAAGACCGCGACAACGCGGTTGAGCCAGAGCGGAAGCTGGTCGAAATCGTGCGCCGCCTGCGGCGCGTAAAGCACGCCGAGACCGAGCATGGCGGCGTTGCCGAGCCAGAATGTGAGACCGGCGACGAAGCAGATCTTGGTGACCTCAATGACGCTCAGACCCCATGCGGAATAAATGCGATAGCGGACCGCGCCGCCGGAAAAGACGCTGGCGCCGACGTTGTGTCCGACCGCATAGCTAGTGAAGCTGCCGAGTGCGGCAACGCGGTACGGCAATTCGGAGCGGCCGATGGTTCGCAGCGCGAACAGATCGTAGAAGGTGAGCGTCAGATAGCCGGCGGCAACGAAGAAGCCGGCGATACCGAGGGTGCGCCAATCGGTCGCTTCCAGGGCGTCGACCAGTTCGTCGGGATCGATACCGTGCAGGATGCGGTAAAGCACAAACGCCGCCACCAGGATGATGGCGACGCTGAGCACCACGCCCAATCGGCTAAAGCCGATCTTTCGGTTGAAGAATTGCGCGGCGGCGCGGAAGGTCTTCAAAATCCCGCGCTCCCACCTGGCTGTTCGCGCATCAATTCGACCGTCGTCCCGCCACCACCGGCCGCGCTCCCACTAGCAGAAGTCGGGTTCGGGCGCGAGTGTCGTACTGGCTTACCGGCAGGCCGCTTGGCCGTGTCCGATCAGGGGTCGCGGCCCGCACCCTAAAGCCGACCGGGACTCGCCAGGCTTTTGGGCGTCCGGGACACGACGCTTTCGGCTACCGCTTCGATGGCTACTTTATAGCGTCTACTTTATAGCGCCGGATTGCAGCGCGATTTTGTTTTGTTCGATAACGCCTTCAAGGCGGGCAATGTTCTGCAGGAGGCGGTCGCTGGAAAGGCGAAGGAAATAATAGCCGAACTTCGGGTTCTGGAAGTAGATCTCGAGCAGCCGGTCATAGGTGATGGTCAATACATCGCCACTTTCGACGCATTCCACCGACTGGGTCCGTTTATTGCCGGGCGTAAGGAAACCAAGTTCCCCCATAAGGTGTCCCGGTGCGACTTCGATGCCGATTTCGGTGACCAGAAATTTTCCGGTCACCGTCAGGAACATCTCGTTCGCTGGCTGCCCTTTCCGAAATAGCAGGTCGCCTTGGTGGTAGCTGCGCCGGTTCATGAACGGCTTGAGCCAATCCATCGACAGATCGCCTTGCGCGGCGACCCGAGCCTTCTTAACGAGGTTAAGCATCTGAACGAGGCGCAGGCTAGTGATGGGCAGCAACAGCAAATACATTAAAAAGGTTGGGATCGCGCCGGCGAGCGCGCCATAGGCCATAAACAACAGGGTGCTGATGATGCCGAAAGCGCGCAACGGCACCATCGTTCGGGTCAGCACGGTGGCGGCATAGAAGGCCGCGCCAACCAACGCGCACACACTTGCAAAATTGATGTTGGCCATGCCGATGTCGACCAACCGGCCGGCGATCGCATGGAACGTGACATTGCTGGGGTCGATGCCGATCTGAACCAGCAGTTTATTGAACGTAAGATTTTGCGCCGCGTGATCGAGTACGCGATTGAGTATCGCTGTAAGATTCAGAGAGTCCTTACTCATTCCCCCTCCAGCGATTGCTCTGGCCGTGGCGACCGAGGTACTGCCACGCGCGGCGTTCTGACATTAGGGAAACCGACGGCGCAGAATATCGCCTGGATTCCGCCAAGTCATGGATCAGTCTTGGATCAGCCATGGAACACATTGAGCCTCGGCCGTACCAGCCCCCGGCTCCGGCAGACAAAAGCACTGGCTGCGCATGTTGCGGACAGACCGACTTAGCTGCGATATTTGGCCACAACCTGCGTTCGCAGGATACCCGCCGGCGCGGCCATGCCGCCATGGGATAGCGCCCATTCGGCGTTTTACGGTTTTTGTGGTTGACGAAATGCGCCGCCCCGGCTTGTTTCCCGCAACCTTCACCGAGGATAACACCGATGCCCGAGAATAAGCCGCCATTTCGCGCCGACACCGTTGGCAGCCTGCTCCGGACCAATGCTCTCAAGCAAGCGCGCGCGCAGCGGGAAAAGGGCGAGATCGACGCAGCTCAGCTCCACGAAGTCGAAAATCGTGAAATCGAAAAGATCATCAAGAAGCAAGAAGAAGTCGGGCTGAAAGTTGCGACTGACGGCGAATTCCGCCGCTCCTGGTGGCATTTCGATTTTTACGGGATGCTTGATGGCGTCGAAATCTACGAACTCGACCACGGCATCCAATTCCACGGCGTGCAGACCAAGCCGCGCAGCATCCGCATCAAAGGCAAGCTCGGATTTTCCAATCATCCGATGCTGGAGCATTTCAAGTTTCTCAAGGCGCACACCCGCGTCGTGCCGAAAATGTGCATCCCAAGCCCGGCGACATTGCATTTTCGCTTGGAACCGAAAGCCGTAGACTCGAAGTTTTATGCCGATCGCAGTGCCATCTTCGAGGATCTGGCGAAAACGTATCGGCAAGCCATCCGCGGGTTTTACGATGCCGGCTGCCGCTATCTGCAATTCGACGATACCGCCTGGGCCTATCTGTGCTCGCAGGCAGAATTGAAGAAAGCAGGTGAGCGCGGCCTTAACGCCAGCCGGCTGGCGCAGGACTATGCCCGTGTCATCAATCAATCGCTCGAGGGTAAACCGGCGGACATGGTGGTCACCACCCACGTGTGTCGCGGCAATTTTCGCTCGACCTGGATTTCAGAAGGCGGCTACGAGCCGATCGCCGAGATCATGCTCGGCGAATTGAAGTATGACGGCTATTTCCTGGAATACGACAGCGCGCGTGCCGGCGGTTTCGAGCCGTTACGCTTTCTGCCCAAAGGCAACAAGAGTGTCGTGCTCGGTCTCGTCACGACCAAAACCGGCGAACTGGAGAAGCGGGACGACGTTAGGCGGCGGATCGACGAAGCGTCCAAGTATGCGTCGCTCGATCAGTTGTGTCTCTCGCCGCAGTGCGGTTTTGCTTCGACCGAGGAAGGCAATGCGCTCGCCGAAGACGAGCAATGGGCAAAGCTGCGCATGGTGGTCGAAATCGCCGAGGAAGTTTGGCGTTAAGGGCCTGAGAATCTTAGGAATATAAGCCGAGCAGACACCGTAACATCAAATTATAAAAATCGTCGCCGCGGCCGCTCGTCGCCGATGACAAACCGGGCGCGGTACCGTAAAATTTTGCTTGTGGCCGTGCAGAGTTGGGGAGAAGGGGTAGCCAAATGTCTACAGAACACACCATGCCGGACGCGAACCGCCTCTATATCGGCGAGGGCGTCACCATTAAGGGCGAAATCTCGGTGCCGGATACCTTGGTGGTATGCGGCGTGCTCGAGGGCGATGTGACCGTCGGCAACCTGATCGTCGGCGAGACCGGCGCGATCAAGGGCCGGATCACCGTTGCCGAGAACGCGGAGATTTCCGGCAAGGTCTACGAAAAACTCGATGTGAAATGCCTGTTGATCCTGCGCTCGACCGGCCGCGTCGACGGCAATATCAGCTACGGCCTGCTGCAGATCGAGCAAGGCGCAAGCATCGCGGGCGGACTGTCCTCGACCGACTATCGCCCCGATCAGAAGCCGCCGAAGGTTGAGCTTTATCCGCGCGATCAGAAGGGCAGGCAGGACGGTACCCGCCCCGGCAAGGGCGGACTGTCCCCACTCGAGCCGCTGCCGGCCAGCCCTTCCGGAACCTAAGCCCGATCCCAATCGGCTGACTGCCATTCTGTTTTGGGCGGCCACGTAGCAGCTTCGCTGCGCGGCCGCTCAATTATTTTGGCGTCCAGAATTGGCAATCGATGTCTTGCCGCCGAGACGTTTATGCACATGGACCATCAGGCTCATGGCAAACAACGGCGTCGCCAAGTTGATCACCGGCACCGAGACAAAAGCGGCGATCAGCAATCCGCCGACAAAGACGGTGGCAGCGTGGCGCTGGCGCAAAAGCCGCGCCTCCGACGGCGGGTGAAAGCGCAGCGCCGCAAGCTTGAAATATTCGCGCCCCAGCAGCCAAGCCGTCGCCACAAAGAACAGCAAAGCGCCGAACCCGGCAAACAGCAGAAGCGGCACGGCGCAAACGTAGACTAAGATCGCGAGCAACGCGGTTTTGGCGCCTTCGGGCACGGCTATACCGAGCGGCAACGCGGTGCCCGGCGGATCGGCCGGGTAGTTCGCGCGCTCGACTTCGTCGGCGATCTGATCGGCAAAAAAGCTTCCGACCAGCGCGGTGACCGCCGGCATCAGAAATATGCCGCCGACGATGACGCCAAAGCCCGCAGCGAACGAGAGCAGCCAGGCGATCGCCGTCACCGGGGTATGGACTTGCGGACCGATGCCCTGTTCCAGCGACGCGGTTCCGGCACCAAGCAGCCAGATGATCAGCCGATCAAGCGCGATAGCAACGACGGCAATGACCGCGAGCGCAAGCCCGATCGATTTCCAAAGGATGGCGCGCAGCGGCGGCGATAGCATCTGGCCGAGCGATTTGGCGACGTCGTCGAGCATGCAATCCCCTGCGCAGAACCGCAGAGGTAATGACGGGCCGCAGCCGGCACAAGCCGTGTCAGGCCGCAACCGCGCCGGTCTTATCGCCGATGAACACCGCCTCGGGCTCTACGGCCAGCGGTGAATCCGCCCAATGCAACGCCTTGTAGTCGAAGCCATGGGCAATCGTCGGCTTCACCACGTTGAAATAGGGCGAGATATCGAAATCGCGCGGGCAATAGAGCGACGAGTGGCGAATTTCCAGGATTTGTTCGAGCGCTTGCCGGCTGCGCGTCAGCGCGACCTTGGGCAGGATCGGATAGTGCACGGCGCGGAAAGCATCCGCGATCAACGCCGAACAAATGAGCCGCGACGGATCGCCCGAGCCGAGCGCGATCAGGCGCCGCCGCCAACGCTGCGGCACCGGCAGCGGAAACAGATAACGCATCAGGTCGATGATGTTTTTGAGATCGTAGGCAAAGCCGATGCGCTCGACGGCGTAGGCGCACACCGCAGAACAATCGGCCTCGGTCAAACCGACCGGGCGGCAAATGCGGGTGTGGAAGCGATGATATTTCGACAGCGGCGCCGAAACCACGCCTTCGCCGACATTGGCTTCGATCAGCACATGCGGCTCGCCGTCCCCGGTGGCGCGGCCAGCCATGGGACCGACGTATAGCGCCGAATGCGACCAGGTCGATTGCGTGAGATATTTGATGACACCGGCGATTCGGTTGTTGCCCTCGACCAAGAGCACGTCACCCGCTTGCAGCGATTGGCGCAACGCCTCGGGATCGCTCGGGGTGAACGGCTCGTAGCCGGGCACCGGCGTTTGCAGATGGCTAGCAATGAGCCGCCCGATCCCATCGAGCATCATGCTCATGGAAATCTCCCCGACCTTGCCGCACGCGTTTTTTCGCGCGTCCTTATTTGTTATTTTAGCCGGCAGCCGTTGCAATTTCGTTCACGTGCGCTGCACGGATCTTTGACTCAATCTCAACCATGCGGTTTGCGCAAAACCCGGCGTTCGGGCAAGCTGACGGAAACCGCAAGTAATTGGCAACCATGTCGCGCCTGAGCCGCCGCTCATTTGTCGCCGCCTCAGCCGCGCTGGTCGCGCGGCCGGCTTTCGCCGCGGTGGCGCACGACTCGGCCGAAGCCGACGTTGTGATCGTCGGCGCGGGCGCTGCCGGCATCGCCGCGGCGCGTCGGATCGCCGCTGCCGGCCGCACCTTCATCCTGCTCGAAGCCGCCGACCACATCGGCGGACGATGCGTCACCGAAACGCGCACCTTTGGCGTGCCGTATGACCGCGGCGCGCACTGGATCCACACGCCCGATCTCAATCCGCTGACCAAATTGACCGCCCGGCGCGGCCTGGAAGTTTATCCGGCGCCGGCAAGTCAAAAAGTCAGAATTGGCCGGCGCTACGCGCGCCAGGGAGAGCTTGAAGATTTGCTGGCGTTGCAGGTCCGCGCCAATCGCTCGATCGCCGACGCCGCCCGCCGGGCCGACGGTGCTTGCGAGCAGGCTTTGCCAAACGACCTCGGCGACTGGCGGCAATCGATCAAATTTCAATTCGGGCCGTTCTTTTGCGGCAAGGATTTAACACACCTGTCGGCGGCCGATTTCGCCAAATCCGCCGAGCGCAACACCGCCGCGTTTTGCCGGCAAGGGTTGGGAACGCTGGTCGCTTCATTCGCGGAAGGGTTGGCGGTCAAACTGGCAACGCCGGTGACGGCCATCGACACCCGACGCGGCGTCGAAGTCATCACACCGAAAGGAACGATCAACGCCCGCGCCGCCATCGTTACCGCGTCGACCAACGTGATCGCGTCGGGCGGCATTAAATTCGTGCCCGACCTTGCCAAGCGCCAGCTCGACGCCTGCGCCAAGCTTTCACTCGGCAGCTACGATCATGTTGCGCTCGAGCTTGCTGATAATCCGCTGGGCTTTGAAAGCGACGATCTCGTGTTCGAGAAGGCGGCCAACACGCATACGGCAGCGATCCTCGCCAATATTTCCGGCACCCAGCTTTGCCTGATCGAACTCGCCGGCGAGTTCGGCCGCAATCTCAGCAAACAAGGCGAAGCGGCCATGGTCAATTTTGCCGCCGATTGGCTCGCCGGATTGTATGGCTCGGAAGTCAAGAAGGCGATCAAGCGTTCGCACGCGACGCGATGGAATGACGAGCCGTGGGTGCTCGGCGCCTGTTCCGCGGCGGCGCCGGGCGGGCAAAGCGCACGCCGCATTCTGATGGAGCCGGCACCGGGCCCGGTCTGGTTCGCCGGCGATGCGGTGCACGAAACGCTGTGGGGAACGGTCGGCGGCGCTTGGGAATCGGGCGGGCGCGCCGCCAACGCCGCGCTGCATCACATCGGCGCCTTAAAGGAGCCGCCGCCGGCACCGCGGGCGACAATCAAACACAACCTTCGGCAGCCGAGAATTTGAAACCGGGCGAATTACGCGCGTAGCACTCCGCCGGTGCGCCTGCCGACCTCGCCGACGATTTTCGCCGCCAGCGCCTCGATCTCGGCATCGGTCATGGTCTTGTCGCGCGGCTGAATAGTGACCGCGATCGCAATCGATTTCTTGCCCGGCTCGATGCCTTTGCCCTCGTAGACATCGAACACTGTGACGCCGGTGATCAGCTTGCGATCGACGCCTAGCGCGGCGCGAACCAGATCGGCGGCCTTGACGCTTTGCTCCACCACAAAGGCGAAGTCGCGCTCGACCGGCTGGAACGGTGAGAGTTCGAGCGCGGGCTTGGCGCGCGTTGGCTTTTTTTTCTGGTCCGGAATGCGCTCCAGTATAACTTCGAAAGCGACCAGAGGCCCGTCGGCGTCGAGCGCCTCAAGCGCGCCGGGATGCAGTTCGCCGAAATAGCCGAGCACGTTCTGCGGACCGATCTGGATTGTTCCCGAGCGGCCGGGATGAAACCAGCCCGGCGCTCCAGGCACGATTTGCAGCGCCGATGCAGGCGCGCCGGCGGCAATGAGCACGGCCAACGCATCGGCTTTGGCGTCGAAAGCATCGACCTCACCGTCGCGCTTCTGCCAATGCCGGCCGATGCCGGAGAGCTTCGCCAGCGCGCGCCGGACGCCCGTGGCGGCGGTGAACTGGTCGCTCGGCGTGTCGCCGCGGAACACCTGACCGACCTCGAACAAAGCGACGTCGGCAATGCCCCGGTCGGCGTTCCTCTGCACCGCGGCAACGAGGCCGGGAATGAGGCTTGGCCGCATGTCGGATAGTTCAGTCGCGATCGGATTGGCCAGCACAAGTTCGGGCTTGCCGCCGCCGAACAGCTCGGCCTGCTGATGTGGAACGAACGACCAGGTGATCGCTTCGATCAGATCGCGCGCCGCCAGCGCCCGCTTGGCCTTGCGCGTCCGCGTCTGGATCGGCGTAAGCACCGGCTTGCGCGGCGCCTCGCCGCGATCGAACGGCGTCAGCGGCACACGATCGACGCCGACGATGCGTACCACCTCTTCGACCACGTCGGCCTTGCCTTGCACGTCCGGCCGCCACGACGGCGCTGCGACTTTAACCCGCTCGCCTTGGCCGGCGATGAAGAAGCCCAGTCGTTCGAGGACCCGGCGCATCTCCGGCAGGGGAACGGCGAGACCGGCGAGCCGCTTGAGTTCGGACACCGGAAAATCGATGACGCGCTCGGACGTTTCGGCGCGGCCGGCGCCGGCGGCCAGGGACGGAGTCCCGCCGCAAAAATCGAGCACCATCTGGCTCGCTAACTCGAGCCCCGGCAGCATGAAAGCCGGATCGACGCCGCGCTCGAAGCGATAGCGCGCGTCGGAATTGATGGCGAGCTTGCGCCCGCTCTGCGAAATATTTTTTGGTTCCCATAGCGCCGATTCGATCAGTACATCGGTGGTCGCCTCCGAGCATCCGGTCTGTTCGCCGCCCATGATGCCGGACAGCGATTCTACTCCCGCCTCGTCGGCGATCACGCAGACCGTGTCGTCAAGCGTGTAGGTCTTGCCGTCGAGCGCAGTCAGCGTCTCGCCGGCGCGGGCACGCCGCACGGTGAGATTGCCGCGCACTTTGGCAGCGTCGAACACATGCAGCGGCCGGCCGCGATCGTAAGTGATGAAGTTCGTGATATCGACCAAAGCGTTGATTGGGCGCAGCCCAATCGCGGTAAGGCGGCGTTGCAGCCAATCCGGCGATGGCCCGTTCTTGACGCCGCGTATGAGCCGGAGCGCAAAGGCCGGGCACAGTTCGGGTGCCTCGATCTTAACCGCGACCGGGCAAGGGAATTCGCCTTTCACCATCTTGATGCCGGGATCCTTGAAGACGCCCATGTCGGCGGCAGCAAGGTCGCGGGCGATGCCATGCACCGCGGTGCAGTCGGATCGGTTCGGCGTCAGATTGATTTCGATCACCGGATCGTCGATGCCGGCATAACGCGCGAAGCTTGTGCCGACCGGCGCGTCGTCCGGCAATTCGATAATACCTTCGTGATTGTCGGATAGCTGCAATTCGAACTCCGACACCAGCATGCCGCGGCTCTCGACGCCGCGGATGGTGCCGACCTGGAGCGTCATATCCTTGCCGGGAATGTAGGCGCCCGGCGGCACGAATACCCCTTTCATGCCGGTACGCGCATTCGGCGCGCCGCACACGACCTGGATCGGATCGCCGCTGCCGGTATCGACCATGCAGACGCGCAGCCGGTCGGCGTTGGGGTGCTGCTTCGCCTCGGTCACCCGTGCGATGACGAACGGCGCGTAAAGTTTCGCCTTATCCTCGATCCGCTCGACTTCGAGCCCGATCATGCTGAGCTTGTCGGCGATCTCGCCCAGCGAATGATCGGTGTCGAGGTGCTCTTTGAGCCAGGCGAGGGTGAGCTTCATCATGACCTAAGAACTCAGTCCCCCCGCCAGCGTCGGCAGATCGAGCGGGCGGAAGCCGTAATGCGAAAGCCAGCGGACGTCGGCCTCAAAGAAGGCGCGCAAGTCCGGCATGCCGTATTTGAGCATGGCAATGCGATCAATCCCGATGCCCCAGGCAAAGCCCTGATACTCGTCGGGGTCGAGCCCGCAGTTCTTCAGCACGTTCGGATGAACCATCCCGCAGCCGAGAATCTCCAGCCAATCGTTGCCTTCGCCGAAGCGGATTTCACCCTTGTCGCGCCGGCATTGGATGTCGACTTCAAGCGATGGCTCGGTGAACGGAAAGAACGACGGCCGAAACCGCATCTTGACGTCATCGACCTCGAAGAACGCTTTGCAGAATTCAGCGAGTATCCATTTCAGGTGGCCGAGATGTGAGCCTTTGTCGATCACCAGGCCCTCGACCTGATGGAACATCGGCGTGTGAGTCTGGTCGGAATCGCAGCGATAGGTGCGGCCGGGACAGATCACCCGGATCGGCGGCTTCCGGCTCAGCATGGTGCGCACCTGCACCGGCGAGGTGTGGGTGCGCAGCAGCAACCGCGAGCCGTCCGGCTTCGGATTGAAGAAAAACGTGTCCTGCATCTCCCGCGCCGGATGGTCCTGCGGAAAATTGAGCTTGGTAAAATTGTAATCGTCGGTCTCGATGTCGGAACCTTCTGCGACCGCAAAGCCCATGTCGGCGAAGATCGCAGTCAGTTCGTCGACCACCTGCGTGATCGGATGCACGCGCCCGATTTCGGCGGCCGCTTCGCGAACCGGCAACGTCACGTCGACGCTTTCGGTACTGAGCCGCGCCTCGAGCGCCGCGCTCTTGAATTCATCGCGGCGTGCCGCGAGCGCGGCGTTGACACGATCCTTCAGGCCGTTGATCGAGGGGCCCTGGGTCTTGCGCTCTTCCGGTTGCAGCGTACCCAGTGTCTTCAACAGAGCGGTGATCGAACCGCTTTTACCCAGTGCCGCCACGCGCACGGCTTCGAGGCTTGCTTCATCGCGTGCGGCCGCGATGTCGCGAAGCAGCTCCAGCTCGAGTTGGGCGGTGTCGGGCATGAGACGCTCACACGGCGAGCGCGGACTTGACCTGACCGACAATCGCCTCGAACACGACCGGCTCGGTGATCGCCAGATCGGAAAGCACTTTGCGGTCGATGGTGATACCGGCCTTGCTCAAGCCGGCGATGAATCGGCTGTAATTGAGGCCGAACGGGCGGACGGCGGCGTTGAGCCGCTGAATCCACAAAGCACGGAAGGTCCGCTTTTTACGCTTGCGGTCGCGGAAGGCGTATTGGTTCGCCTTCTCGACCGCCTGCTTGGCGATGCGGATGGTGTTTTTGCGGCGGCCGTAATAGCCCTTGGCAGCCTTGAGCACCTTCTTGTGCTTGGCATGTGTGGTGACGCCGCGTTTGACGCGTGCCATGATCGTTCTCCTTCTGAAATCGCGAAGCGCTTATTCAATGACGGCGGCCGCAATCGGCTGGCGTCAGCCGTTCGGCAAAAAATACTTTTTGATATTGTCGCCGTCGGTCTTGAACAGCACGTTGGTGCCGCGCAGCTGGCGGATCTGCTTTTTCGTGCGCTTGATCATGCCGTGCCGCTTGCGCGAATGCGCGTAAAGGACTTTGCCTCTACCGGTCACCTTGAAGCGCTTTTTGGCGCCCGATTTAGTCTTGATCTTGGGCATTTGGCTCTCCTTGGCCGCAGGCGCGAAGCCGCGCGGGCCGAATATGCTCGTAGCGAGCGATGTGTGCCCAGTGTGGCCGATTTGAAATTCCTCCTATCGTCGCGGCAAGCATTGAGAGGAACTTCAAATCCAAAGCCACACTAGAATTTTATAATTGCTAGTGTCCCTTTGATTCCGAAATTCGCATCGAGACGAGCCGCACGGATAGGCGAACTTCGGAATCGGGACACTAGTGCACGTCGCGCCGCCACGGCAGCCCTTACCAGCCGGGCGGCGAGAGGGCGGCGTTATGGCAGAGGCGGCCGGAAATGGCAAATAGGCCCAGCATACGCAAAAAGCGTGCTGGGCACCTTTACGGTGCGCTGCATTTGGTGGGCCAAAATTTTCCGGTTCAATGCGACTAAACCGGCCTCACCGCGGCGCCAGCACCATCACCACCTGGCGGCCTTCGAAACGCGGTTCCTGCTCGATCTTGGCGAACTTGGCGGTATCGGCCTTGACGCGGTCGAGCAGCTTGTAGCCAAGCTCCTGATGCGCCATTTCGCGACCGCGGAATCGCAGCGTCACTTTTACCTTGTCGCCTTCTTCGAAGAACCTTTGCACCGAGCGCATCTTCACGTTGTAGTCGTGATCGTCGATCATCGGCCGTAGCTTGATCTCCTTGATCTCGACGACTTTTTGCTTTTTGCGCGCTTCGGCGGCTTTCTTCTGCGCTTGATATTTATATTTGCCGTAATCGAGAATCTTGGCGACCGGCGGCGACGAATTCGGCGCGATCTCGACCAGATCGAGGCCGGCTTCCTGCGCCATGGCAATGGCGGCGTTGATCTCGGTGACTCCTTTATTGGAGCCGTCTTTGTCTATGAGCTGGACCTCGCGAACGCGGATGTCCTCGTTGACGCGCGGCCCCTCTTTGGCGACCGGCTTGTCGGTTCTAATTGGGCGACGAATGGTTCTCTTCTCCTCGAGTTGTTTGCGGTAAGGCTTTCACACGCATCGACGTCTACCAGGCAAACGGGGAAGATCGGGAGTTTTTGTCGGTAAGTCAACGACCCTGCATCGAAGCGACCGCTTGCATCGGAAGATTTTTTGCGGCGAAACATGGTGTGGCAAACGCTTTATTACGGCCCCGGTTCGGGTGCCGCGGGAACCGTACGAATGAGCGATAACGGCCTGAAATTCCTGCACATTGGTGAGAGCGCGGATCGCCGCTCGATCGCCGTGCACGCCCAAGCAGGTGCGGTGCCGGGCTTGTTCTGGCTGTCCGGTTACAACTCCGACATGAACGGCACCAAGGCGCAGGCGCTGGCGCATTGGGCGGAGCAGACCGGTCGCGCTTGTCTGCGTTTCGACTATTCCGGCCACGGCGAATCGAGCGGCGAGTTCACCGACGGCACCATCGGCCGCTGGCTCGCCGAGGCGCTCGCGGTGTTCGAGGCGTATGCGCGCGGTCCGCACATCGTGGTCGGTTCGTCGATGGGTGGCTGGCTCGCCTTGCTCATGGTCCGCGCGCTGCGGGCGCGCCCGGCAAGCGGCGCGGCTTCGGTAGCGGGACTGGTGCTGATCGCGCCGGCGGTCGACTTCACCGAGGAACTGATGTGGAAGCGTTTTACGCCGAAGATCAAACGCGAGCTTGAACAGAAAGGCGTGTGGTCGCGGCCGTCGCAATATTCGGCGGAGCCCTATCGGGTGACGCGGCAACTGATCGACGAAGGACGTAACCACCTTTTGCTCGGCGGCATGATCGAAACCGGTTGTCCGGTGCGCATCTTGCAGGGCGTCGAAGACCCCGACGTGCCGTGGCGCCACGCTGTCGAGCTGGTGTCGCGGCTTGCCAGCGACGACGTCGTGCTCACGCTGGTAAAGGACGGCGATCACCGGCTGTCGCGGCCGGAGGACATCGAGCGGCTCATTCGCGCCGTGGCGGAATTTTAGAATTGGAATCCCGGAATCTAGTGGTCCGATTCTAACATTCGCTTCCGTATTCGGCAGCTTCTCATGCGAATGTTAGAATCAAAAGGACCACTAGCAAATATGAGTCTTAGTGGAGCTTTGGATTTGACATTCGCTTCACGAGGCTGCCGCTAGGTG
>DATKRE010000006.1:0-40237 GCA_035532335.1 Xanthobacteraceae bacterium | reverse complement strand
CCCTCCACGGCACCAGGAACCTAACCCGATGCAGTTCGATGCCCAAAATGGCATGCCAAAACACTCATCTATCTCGTAGAAGGCAATCTCACGCGTCTTCAATGATGTCTAGCGCATCGTCGCTTCTCAGCATTGAGCTGATCTCTCCAAAGAGATCTTCGAACTTGAAAAATTTGCAAACGAACATCGCTAGAAATCCAAGGATCGCGGCTAGCCGACCCAAAGCTTCATCTAGTCCTTTTTCTTGAAAGAAACCGCCACACATAGGGCGTTCTTCGTTATGAAAATTCGGTTTAGTTTTGGGAGTTACATGGGTGTATTTCTCGCAGAGGTTTGAATACCAGTCTTGCGTCGCAATCGTTGGCACGACTGACGTTTTCGACAGACGGTCTCGAACTCTTGCAGGACTGAATTTGTTCCGTCGAGTCTTCTCGTCGGCTTCTAGCCATTCTTTTATTGCGGTCTGGTCAACAGCACCGAGCGCTATCAAGTTTGCGATTTCACCAATGCCCCTGACGAGATTTAATGCTTCGTCGTAGTAGCCAATTTTTGCGAGATGTATTGCAGCCGCAGAAAGATTATATGCGCGCCCGCAGAGTGCTTCGAGCAGGTGTTGGCCGCCATAGCATTTCCGATGGCATGTCGCGGCTTGATACAGTGCCGTCATACACACGCCAATAAATTCAAGATTGCGTTCTTCCTTCGCTTTTAGGGCCTCTTCACCAGTTCTCAGGGCGTGCAAAGCGCCGACATCCAGCATCTTTACGTGGCCAACTCCATTCGGGATTCCATGGTTCGTATCGCTCATCAAATCGTTCCTGCGCGTTTCGCGTGGGTGCATCATAGCGCACCGCCACAATCCACATTTCCTGACAGGCGTTCGCAATTTTCACACTGGCGATTTTGCCGCGATATCAGAACGTTAGAAGCTCACTTTGGGTCACTCCACGGGCACGACCAATACATTTCATAGTTCGCTGTTGCGGCGGCCGCCGGCAACATGCCGTCGCCAGCCGGGGATGAATTGCCGATGGCGGAACGTCCGGCATCCGCGTCGGTATGGCGGAAAAATGCGCGTCGATTTGCGGGTCGGCTGCGGTCTCAACTATCGCGAAACAGCGCATCGCCCAGGAAGCGTTCCGGATTCGACACGCCCTGAAGCGCGAAGAAGTAACCGCCGCCGATTGGCTTGATGTACTCCTCCAGAGCTTCGCCGTTCAACCGACTTTGAACGGTCAAAAATCCGGTTGCCAGATTCGACTGGAAGCAAACGAACAGGAGACCCATGTCGAGCTGGCCGTTGCGGTTGACGCCTCGCGAAAAATTATACCCCCGCCGCAGGATGAGGCTGGCGTCCGTTTGCGGCGTTCGCGGGTTGGCGCGTCTGATGTGCGCCGTCAGCGGAACGTGCAATCCGTCCGGGTCGCCGGCATAAGCGGGCGCGTCATGCTCGTTTTTCGATCCCAGCGGCGCACCGGTTATCTTATCGCGGCCGATGATCTTCTGCTGTTCATTGAGCGGCGTACGGTCCCACCGTTCGACGAGATTGCGAATGATGCGGACCACCTGATAGGAGCCGCCCGCGGTCCAGGACGGCTCATCGTCGGCCGGGTTGACCCAGACGTGACGGTCCATCAGTTCGGCATCGGATGCGATCAGGTTCGCCGTGCCGTCCTTGAACCCGAGCAGGTTGCGAATGGTTTCCGTACCCAGCCGCCGCACGGTGTCTGCCGGCAAAAAGCCGTCGATCTTCCAGCGCACGGACAGGAGGTCGGGCGTATTCTTGATAATGTCGCGCAACGCATGAATGACGGTTTCTTCGCGGTTGGCGCAGAATTGCAGCAAGATGTCGCCGTGGCACAGGTGTTCGTCCAAGGCGTCGTTGGGGAATTGCGTCATCCGCACCAGGTGTTTCGGCTTCAAACGCGCAAGGCCGAATCGGTCGTCAAACAGGCTCGCGCCGACGCCGACCGTGACGGTGAGGTTGTCCGGCACCACGACCGGACCGAGCAGGCCGGAATCGGGCGGCGGCAGCAAGGGATCGCGGACCGCAACCGGGCCGCCCACCATGAGAAAGCCGATGCGCTCGGTCAGTGTGCGAAACAACCGCCGCAGGTCGGCAGGCTTGTCGGCAAGCACATCGAACGCGACCACCGTTGCGGCCGCGGGCTGCGGCATCACGATGCCGCTTTGATGAGCGCCGTAGAATGGCTGCGCCTGATGGGCGGTTTCGGTCTCGTCGGTTTCCGCCGCCAGCAAGCTTCCCGGTGCCGTTAAACCGAGCGAAGCCGCGCCGGTTGCGGCACCAAGCTTGAGCAGCGTCCGGCGCGAGGCTTTGACTGAAGGCCCCGTGCGAACGGTATCGCGATCGAAATTCCTGTTACGGCGCACCGTTCATTCCAATCCCAATTGGCCGCGAAGGGTCGAAAGGTCTTCGGCCAACGTGGTGATCGGACCCTTCATGGCTTTGCGATCGCTCTCGCTCACCTTGTCGTAGCTCTGAAAGCCATCGCCGGATTTGTATTTCGCCAAGATCGCATCGACCTGTTTGAAATTATCGTCGACCCGCTTCACAAAGGCCGGGTTCCGTTTGGCGGCCAGCGGCCGCAACAAAACGTAAATCTTCTGCGCACCGTCGACATTGGCCTGGAAGTCCGAGAGGTCGGTGTGGCTGTAGCGATCTTCTTCTCCGGTAATCTTGGTCGCCGCCACTTCCTCGATGAGGTCGGCGGCGCCACCGACCATCTTGCCGCCCGGGATGGTCAGATTCCGAATGCGGGTACGCAGCTCGTGGACGTCGGTGACGAGTTTGTCCGCCAGAGGCTGCGCAGCCGCGGTGCTTTTGTCGATGAACAGGAATTTTTCGATCTTATGAAAGCCGACAAACCCGGGATCGTCTTCTTTCTTCTCAAAATCATTGGCGCGCACGTCGATCACCTTGTCGAGGTCGTCGAACAACTCGGCAACCGGTTCGATGCGCTCGTAATGAACGCGAGTGGGCGCGTAAAGCGCTTGCGCCTTGGCGAGGTCGTTGGCCTTGATCGCGGCGACGAAAGCGTCGGTGTCGGCGACCAGCGCATCGACCTCGCGCAAGACATAGAGCTTGTATTCGGCTAACGGTCCGGCGAGATCGACGGCGCTGACCGCGGCGTGCGCGGAGCCGGCGGCGGCTTCGACGATCAATTTCCCTTTCGGATTGTTCAGAAGTCCACATGTCATCTGGTATTCGCCGGGCGAAAGCGTTGCCGACAGCGTTTGCGTGAAGCCGGGAATGATATTCTCGCGTTCTTCGACGACCATGACGCCATCGAGAATTTCCCATTCGAGCGCGCGCTGGCTCGCATTCTTGATGGCGAAGGTCGATTTGCCCTCGCGCACGGTCAATGAATATGGGTCGCACCCTTTATCGGTGACTGTTACTTTCACCGGTATGGTATCCGCGCTCGGCGCCGTCGTCGGCACCAGGAGTAACAGTGCCGCGCCGCTCACGGCGGCGAGCGGGCGATGAAAAGCCGTATCTGTGCGCATCGTCTTCCTCATTGAGCACCGGAGCGAAGCGCCGCCGCCGGCATCGACCGGGGCTCGCGACGCCAGAAGAACAGCAGCAAGACTGGAAACAAAAAGCCGAGATAGGCCACGAGTTCGCCGACCGTGGGCGCCGCCTGATACCCGAAAAAGCCGCCGAGCAACGTGCCGGCAAGACCGTCGGACGGAACAACGTTGCTGAAGTCGAAAGTCGATTCTTGCAGGCGGTTCCAGAGACCGGCTTCATGAAACGCGCGCACCGCACCGGCCAGCAATCCGGCGGCGACGAAGATGATGAAAACGGCCGTCCATTGAAAGAACCGCCGCAGGTTGATGCGCGTGCCGCCGACGTAAATGGCAAGACCGATCCCCAGCGCGCAAACCAGCCCAAGGCTGGCGCCGATCGGAATGGACCAGCCTTGGCTCTGTTGAATGATCGCCGACAGAAAGAAGATTGTTTCCAAGCCTTCCCGCCCGACAGCCAGGAATGCCAAAGCGGCCAGCGCCATGCCGCCGCTGCCTTGGCGGGAAAGGGCGGCGTCCACCGACGCGCGCAGATCCGAACCGATCGAACGCGCGGCGCGGCGCATCCAGAACACCATCGACGTCAGCATCGCAACCGCGATCACCGCGACACAGCCTTCAAACATCTCTTGTTGCCGTTGTGGAAACTCGGCGCCGGCGATTTCAAGTGCTGTCGCGAGGGCGATGCAGCCGACGATTGCGGCAATCACGCCAAGCCAGACTGCAGGAAGCCATTGCCGCCGATCGGTTTGCGCCAAATAACTTGAAACGATGCCGACAATAATCGCGGCTTCCGTCCCTTCCCGCAGCATGATCAGAAAGGCTACCAGCACGACTATTCACCTATGGTCCTCGGATGTGTGAGGGAGTTTTTACGGTCAAGCATTGCGTTAGCAAGTTAAAACGAAGAAATTAGAAGCATTACAAACTATTGATGCGCTCGCGGCGGGGAAATGAGCGCAAACGTTCCCAAATGGATAGCCTTCAAAAGCGAGCAAATAAGCGCGCCAGCACCGCGCAAGCGTGCTTTGCGCTGTGAGCAAATATCATCGCCGGTTGTAGCCCTCACGTTGCCTGCGACCCGTCGTCGCTTGGGATGTGGCAGGCGCGTGCCGATGCGGAAAAACCTGAACTCATGAATCGTAGTTTTGAATTAATCTAAAAAGTAGCGGTCTTCGCATGAGCGAGACATGGCGCCTACGTCGGAAACCCGCCCGCTGCCTATGTCACGCTTCGCATCATGGAGTGATGGCGCGCTGAACTCGCAACGAGGCTCGAACGCTCGCCACTCCTTGCGT
Source organism: Xanthobacteraceae bacterium (assembly GCA_035532335.1). Classification (GTDB taxonomy): domain Bacteria; phylum Pseudomonadota; class Alphaproteobacteria; order Rhizobiales; family Xanthobacteraceae; genus BOG-931. The sequence goes on along the minus strand of DATKRE010000006.1, from coordinate 35,390 downwards.
TGTCGCGGCCATCCGGGGGGATCGGGCGCCGCGCTAGTGGTCCGATTCTAACATTCGCATCCGTATTCGGCAGCTTCTCATGCGAATGTTAGAATCAAAAGGACCACTAGCAAATATGAGTCTCAGTGGAGCTTTGGATTTGACATTCGCTTCACGAGGCTGCCGCTAGGTGGGTAGCGAATGTTAAATCCGCTCCACTAGGCGGATCGAGCGACGACGGTAAAGGTCTGCGGCAACGACACCAGCGCGTCTCTTAGCCGCCTGATACCGGCATCGTCGTCGGTCGGGATTTCAACCCGCACGACCGTGCTCAGCTTTTCATCCTTGGCGACGGCGATGACAGGGGCGACCGTGTCGCCGAAGATGCGCTCGACCTCGATCTTGACCTTCTCGACTACGGCGCGGTCACGCAGATCGTTCTTCACGATCTTGCCGACCGCCGTCGTTGGCAACGCGTCGACGACAATGACGCGTTTCGGCTTTGCCGGCGGCTCGGCGACATGCTCTTCCACGTATCGTTGCAGGAGCGCCGCATCGAGCCGCGCACCCGGCGCCGGAACGGCATAGAGGATCGGCACCTCGCCCGCGTAAGCATCGGGCATGCCGACGGCCGCGCTGATTTGCACGCCGGGAAAGCTGTTGGCCACGTCCTCGATATCGGCTGGATTGATGTTGTGTCCGCTGCGAACGATCAAGTCCTTGGCGCGGCCGGTGAGAATCAGCCTTTGATCGTCGGTCAGATAGCCGACGTCACCGGTGTTCAGCCAGCCGTCGTTGCGTCGTACGCCGTCGTCGTGCCGGGGATCGACATAACCCGGGAACACCTGCGGTCCCTGGACCAGCACCAAGCCGCTGGTCTGAGCCGGACAGATCGCGTCGCTCTTGCCCGGATCGAGACTGACGATCCGGGTTTGGGCGAACGGCGCCCGAAACCCGACGCTTCCTTGCAGCGGCGTCCCGCGACCGGGATTGAAGGAAATGGCAGCCGCGGTCTCGGTCATTCCATAGGTCTCGTAGAGCTTGATCCCGGTCCGATCGAAAAAACGTTCGCTCACAGCCTTGGGGCAAACCGCTCCGCCGGTGAGTCCCATGCGAACGGATGAGATGTCGGCATCTCCGACCGGAATCTCGGCGAGTGCCGTGATCGAGGTTGGAACGCCGCTCATGATCGTCACCTGAAAGGCGTCGATCAGCTTCCAATACGTCCGGATCGCCTCGCGATCTCGCAAACTGTGCGGCGAGGGAAAGATCATATGGCCGCCGGCCGCCAGCACCGAGAGGCCGGTCGTCATCGTCCCGCCCACATGAAACAGCGGGAAGCCGTTGATCACGACGTCATTCTCGTCCAGGCCATGAACCTGCGCGAAGCTCCACGCCGCGTGAATTTGATTGCCGTGCGTCAGGCGGACGAGCTTGGGCCGTCCCGTCGTCCCGCCGGTATGGAAGAGCGCGCAGACGGTTTCCCTGGTCGATCGCGGCTCGAACTCCAATACTTCGTCGCTGTGCCGGCCGGCTCCCTCCTCAAACTCGATCATCGATCCGCCGGCGGCGCCCGGATTTCCGAGCACCACGACTTTTTTCAAGAAGGCCGCGCGCCGGACGACGTCCTGCGCCTTCTGCCAAATGGCGGCGTCGGCATCCGGCGGCGAAAGCACGAGAACGGATGCATTCTCAGCGGCCAGCAAATCGGCGATGACTTCGGCGCTGAGGAGATAGTTGATCGTGCTGGCGACGCCTGCGGTCTGCGCGCCCAGCAGCGCTTCCATCATCCCTTCGACGATGGGGCCAAGGAAAGCGACCGTGCCACCTGCCGCTCCCACAAGGGCATGAAACAGATTCGCCGCGCGGATCGTCTTCTTATAAAGATCGCGATGCGAGATCGTCGACGACCGTCCCGAAAATCCTCCCGCCGGAATGGTGGTGATGGCCGGCCGGTCGGGATGCAAACTCGCGGTCGCGTGCAACAGGTCGATCAGCGTCTTCGCCGGAATAAGTTCGTCGTAAGGGCGCGCCTCCAGAGCCTCGATATCCGCGATTGTGACAACATCATGCAAAGCTTTTGTCGTCTTCGTCGCGGCAATGTCGGCCATCAGTGAATCGCCGCGTACATGATTTTCTCTTCGGTCGCTTCAAGTGCCGAGAATTCCTCCACGACCTTGCCCTGGCGCGAGACCAGGATGCGGTCCGACAGCCCGAGGACTTCCGGCAGGTAGGAGGAGATGACCACCACCGCCTTGCCGGCGTCGGCGAGGCGATTGATCAACTCGTGGATCTCGACAATGGCGCCGACGTCGACGCCTCGCGTCGGTTCATCGAAGATGATGAGATCGGGCTCCTGAACGAGAGACTTGGCGATGACGACCTTTTGTTGATTGCCGCCGGAGAGCTCGATCACCTTCGCCGCGTCGCCGGTCGCGCGTACGTTGAGGCGCTTGACCCAATCCGCGCTGGCCGCCGACTGGTCGCGTTGCGACAGCAGCGCCCGCCCGGCGGGGAATTTCGCAAGCAGGCCGAGATAGATGTTGCGCGCGATCGTGGCGGTCTCGAAGAAGCCCTCGATCTTGCGGTCTTCGGTAACGTAGGCGACGCCCGCTTTCACCGCCGGCGCGGGCACCCGGTAGCGCACCGGCTTGTCGCGCAGGATGATGTCGCCGCCGTAAAAGAAGTCGCGCTTTATGATCCCGGCGACGATTTTGAAGGTTTCCGTGCGGCCGGCGCCGACCAGCCCGAACACGCCGGTGATCTGCCCGGCGAAGATCGATAGCGAATTGTTCTTCACCATCGGCGCCATCTTAAGATTCTGAATGGTCAGGACGCGCTCGCCCGCCGGCCGCACCGTCGTCTTCTTGACGCCGTAAAGCGTGTTCGAAAGGTCGCGACCGACCATCGCTTGCACGATGCGCGCCCGGTCGAATTTGCTCGCGTCATCGGTGACGATCTTCTTGCCGTCGCGCAACACGGTGATCCGATCGGCAAGTATCAGCGCCTCTTCCAGCGCGTGGCTGATGAAGACAATGGAAACGCCGCGTTTCTTGAGGTCGCGCACGAGATCGAAAAAGTATTTCCGCTCTTCCGGCGTCAATGCCGCGGTCGGTTCATCGAAGATGATCATCTTGGCGTTGTGGAGCACGGCCCGCGCGATCTCGACCATCTGTTTCTTCGCCGCGCCCAGCGAGCCGACGATTGCCGTGGGCGGAACGTCGAAGTTGAGCGATTGAAGAAACTGCTGCGCGGCGATGTTGATGCCGCGCAGGCGGTTGTAGAAGCGCTCCTGGCCGAGGAACAGGTTTTGCGCGACCGTCATGGTCGGAACCAAGCTGTTCTCCTGGAACACCATGGCGATGCCGAGGAGACGCGCTTCCAGCGGTGTGCCCGGCGAGGCTTCCGCGCCGTCGATTTTCATCGCGCCCGAGGTTAACGTCACGACGCCTGCCATGACCTTCGTCAGGGTCGATTTGCCGGCGCCGTTCTCACCGACCAGCGCATGGATCTCGCCGCGCCGCAGCTCGAAGTCGACGTCCTCGATCGCCGGCACGCCCGAATAGAGCTTGGTCGCTTTCTCGAGCGAGAGAATGATGTCGCTCATACGCCAAATTCCTTCGCGAGGCCTTCGGTCGGCAAGCGCAACACGCGGCCGGGGCCTTTGGCGATCAGGTAAAGCCAATCGCCGCTTTCGATCGCCGATACGATGCCGTGATTGGTGCCGTCGACCCGGCTGTGCAGCGAGAACATCGGTTTGCAGGCGGCGTCGAGGCGGATCACCAATCCATAGGAGCGCGGCGGCGCCCAAGGCTTGACGACGCCCATGGTCTTGAGATGCGCGCCTTGCATCGGCTCCTTGAACGACTTGCCCGAACTTAGCCGCGGCGCGATCCAGTATTCCGGATCGATCTCCGCCATCATGCGTTTTCGGTACGCGGGTTCGCGCAGCACGAATTCCACGAGTTGCGTGCGCGCGATGAAGGCGGTCAGCCACCAGCCGCCGCCGCGGGCGGGCGACAGGCGTGAGGGATAAACCGGCAGATTGGTCAGCACCGCTTTGCTCGTCCCGTTCGGCGCGACCGAGATCAGCCGATGTCGCCAGCTTTCCGAAATCAGCGTGGCATCATCCATCGCGCACGCGCCGAAGGCATAGTGCAGGCCTTGGGCGAGCACGGTGATGTTTCTGGTTTTCAAATCGAGACGGAGCGCGCGGCCCGAGTGGCCCCGCTCCATCAGGTCCGAAGCCCATTCGCCGACGTCACGCGTCGCCGAGCCATCGGTGGCGTAGAGCGCGTCGCCATCGGCCGATGCCAGGGCATTGACGCTGCGCATATTCGCGCCCTCGAAGGTCAAGCGCGGCTTCGCCGCCGCGGGGTCCGCGTAAATACGGACTTCACGACCGTTGAGCGCGACCGCAATAGCGCCATCGGGCAGGCAGGCAAGCGCGGTGATGGGCCGTTCGAACTCACGAATTGTGATGGCGCCGTTGCCTTCAATGCGCGCAAGGCTCGCGCCGTCGGCGAAATAAACGTCGGCCCCGTTGCTCGCCAATTCTTCCGGCGCATCGCATTGGAACAAGGTCTCGGCGCGTTCGAGCGCCTGATTCGGCTTGAGCGCGCCGTCGAACGACGGCACGGTGATGGTCGCGTCGCCTCGTCCAAGAAAACCCTGCGCAAATTCGCGAAGCACGCCGAACACTACTGCTTCCCCCACCGTTTTTCGTATTGCACGAAATTCGGGTCGGCGCTTTCCAGCTTGTAGCGGCCGATGCGGTTGTTGGCGATGCCGCCAAGATACAGGTAACCCCGATGCTCGCGCATTGAGGTGATCATCGGATGGTTGACGCCTTTCAGGTCCCAGTAGGATTCGAGGATCTTGCCTTGCTCGTTGAATTTCACCACGCAGCCGGTGTTGATATTGGGAAACAACCATTCGTCGCCCGGCACGCGTTTGGCCATGCGCAAGCGAAAGCCCGGCATCTTCCACGCCAGATCGAGCGCCGGGCTGCGCATGCCGACGAGGGCGAGCCAATAGTTGCCGTCGGAAGCGAGGTTGATGTTGTCGGGATAGCCCGGCAGGTTGTCGATCACCATCTCGACGACGCCCTTCTTCGGCCCGTCGAACCAATATCGCTTGACCGAGCAGCCCCAGGTCTCCGCAAACAAGATCGATTGGCCGTCGCTGGCGACGCAAATGCCGTTTGGGAACTTGAGGCCCCGCAACACAGTGTGCGTTTTTCCGGTGTTGGTGTCGTAGCAGATGATGCGCCCGTTGCCGCGCGCTTCGAGCCCGTCGACCGGCCATTCGTCCATCTCGTAGCGCACGGTGGCCTCCGAGAAGAACACCAGCCCGCTGTCAGTGATGTCGAGATCGTCTGCCAGCCGAAGCCGGCTGTCGTCGTTTACCGAGTAAAGGCTGCGGTTGGTTTCATCCGTCGCTTTCTCAACCTTGCCGTCCGGAGTAATGCGGTAGAGACCCATGCCGCCGACACAGACGTAGAGATCGCCCTTACGGTCGAAGGCCATCCCCAATGGCTGGCCGCCGATATGGGCGAACACCTCCATCCGCTCGTAGTCCGGAGGGAAAAAGCGGATGATGTCGCCGTGGCGTGAGCCGGCATAAAGAATGTCGTTACGATCGAGGATGACGTCTTCGGGCGCCTCGATGCGGCCGAGGCCAATTAGCGACACCGCGCGCAACTTGTCGTTCTGTTCGAACGGCCCGCCGCCGCCAATCTCGGTCGCCGGCGGCGGCGGCAGCGCAAGATAGGTCGGGCTCACATAGACCTTGCTGATGATGCGCGAGCGGTTCTTCAGCCAGCGGATATCGACGATCGCGGCGGTCAGCAGGATGCCGGCCAGCACGATGCGATTGAACCCGCCACGCGCGTTGAGCGTGGTCAGCCCATTGATGATCAAGAGTACGATGAGCGTTCCGACCAAAGATTTCGCGACCGAGCCCCGGCCGCCGCCGAGCGTGATGCCGCCCACCACCGTGGCGGTCAGCACGGTAATCTCGAGACCGACCCCGATGTCGCCGCCGACCGTGCCAAGGCGGGCGGCAAAGAACAGCGCGCCGACGGCCGTCAGTCCGCCGCTGGCGACGTAGCAAAGCGCGATCGTGCGCCTGACCGCGACGCCCGAATTGTAGGCCGAGCGGCGCGACCCGCCGATGGCGGTAATGTGCCAGCCCGGACGCAGGCGGGTCAGGAAGATGTGGCCGAAAATCGCCACCACAATGTAAAGGAGCGCGACGCTCGGTACGCCGAGCACCGTGCCGTTGCCGACAAAATCCCAAGACGGAAAATCCGGAAACGCGGCGGCAATATCGTTTGAGTAACGCTGGATCAGGAGGTCGAAGGCCGAGCGGTAGATGATCAGCGTGATCAGCGTCGTGATGAAGGCGCGCAGCCGCAGATAGCCGACCAATATGCCGTTCACAGCGCCCAGCAACATGCCGCAGACGATGGTGGCAGCGGCGACGAGCGGGACCGGCCAGCCGAGCACGTCAAGAGTAAAGAGCGCGCAAAAGTCGGTGAGCGCGAACATCGAGCCGACCGAAAGATCGATACCGCCGACAATGACGACCAGCGCCATGCCAAGCGCAATGAATCCGATCTCGCAAGCCTGCCGCGCCGTATCGGCAAGGCTCGCCGGCGAAAGGAAATTATGGATCGACTGGCTTAGCCAGAAGCCGACGATCAGCAGCACGAAAACCGGAATGGCGGTTTCGGTCCAACGCTTCGAAAGGATTTCGCCAAGCCAGTGGTCGGGCCAGTAGCGATAGCGCAAACGGAGAATGGCTTCGCGCATCGGAAATGCGAACTCCGGAACCGCGAGGAAGGAGAGCCAGCCGGGCGCCGATTGCGTCCGGCTGGCGTCGGCTTATTCGCCGGCTTCTTTTTTCAGCTCGTCGAGGTTCCAGCAGGTCCCCGGCGTGTCGGCATTCGCCTTGGTGATCGGAATGAGCGTCGTGTACTCGGACCCCTTCACCGCACCCGGCTTCGCGTCTGCCGAGGAGAGCAGCCACTTGATGGTGCCGGCCATCTGCGCGGCCTGGGTCGGTACGTCGTAGCTGAGGTCGAGGTCGAAGGCGCCGCTCTTGACCAGATCGCACGCTCCTCTGTGCTCGCCGCCGCCGGAGGTTGCCAGGAACACCTTGCCGGTCAAGCCGGCTTCCTTCACCGCTGCTGCGGTGCCGATGTCCATGCCGTCCCAGAAACCGACGATGCCGCAGAGGTCCGGGTTCTGCTTGAGAACGGTCTGGGTAATCCCTTTCGCCTTGGCCGCATCCCAATCGGCCGCCTGGCTGGAGACGACGGTGATTTCCGGATGCTTGGCGAGGACGTTCGATACGCCCCGCAGCGTATAGGCGCTCGCCGCGGCCGAGATCGCGCCCTGTACGATGGCGATCTTGTTCGATTTGCCTTTGCAGGAATTGACGACCGCCTCGGTGTCCCGCTCGCCGATCTCGATCCAGTTCGCGCCGACGAAAGCCGAACTGCGGTAAGCCGAGCCCATGTTGATCTGCACGACATAGATGCCGGCATCTTCGGCACGCTTCAGCAGCTTGGCATATGTCTGCACGTCCGGATTGTGGATCACCATCACCGCCGGCTTTTCAGTGACGAGCGAAGTGACGGCCTGCGCACCTGCATTGGTGTTCCAATTGGGGTCACGCAGCTCGAATTTTATGCCGTAGGGCTTGAGCTCCTTCTTCAGGCCGGCCCACCAGCCTTCGGTCAGGTCGAAGCCCATCGCCACAGGTACGAAGGCGATGGTCTTGCCCGCCAAGTCGGAGCGAAATTGCGCCTGGAAGGGCTCATTAAGCCCTTGTTCGGCGGCAAAGGCGCCGGAGCTTGCGGCTGCGGCAATGCCGGCAGCCGTCAGTCCTGCGCGCGTCCATTTCGAAAGTGAAGTCATCGATTCCTCCCTTTTTTAGACACTACGGTTGCAGTTTCAAATGTCGCCTTGTTGCGCCGTCTCCTCGTTGCGCGGATTGAGAAACGTATCGGCGATAACGGCGGCAAGCAGAACGACGCCCTTCACCAAATTCTGTGCCGCATAGGACATATTCATGATCGTCATGCCGTTCAGCATCGTTCCGATCAGCAACGTGCCGAGGATGACATTGATGACGCCGCCGCGACCGCCCGACAGGCCGATGCCGCCAAGCACGACGACGAGGATGACGTCGTAGATCAGCGTCGAATTGAAGATCCGGGTCGGCATCGAATTGACCGATGACGCCAACACCAGACCGGCGAAGCACCCGATGGCTGCCGCCAGCACGTACTGCAGCACGATGATCGGCCGCGTTGGAATTCCAGTCACGCGCGCCGCGGCGCGATTGTCACCGACCGCGTAAATATAGGCGCCCCAGCGCGTGCGACGGAGCAAAAACGCGACGGCGAGACACGTCACGGCCAACAGAATAATGGGCATCGGCACGCCGAACACGCTGGCCTGACCAAGCCGGTCGAAACCGGCCATGCCATCGCTCCACTGCACGACTTCCACCCGGAACAGAAATGCCTGGCCCAAGCCGGCGAGAAAAATGCCGCTGGCGAGCGTTGCGAACAGCGAGGGCACCTCGGCGTAGGCGATCAGCCATCCATTGATAAGACCAAAGGCGATCGCGATGGCAAAAGCCACGCCAATCGATCCGCTGAGCGAATGGCCATCTTGCACCATCTGTAAAACCAGGCCGGGCGGCACGGCAAGCACGGCGATCAGCGAGATGTCGATGCCGCCACCGATCACCACGATTGCCATTGCCAGGCCGAGAATGCCGAGCACCGACACGTTCTGCAGCAGCGCCAAAATGTTTGCAGACGTCAAAAATCCTTTGAGGAACAAAGAGCAGAAGACAAACAGCGCGGCGAACACCACGAAGACAATTTCCTGCTGGGTGATGCGAAAGCGCTTCATCGCGCCGCTCTGCCGCGATTGACGCAGACCTTCATTCGAGGAAGGTCGGCGGGTGGCAGGAAGACGGTGCGCGCTTGCGTCAAATCCGCAAGGCACATGAGCATTCCTCCAGCCGGCGGGCCGCCGGCGCACGGTTCATGGCCTCTGATTGCCACTTCGCAGCGATTACAGCATGCTGCCGGGCAAAAGGGGAGGTCTTGCCCGGGCGCGCAGGACACTTGCTTGACCGTGCACTCCTATGCTTATTTTTTGGCCTGATCGGGGCTCACTAACCCCCGGCAGCCAAAGAATAAAAACAAAAAGCCAAAAGCAGGCCAAGGTGTCGACCCTCGCGATTTGCCATGGCTTTGGCTATGGGCGTTGCTTGGTGAGCGTCGGTCGGCCTCGACGGAGGGAGGGAAAACATGGATCTCGTTTTCTCGACAGAGAGCCTGGAGCGCAAAAAGCGCTATGCCGCATGGCGCGATGCGATTTGCGACGTTTACGTGCACGTCGACGTCCAGGCCGAAGATCAGTCCAACTACGACGGCTTTATCCGTGAGGTGCAGTTCGGTTCGGTCGCTTTGACCGATATCCTGCTATCGCGGCAGCAGATATCGAGGCGCCCCTCGCATTTATCGAAGCTCGACAAGGATTGCTATTACGTTCAGTTGATTCAGGCCGGGAATATCGATGTTCTCCAGGATGGCGAGACGCTGGCGACCAATGCCGGCGTCGGCGCGCTGTTTTGCGCATCCGAACCTTACGTCCTGCAGTGCCGTAACCGCATCCGCTCCTATTACCTCGAATTGCCGCGGAAGGAGTTCGCCTCCCGTTTCGCGAAAGACCGGATTCCGATATCGACGACCATGAGCACCGGGCAGGGGCTCGGCCGCATCGCCACCGAATTCTGCGCATCGCTGGCGACGCAAGGCGCCGCGCTCGACGTTTCGGCCCGCGCCCACCTTGGCGAGGAACTGATGGACGTGTTGGCGCTGGCGTTCGATTCGGCACAACAGGCGGAGCCGCTCGCCGACCAAGTCGTGCAGCGAGCGCGTCTTCGCTCCGTCAAGGCCTGGCTTGAAGACCACCTCGGTAACCCAAACCTGACGCTTGAGGCGATCGCCAAAGCCAACGCGATATCGCTGCGCTATCTCCACTCGCTGTTCCGGCTCGAAGGAACGTCGGTTTCGCATTGGATTTGGAACCGAAGACTGGAGCGCAGTTTCGACATGCTGCTAAAAGGCGACAACGAATCACGGTCGCTGACGGAGATTGCGTATCGCGTCGGCTTCAATAGCTCGTCGCATTTCAGCACGATGTTCCGCCGGAAATTCGGCATCCGGCCGTCGGATGTGAGGCGCAAGATTTAAAGCCGGGTTTTAGCAACGTGCAACATTCTTCGTCGCACCGTCGGCGGTGATCATGACAACCTTACGCACAGTGTGTCTGGGTACGGCCGTGGCGATCGCGGTCGCTGCATCGCTCGCAAGCGGGACGGTCCGCGCCGAGGACGCGTCCGGTTGCCAGAACCCGCCCGCCCGGCAGACGCTCGACACCAAATGGCCGATCAATATCGGCCAGCTCGCGCAGCAATTGGTTGCCTATCGCTGCACGGATTACATGAAGGAGGTCACCGCTGCGGTGGCGCAGGCGCGCGACTGGGTGCGTCAACGCGCGCCGCAAGTCGACAATGCCGCGGTGGTGCTGGATATCGACGAAACATCGCTGTCCAATTGGGAGGTCCTTTATCACGATCACTTCGCGTATTTCGCAGGCGGATCGTGCGACCTCGGCGCGAACATCGCCTGCGGCTGGCGGGACTGGTTTCTCAGCGCGCGCGGGGCAGCGCTTGCGCCCACGCTCGACTTCGTTGGTTTGGTGAAGACGCTGCGCGACGGGAGCGGTGGCAAGGTCGCAGTCTTCTTCGTCACCGGGCGCCGCGACGAACCGGCGATGCGCGCCGCGACGGAACAAAATTTGCGCAAGCAGGGCTATGAAGACTGGGAGCGGCTTTATCTGCGGCCGATGACCAGCCCCGGCTTTGTTTCGGTCTACAAGACCGATATCCGCAAGGAAATCGAACAAAAATACAACATCATCGCCAATCTCGGCGACCAATACAGCGACTTGATCGGCGACCCCGACAACGATCACGCCGAGAAATGCTTCAAGCTTCCGAATCCGTTTTACTTTCTGCCGCCGGATCTGCCGCCGGCGGGGCTTAAATGCCTGTCGCACTGAGCCAATGAAATTTTCGCATTTCTCCCACATCTGGGCGAAGCCCGGCATGACGCCGCAGCAGCGCTACGAGCAGCTGTGGCGCGAACTCGCGTTATGCGACGAAACCGGCTTCGACCACGCCTTCTGCGTCGAACATCATTTCCGTCCCGACGAAAGCTGGATGTCGTCGCCGAGCCTGTATGCGGTCGGCGCCGGCGCCCGCACCAAGCGGCTGCGCATCGGGCCGATGGGTTACATCGTGCCGCTCTACCATCCGCTGCGGCTGGCCGAAGAGATTGCCATCGTCGACCAGATGCTGGGCGGGCGCATGGAACTCGGCCTGGTTCCCGGCATCAACGCCGATTATTTCCGGCCGTTCGGTCTCGATTACAGCCAGCGCAAATCGCCGACACTGGAATTCGTCGATTATTTGCAGGCGGCGTTCGGCGACACGCAGCCGTTTTCGTTTCACGGCCAGGAGTTTCATACCGATAACGCCGAGATTTCAGTGCAGCCGATGCAGCGGCCGCATCCGCCGCTGTGGATGATGAGCCGCGATCCGCAGACGCTGGAATTCTGCGCCCGGCGCGGCATCAATCCCGGCTACTTCCTGGTTTATCCGCGCGCCGACGCCGCGCCACGCTATCGGAAGTTCCTGGCCGATTGGCAGGCCGCCGGCTGGCCGCGCAAGCCGAACATCGCTTACAGCACGGTGATCTACGTCGATGAAAGCGACGATAAAGCGCTCGATATCGCGCTGTTTCGCGCCAGCCGCGCCTATGAAGGTTTTCTGCCGCAAGCGACATCGGGCGTAAGCTTCGAGGAGCGCGTGGCGATTTTCGCCGGGATGTTCATCGGCCGCGGCGAGCCGGGCGCGTCGGAGATCATGCGGAACGTCTTCAACCCCGACTATCTGCTCAAGCACGATTTGGTGTTCATCGGCTCGCCGGAAACCGTGGCGGCGAAAATCCATGCCGCGGCGCAAGCCGGCCTGTTCAATACCATCATGGGTGAATTCAATTTCGCCGATCTGCCGGAGCCCGAACTGATGCGCTCGATCCGCCTGTTCGGCGAGAAAGTCATCCCGGCGTTGCGCGACTACGAGCCGTTTTAGAGCATGATCCCGAAAAGTGGCGCCCGTTTTCGGAAAAGATCATGCTCCTATAAATACCGTTACTGCGCCTTTGCCAGCTCCGGATACGCGCGCAGCCTTGCTTGGTTGAGAAAATAGACGGCGAAGCAAACGATCGCGCCGGCGACGAAAGGCAGCGCCGAATAGGCGTACAGGATTTCCAGCGGCAATCCGACCAAAAGCCCACCGATGACCGGCCCGGCAATCGAGCCGAAGCGGCCGATGCCCAATTCCCAGCCTGAGCCGTTGGCGCGCAGCGAGGTTGGATAGATCATGGCGCCGACCACGTTGATGCCGGTCTGGATGCCGAGCACCAGAAAGCCCGCGCAGAACGTCGAAGCCAGCAGCGCCGCCGCGGAGTTGGTTCCCCAGTAACCGATCGAGCCGACCACCGGCACCGCCACCACGAACAGGATGGCGATGGCGAGGAAGCGGCTGCGCTGCAACCACCAGCAAAGCGCCAGTGCGCCGACCGTGCCGCCGACCTGGAGGAGGGCGCCGGCAAGCGCCGCGGTGGTCTGCGGCACCTTGGCGGTGGCCATCAGGGTTGGCGTCCAGCTGATCAGGAAGAAAAAGCCCATCAGATTGAACACGAACAGCAACCAGACGAGCGGCGTAATCAGCCATAGCCCGTTGCCGAACAAATGAATCGGGTTGGATGATGGCGATTGCTTTTCATCCTCGATGATGAAGCGGGCGTTGGGTGAGACCTTCAGATCGGGACGCAACGCCGCGATCAACTTTAACATTCGCGGACGCTGGCTTTCGTGCAACGCCATGTATTTGATCGATTCCGGCAGGCCGACGAGTGCGGCAAGCCCGGCCACGATCGGCACCACGCCGCCGACATAGAACAGGATCGGCCAGCCATGCTTGCCGACGAAACCCGCGCTGACGAAGCCCGCCAGCGCGCCGCCCATCGGCACGCAGCCGGCGGCAATGATCGCAAGCGTCGCGCGCAGATTGCGCGGCGCCGATTCGGCATTGATCGCGACCAAATTCGGGATGATGCCGCCGATGCCGAGACCGGCGATCGAGCGCAGCCAGAATAATTCGGTGAGATTGGTCGAATAGGCGGCGGCGAAGGTGAAAACTCCGAAAAACAGATTGCAATAGATCAGCGCGGTCTTGCGGCCGTAGCGGTCGCCGACCCAGCCGAACAACTGCGAGCCGAACAGAACGCCGAGGTTGCTGGCGGTCAGCACCCATTTGAGGTCGGCGGGATGCACGTGCCAATCGGCGACCAGGTGCGGCGCCGCAAAGGCGATGGCGCCGATGTCGTAACCGTCGATCAGCGCGATCAGGACCGACCAGACCAGCACCCGAATCTGAAACGCGCTCAGCCCGCGTTCGTCGAGCAGACGCGAAACCTGGACGTCCTCGCCGGCCATCGTTTCCCCCGAAAAATCTTTTTTTAGGCGCGAACGTGCGCGCGGTGTCGGAGGGTAGGCGAGTAGCTTCCGGAAGGAAAGCGGCATGGCAGCGCAGGGACGGGCGCTGTGCGCTATTCCGCCGCGACCGCCGGCGCCTGCCGGTTCTTCATGTTGGCATAGACGCGGCGCAGGCAACGTTTGAGCACCGCGATATCTTGCGCCGCCAGACCGGCGATCGCGGCTGTTTCATAGGCGCGCGCAATCGGAATGAGGCGCGCAACCTGCGCATTTCCCCTGGCGGTTAGCCTCACCTCCACTTCGCGCGTACTGTTGGGCGAACGCGTGCGCGTCACGACACCGATGCGCACCAGCCGGGTCACGATGCGCGACAGTGTCGACACTTCGATGCTGGTGAGTTCGGCAAGATCGATCTGCCGCTGGCTGCCGGCGCTGGCGAGCGCCGCCATCACCCGCCACATCGCAATGCTCAGACCATAGGGTGCCAGCGCCTCGGCGCCGAATTGCTCGGCGATGACAGTGCCGACCCGGTTCACCAGGTAGGGCAGGTAGTTATCGAGTTCGAGCTTGGCGGTTGGCACGCGATTCTCGCGGTCGATGGCGCATCCGGGGTCGGCGCCCGCTCATAGCACATATTATTGCATTTACAACAGTTGTACATTCACTTATTGTTGCAGCGAGCAACGAAAAGCCGCGGGAGGACACGATGGAGTTCGGGTATTTCACGCTGAGCGACAATCACTACGACAACAACACACGCTCTTCGAACCAGTTCGTTGCCGACATCACCGCCGAGGCGCTCTATGCCGAAAAGCTCGGCATGCACTCGGCGTGGATCGGCGAGCATCATTTCAATTCGCTCGGAGTTTTGTCCTGTCCGGACCTCGTGCTCAGCTACGTCGCCGCCAATACCAAACATATCCGTCTGGCGCCGGCGGTGACCGTGCTGCCGCTGCATCATCCGATCCGGGTCGCCGAGCAATGGGCGACGCTCGACCTTCTGTCCAACGGCCGTGTCGATTTCGCTTGCGGGCGCGGTTACGACCAGCGCGAATATCTGCCGTTCCATGTCTCGTTTGCCGACAATCAGGGGATTTTCGAGGAAGGACTGGAGCTGGTGCGGCGGCTCTGGCAGGCGGACGGCCGCATGTCCCATCACGGCAAGCATTATTCGTTCGATGACGTGCGCATTACGCCGAAGCCGGTTCAGCAGCCGATCCCGACTTACGTCGGGTCATTTTCCAAACCCTCGATCGAATTGGCTGCCCGGCTGGGCTGTGGGCTGATCGTGGCGCCGTTTGCGGCGGCGATCAGCTATGGCGGGCTCAAGCAGGTTGCCGATCTTTATCACGAGAGCTGCGCGCGACACGGGACCAAACCCGGCCGGCTGATGTGCAGCTACTTCGCGCATTTTGCCGACAATAAAGCCGAGGAAGATGCGCAGCGCGCGCGCCAGATCCGCTACTACAAGGAGTGCGTGATCCCCGCCTTCCCGGGCGATCCAAAAACCGCGCCGCCGAGCTACCGTTACTTCATCGATATGGTCGAGCGGCTGCAAAAAGTTCGGCCGGAGGATTTGACGGAAAACTCGGTGCTGATCGGCTCGCCGGCGCGGATGACCGACACGCTGAAGAAAGTCGAAGCGGCCGGGTTTGAAGAGGTCATCCTTTACTTCAACGTGGGCTTAAAGCCGCACGGCCAGGTGAAGGATGAAATGGCGCGCTTCATGGCCGAGGTGGCGCCGGGCTTCGCCGGGACGCACAAGGAGCGCGCGGCTTAGCTCACGAAAAACCAGACTGCGCCGATCGGCTCAGTCCGAAGCGATCGGCCGTTACGGCAATCGCGGCTGATAGGTGAGCCCGTCGGTGGCGGCCTCGCCGGCGGCGCTTCCCGCGCCGGCAGATCGCCCGCGGCTTCCAGCACCGGATAGGCCACCGAGCAGATATGCGAGTGGATGCACTTTAAGTCGCTTAAGACGTCGAGATGCAGCGATGTCGTTTCCAGGCTTTCCGGCCGGCCTTCGCGCAGCCGCTCGAAATGCCGGTCGGCGGCCGCAAGTTCGGCGGTGCGCAACTCCGCCTTCTCGCGCAGCATGGTTTCGACGGCGTCGCCCATGCGCAACGTCTCGCGCGCGGCGTTGGCCAGCGCCACCGGCGGCGTCTCCAGGATGGATTCATCGAGGTAGCGCGGCGCCGCGGGGTCGGCCGGCGCCGGCCGGTCCGGCAGGATACGCACCAAGAGCCATGCCATCGCGTCAAGCGGGCCGATGAAAATCAGCGCCAAGGCAATGTTGAACAGCATGTGGAATTCGGCCGTCATCTTCGAGGCGTCGGGCTGCCAGGCGGGTAATTCGCGCGCCAGCGCCGGCAGGAAGGGGAGCACGACCAGTACGCCGACCAGCCGGTTGATCAGGTTGCCGAGCGGCAGCCGGCGGCTCGCCGGGTTGCCGCCGATGCCGCCTTCGATCAGCGGATTGATCGCGCTGCCGAGATTGGCGCCGAGCACCAGCGCCAGCGCCGCCTCGGCCGAGACGAAATGCGAAAACGCCAGCGACATCACCAGCAGCACGACCGCGACGCTTGAATGCGCCGCCCAGGTCAGCACCGCGGCGAGGGCGATGCACAGGATGGGATCGCCGGTAATCGAGGCCAACAGCGCACGGGCCAGCGGCGCCTGTTCGGCCGGCGCCAGCGTGTCGATCAGGATATGGAGCGCCAGCAGGATCAGTCCGAGCCCAATCGCGATGCGGCCGAGCGCGCGCGTGAGACTGGCCCCGCCGACGCCGGCGGCGCCTGACATTCAATCACGCAAGCGGATTAAGACAAACGCGCAAGCGGCTGCAATGGTTCGCCGCCGCCGGGGCTAAAGCCGTTAATGGCGGCTGCGGAGCCGGCCGATGATCCCTTGGGGAAGAAACGACACGATCAGCACGAAAATAATCCCGAGCCACAACAGCCAGCGGTCGGGGTGAAAGAGCGCCGACATCACCGGCATACCGACGATCGCGCTGGAGATCGAGGCCAGCACGTTTTGCAGATAATACTCCGCCAGCACGACCACGATCGAGCCAATGACCGCCCCGTACAACGTGCCCATGCCGCCGATCACCACCATCAGCAGAATGTCGATCATCAGCGAGAACGACAGCGTCACGTCGGGGCCGTTATAACGAAGCACCAGCGCCATCAGCGCCCCGGCAAAGGCTGCCATCACCGCCGAGAGCACGCAGGCCAAGGTGCGGTAGGCGACGACCTGATAGCCCATCGCTTCGACGCGGAACTCGTTCTCGCGGATCGCCCGCAGCACCAGGCCGAGCGGCGAGTTGACGACGCGCAGCATGATCAGGAACAGGATCAGCGCGACCAGAAACGTGATGTAGTAGGTGATGACCGGGCCGTTGACCACGATACCGAGCACCGGCTTGGCGAACAGGTGGAAGCTCGGCCGTAGAATCTCCGGCACGGAAAAAGTCAGGCCGTCCTCACCGCCGGTCAGGTTGCGCCATTGCTCGGCGACGATCTGGGCGAAGCTGGCGATGGCAAGCGTGATCATCGAGAAGAAGATCGCGCGTAGCCGCAGACTCAGCATGCCGATAAGAGCGGCGACGACTGCTGCCACGACGGCGCCGGCGGCGGCGCCGAGGACGACCGCGCCCCAGCCGACCCAGCCCTTGGCGAGCATGATCGCCACGCCGTAGGCGCCGATGCCGAAAAACATGGTGTGCGCGAACGAGACGATCCCGGTGTAGCCGAGCATCAAATCGTAGCTCGCCACCAGGATCACAAAGATGCAGATGCGCGCCGACACGCCCAAGGCTTTGGTGCCGGGGAACAGGAAAGGCGCGAACACAAGCGCCAGCAGGATCGCCAGCATGACGATGTTGAGGGCGATGCGGCCGGGCGGATCGTCGGAGACCAGCCAGCTCAACCATCCCCTCGGCCGCCGGCCGTATTGCTGCGCGAGCGCCATATCAGTGCTCGGCCATCGGGAATAATCCGCGTGGCTGCCACAGCAGGATAATAGCCATCAGCAGAATGTTGGACCCCAGCGCCATTTTCGGCGCGAGGAAGCCGACATAATTGGTGGTTAGTCCGACCAGGATCGCGCCGATGAAACAGCCGCCGATCGAACCCAGGCCGCCGATGATCAGAATGATGAAAACCAGGATGGTCATGCTGTCGCCGATCTGGCTGTTCACCGTCTCCTGGTACTGGCCCCACATCATGCCGCCCATGCCGGCGAGCGCGGTGCCGGCCATGAACACGCCGATGAAGACCCGGCGTATGTGATAGCCGAGCGCCTGCACCATCTCGCGGTTCTCGACGCCGGCGCGCACGACGAGGCCGAGCCGGGTGCGCCGCAGAAACAGATGCATGGCGAGCGCCACGGCAAGCCCGACCGCGAGCGCCGCCAGCCGATAGGTCTCAATCGGGGAAGAGCCGATAAAGATGCTGCCGCGCAAACTCGCCGGCTTCGGCAGCACCAGCGCCTCGGGTCCCCAGATCACGATCACCAGTTGTTCGATGACCGTGAGCGCGCCGATGGTGATGAGAATCTGGCGGAGCGGCGCTCCATAAACCCGACGAATGATGACCCGCTCGAACACGAAGCCGAGTGCGCCACTGGCGACGGCCGCCGCGATCAGCGCCACCAACAGCGCAAGCAGATTGAGCGTCAACGACGTTTGCGAGGTCCAGCCCACGAGCGGCCGCAGCACTGTGACCGTGACGTAAGCCCCAACCGTGACGAAGGCGGCATGGGCGAAATTGAGTACGTCCATCAGGCCGAAGATGAGCGTCAGGCCCGATGCCACCAGGAACAGCATAATGCCCATGGTCAATCCGGCGACGGTCAATGTCAGCCACGGCCCGGTGCCGATGGCCGGCAGGGCGACCACGATAATGAGCGGGGTCAGCGCATAAGGCGCCCAGCGCCGCAGATGGTCGCGCCAGTTTTCTTTCATACCGCCGCCGCCATGCTTAGCCCGAGCAGCCGGTGCTGCAGGGTCTTGTCCGCAACCAGCGCCGCCATCGCGCCGGTGTGGATGATGCGGCCCTCGTCCATCACCGCGACGTCGTCGCCGACCGCTTCCGCCACGTGGAAATTCTGCTCGACCAGGAGAATGGTGGTCTGCTCGGCTTTCAGCCGAAGCAGCACTCCGACCAACTGGCTCACCATGGCGGGCGACAAGCCCTTGGTCGGCTCATCGATGAGCAGGAGCCGGCGTTGCTCGATGATGGCGCGCGCAATCGCCAGCATCTGCTTTTGTCCGCCGGACAGCGAACCCGCAGCCGAGTCCCATTTAACCTTGAGCATCGGAAAACTGTCGAGCACGCGGTCGAGATAGGGCTGCGCGAATCCGCGCGGGGCGGTGGCAAGCAGCATGTTCTCGCGCACCGTCAGCTTGCCGAAGATGCCCATGTTTTCCGGGACGTAGGCAATGCCGAGCCGCGCGATATGCGGCGTCTCCAGCGCGGCGAGCGATTGCCCGTCGAAGATGATCCGGCCCTGGCGCGCCCGCCACAGGCCCATGATGGTGCGCAACGTCGTGGTCTTGCCGGCGCCGTTTCTCCCCAGCAGCATGGTGACGCGTCCGCGACGCGCCACCAGATCGACCCCATGCAGGATGCGATAGCGGCCGATATCGGTGTGGACGCCTTCGAGCCGCAATATGGCGTCGTCGCCGGCCGTCATTGCAAAGCTTCACCGCGCGTCGCGGCGTCCTGCTGCACGCCGAGATAGGCCTGCTGCACCACCGGCAGCGCCACCACGTCCGCCGGAGCGCCGTCGGCGATCAGCATGCCGTCCTGCAGCACGATGATCCGGTCGGCAAGCCGTGTCACCACGTCCATGCGATGCTCGACCAGGAGCACGGTCTTGTGGGTCTCCTGCTTAATCTCCTCAATCAGATCGAGGATGGTCGGGATTTCGTCGAGGCTCATGCCGGCAGTCGGCTCATCGAACATCAGCACCTGCGGCTCCAGCGCCAGCAGGATCGCGACTTCAAGCTTGCGCTGGTCGCCATGCGATAGCGCCGCGGCGATCAGATTCGCGCGCGGCCCGAGCTTTACCCGGTCGAGCCAGTGCTGGGTTTGTTGGTGCACCTGCGTGTCGCGCGCGGCGATGCTGAGAAAATCGAAGCGGATTTGCGCGACCGATTGCACCGCAAGCCGCACATTCTCGAACACCGTGAGGCTCGGATAGAGATTGATGAGCTGGAACGCGCGCCCGAGCCCGAGCCGGGTGCGATGCGGCGCGCCCATGCGGGTGATGTCCTTGCCGAACAGGCTGACGCTACCTTGCGTCGGGCGGAGCTGCCCGGAAATCAGGTTGAAAAATGTGGTCTTGCCGGCGCCGTTCGGGCCGACGATCGCGGTCAGCGTGCCGCGGTGAAACGCGCAGGTCACCGCGTTGACGGCGATCTGACCGCCAAAGCGTATGGTCAGATCGCGCGTCGACAGGGCAGGGACATCATCCGTCACGCCGCACCCCCCAAGGCCCGCGAAACTACTGCCGATGATTGGTGATCGGTATTTTCATCTCGTCGATGGAGATGACGTGCGTGAGTTCGGGGATCGCCCAGACGACCTTCGGATCGACCTTGATCTTGAAAGCGTACATCGGCTGCATCAGCTGGTGATCTTCCTTGCGGAACATCACCGTGCCCTTGGGAGACTCGAACGACATGCCTTCCATGGTGGCGATCAGCTTCTCGGGGTCGGTCGAACCGTTGGTCTTTTTCAGCGCCTCGACCACGGCCTGAGCCGCGATGAATCCGCCGCAGGTGAAGAAATCCGGCGGATAACCGTTGAAGCGCTTTTTGTTTTCGGCGATCAGCCAGTCGTTCACCGGATTCTTCGGGATGTCATAATAGTAATAGGCCGCGCCCTCGAGACCGGGGAAATCCTTGTAGGCGACAAGCGCCGGCAGGATGTTGCCGCCGGTGGCGACCGAGATATCCAACCGCGCCGGGTCCATCGCCTTGAGCGCGCCCATCGGATTTCCGCCGGCCCAATTGAGGAAGATTACCTTATGGCCCTGCTCCTTGGCCAAGGTGTTGAAGATGCGTTGGTAGGGGGCGGTAAAATCGGTGGTCGCCGGCGGCGCGTATTCCTCGTCAACGAGTTTGGCGCCGGTCGGCGCCAGTGCGGTTTTGAAGGCGGTGACGAAGTCGCGGCCGAATGCGTAATCCTGCGCCAAGGTCGCCACCACCGTGCCCGGCTTGCCGATGGCGAGTGCGTTCGACACCGCGTCCTGGCTCGAATTGCGGCCGGTGCGGAAGATGTAACGGTTCCATTTGTCGCCGGTGATCGAGTCGGCGACCGCCGGTTCGACGATGAAGATTTTTTTGTTGTCCTGGGCCACCGGCAGCATCGCCAGCGCGACCGCGGAGCTGGTGCCGCCGACCGCGATCTCGGCGCCGTCATCGTTATAGGCCTCGTTCAAAAGATTGCGGCCGACGTCGGGCCGGGTCTGGCTGTCTTTCTCGATGACGACGAGCTTGCGCCCGGCAACCATCATGGTGCCGTTGGTCGCGTAATCGAGGCCCATGGCAAAGCCGGCGGACGTCTGCTTGGCGTAGAATTCGAGCGGTCCGGTCTTGTCGGCGATCAGCGCAATCTTGAGGTCGGCCGCAAAGGCTTGCACCGACCACATGGCGGTAAACGCCATGGCGATGCCAACCCACCCCCAGTTCCTGACCTGCCGGGACACGTTGTTCATTTGTCGCTCTCCTTGGACGCGCATGCTACCCGAAGCGTTTTTCGGCGTGC
Organism: Xanthobacteraceae bacterium; assembly: GCA_035532335.1. GTDB lineage: Bacteria > Pseudomonadota > Alphaproteobacteria > Rhizobiales > Xanthobacteraceae > BOG-931. The sequence continues at coordinate 13,981 of DATKRE010000006.1, read as the reverse complement.
GGTTGTGACGTAGCCGCAGCCAAGATTGGTCTGAATCAAGCCGTCGCACAAGCGTGCTGCTGCCGCTTCACCGCGTCGCCTGCCGGCGTTTTGCGAAGAAAAATAGTTTCTGGCGATCACGGATCGAGTTCGGTGTCCCAGTAGAGATAGTCGAGCCAGCTGTCGTGCAGATAATTGGGCGGAAACAGCCGCCCGTTGCGGTGCAAATGCTGCACCGATGGCTGGAATGGCCGCTGCGAAGGCCACATTTTTGCTTCTTCCGTCGTCAGGCTGCCCTTCTTCAGATTGCACGGCGAGCAGGCGGCGACGACGTTGTCCCACACCGTATGGCCGCCGCGCGAGCGTGGCAGCAGATGATCGAAGGTCAGGTCGTCGCGCGTGCCGCAATACTGGCAGGAGAAACGGTCGCGCAGGAAGACGTTGAAGCGGGTAAAGGCCGGATGGGTCGAGGGCTTTACGAAAGTCTTGAGCGACACCACGCTCGGCAGCTTCATTTCGAGGCTGGGACTGTGCACCGCACGGTCGTAATTGGCGACGATGTTCACCCGGTCGAGAAACACCGCCTTGATGGCGTCCTGCCACGACCAGAGCGAGAGCGGGTAATAGCTCAACGGACGGAAATCCGCGTTGAGCACAAGCGCCGGAAAGCCGGATGGCGATACCTGGACGTTCAAGACGACGTTCCTACCGACTCGCATGCCGCAATGCGGCCTCGGATCATAGTTTATAGGCAGCCGTGACAGGATTGTGAAGCCCGTCCCGGGGGTTATGGGCAGCGCCGCGCCGCAGCCGGTGTTAAATTTGTAACCTTCCGGCGGGAAGCTTTACCGGCTCGGGAACCTTTGCCGTCCGGCAACATCTAATGTGCGCGCAAATCAATGCGAGCGGACCGTTGCAAGAGATAACCAGAGCATCCGTTGCCGCCGAGCAGGACCTTGTCGCGCGTGCTTGCCGCCGCGACGAGACCGCGGCGAGAGCGATCATGCGGCAGAATAGCCGCCGGCTCTTCCGCCTCGCCCGCTCGATCATGAAAGACGACGGCGAAGCCGAGGATGTCGTGCAGGAAAGCTACGTCCGGGCGTTTACCGGCCTTTCCGGGTTTCGCGGTGAATCCAGTCTGAGCACCTGGTTGACGCGCATTGTCATCAACGAGGCGTATGGCCGCCTCCGCCGGCGGCGGCCGGTAGTGGACTTGGCGAGCGTCGGGACAAAACTCGCCGCCGAAGCGCAAATCATTCCATTCCCTTCCGGGTCCTCTCAGCCAGATCCAGAACGCACCATGGCCCAGCGCGAAATTCGTCAAATTCTGGAGCGCTCAATCGACGCGCTGCCCGAACCCTTCCGCATCGTCCTGGTCGCGCGGCTGGTCGAAGAAATGAGCGTCGAGGAAACCGCGGACCTTCTCGGGCTGCGGCCGGAGACGGTAAAAACCAGGCTGCACCGCGCGCGGCTTCTGTTGCGTAGCGATCTCGAGCAAAAACTTGGACCGACGCTGACGAACACTTTCCCGTTTGAGGGAGCCCGTTGCGACCGTATCGCCGATGCGGTGATCGAGGGGCTTCGCCTGCGGCAGTGAATCCCGGGAACCTTTGCGCCACGACCGCATCCAATGGCGGTGCAAAGGGCGGCAATAAAGCCGTCACAGGGAGATTCACCGATGATGTTCGTCAGAATAACCGGGGCGTTCGCGGCGTTGTTGCTCGCGTCCGGCATCGCCTGTTCCCAAGGCAAGCCCACCGATCCGCAGATCGCGCATATCGCCTACACGGCCGGGGTGCTCGATATCGAAGCCGCCCAACAGGCATTGCAGAAGAGCACTAACAAGGACGTTCGCGCTTTCGCCACCAACATGGAGCAAGACCACAAGGCGGTGAACGACAAAGCGCTGGCACTGGTAAAAAAGCTTGGTGTCAAACCGGAAGACAACGACACCAGCAAAGCGCTGACCAAACAGGCGGCCGACAAGCGCGAGCAACTCGCCAAGCTCAGCGGCGCAGCTTTCGACAAGGCCTATATCGACAACGAGGTCGCCTATCATAAAGTCGTCAACGGCGCGCTGGAGACCACGCTTATTCCGGACGCCAGCAATCCCGAGCTGAAGGATCTGCTGAAGACCGGCCTGAAGATCTTTCAGGGCCACGAGCAACACGCCGAGCACGTCGCGGCGGAATTGAAATAAGGTGACGACGATGCACCGCCGCAGGGCTGTGCGGATTTTCGGCGCGCTCCTTCTCGCCCTTGTGGCGGGACAGGCGCGCGCCGAAGTGATTCAAGTCAAGATCGAGAACCTTGCGTTCAGGCCGGCGGACGTCACGGCGCATGTCGGCGATACGATCGAATGGATCAACTCAGATTTCATCGCCCATACGGCGACCGCGCGTGACGGCGCCTGGGACGTCTTGATCCCGATCAATACGACCAGGAGCGTCGTCCTCAAGACCGCGGGAATGGTGACTTATTTCTGCAAATTTCACCCGAACATGACCGGTCGGATCGTGGTCGGCAAATGACGCCCGGCTGATGAAGCGGGGCGGTATCAGCCTCGGCTTTTAAAACTGCGCGTCAGGAATTCGCCGCCGTGGCGCAGTCCCTCGGGATCGATGCCGTGGCCGACGCCGGCGGACAGATGCCATTGCGTCGGCACGCCGAAGGCCGCGAGCCCCTGTGCCGCCGCTAGCAGGGCCTGGGCCGGAATGAGTTCGTCCTGATCGCCATGCACCAGCAATACCGGTGGCCGTGACTTGACCTCGGCGATTGCGCTTTCCGGATTGTCGCCCGGCGGCAGCACCAGCAATCCCGAATAACCGACGACCGCCGCCGGCGGCACCGCCCGGCGCAAGCCGACGTGCAGCGCCATCATGGTGCCCTGGCTGAATCCGACCAGGGCCAGCGCTGAGGGCGGCACATTCTGGCGCTTGAGCTCCGCGTCGATGAAGCGATCGAGCGCCGGGGCCGCCTTATTGACGCCGACCCAGCGTTCGTTGGGATCGCGAAAGGTCAGCCCAAACCATTGCCGGCCAACCGGGGCCTGGGCGCACGCCTCGGGCGCATGCGGTGAGACAAACGCCGCTTGCGGCAGCAATGGTTGCCAGACGCGGCCGAGTTCGATGAGGTCGTTGCCGTCGGCGCCGTAGCCATGCAGGAACACCACAAGTTGGCGCGGGGTGCCGGAGAGCGGCGCCAGCCGCGGGCCATCGAGTTCAGCCGTCATGCATGCTCCTTCGCGGCCCCAATCGCGCCCAAACGCCGCGCCGCCGCAATGACGCTGCTTAAGCCACGGGCGCGGCGACCTGTCTATGGGCGGCGTCTATCGGTTGTTCTTGAATCAGAATTGAGTATGGATGCGGCCGGCGAAAACGTTCACCGGCCCGCGATCGGCGTTGTAGGCGGGGTTGACGATGAGCTGATAGTCGAAGCCGACCTTCAACCACTGCGTAATCGCATAGCTGTAGTAAGCCTCGATGATCTGCTCCAGCCCGTAATTGGTCAACGAACCGTCGCCGACGATGACGCCCAAGCCGCCGGCCGCAAAGTACGCTCGGTGCGCGGGGTCTAATCCGTTGACGACGCCGGCAATGCCGACCGTATCGTCGGGCCGGCCCCATTGCTTGCCGCTGATCGAGACGCCAGCCGACACGGTGCGATCGATGTCGGTGAAATCCCAAGGCTCGACCTGGCCATCGGCCCAGCCGGCACGGGCGAACACGCCCATCCAGTCATTCACCTGTTGTTCCAGATTGAGGCTCACGCCCGGTCGGAGGCGATACATGCGATCCGCCACGATCGCATTATTGACATCGCTTAAGGCGCTGCCCGGTGCCGCCGCTGCCGCAATGCCAACCGCATCCTGGAAGTTCCCCATCCGGCCGTGGATAACGAAGCCGGTGATTTTGAGCTTGCCGGGCTGTCCCCACAACGCATGGCGCTCTTCAAGTTCGGCGAGAAATTGCTGCTGGTTGAAACCCTCGTCGAGCCCGTAGGCGTTGGCGGTAATAGGGTCCGCAAGCGCACTGCTGGCTTCGGCGGGGACCGCCGACATGTCGAACACGCCGGTGCGAAACGCAAAGATGCCTTGGTACCATTCGGCTGCCGCCCCATAGGAGTAGCCCCAGGCATCGCCGGCATAATCGAACGTGCCGGCGTTGATCAGTGACCAGTTGAGGAAGTCCGTTTTCGGGTTGTTGGCGTATTTGTTGGTGTCGAATACGTCGGCGACGGAGAATTTGCCGACCCAAAGCACCAGCCGGTTGGCGGTTTGCGAGCCGGCGAACTGATTGACGTCGGCGTCGACCTTCTGCGTTTCGCCGCCGAGGTCGATGGTCTGTTTGACAAAATAACGCTGCACCCGCGCATAAGGGTAACTGGAGCCGAGCTTGTAAGCTTCCCCGCTCGGAAATCCGGCTGCGCCGTGCGTTTCGGCAAGACCGTGGCCCTGGTCGACTTCGGGATTTACCCAAAGTTCGGCGCCGCGCCACAGCCGCAAGCCGGCATAAAGCGTCGCATCGATCGTCTCGCGGCCGTTGGCGGCCTGCTGCAGACTGTTGGCGCCCATGGATCCGGCTGGCGAGTGGAATGGCGCCGTGCCTTGCCAAACGAGAGTCCCCTGGCCGTGGAAATTGACGTTGTCGGGATTCACCGCGGCCGGCGCCTTGCCGACAAGCGGACGGCTCAGGGGCTCGAGGTTGTTGAACTGGTAGTTCACACCGGCGCGAACTTGCTGGAGCAGGAAATCGGACGTGAACGGCTGCGCACCGCCGGCGAACGGATAAGTCTGTCGGCCATAATCAGAGAACAGATATTCCAGTTTGGCGGTCCAGTGCGGTGCGATCGGCGTTTCGACGCCGCCGCCGACCGTCCAGCCCAGCCGCCAGACCAACGGCGCTTCGGTTGCGCCGGGGGTCAGATTCGTTAGCGTCTGCTGGCTGTACATCCAGGCGAAACCACCGGTCGCGTAGAAAAGCCAGTGTCCGGGGGCATAGCCGATCCTGCCGCGCAGTGTGCCTGATGACAGCATCGCTTCGTTGAAATTCATTGGGACGCCGGCCGAGGTGAAATTGAAGTTCGGTCCGGTGCTCAGCCCCATCGTGCTCGGGAAGTTAGGGAACGTGAAGTCGGCTTCGCCGCCGATGAGAACACGGTTTAGCAAAAGATAATTGTAGCCGCCCTGGAAGCCGCCAACGAAACTTCCGGCTTCATCGAAGGTGTTAATGGTCTGGTAGATGGTCGCCGATCCCGAGGCGCCCGGTGTCGACCAGTTCGACGTGCCGAACGCGCCGCCGATGTGGCCGCCGACATACCAGCCGGTCCAGTTATAGCCCGGCCCGCCCAACGACAGCGCATTGATTGAAATGAGCGCGTCGGCCGATGCGCTGCCTGCCGTTGCGATCATCATTGTCGCGCAAAGCGCGCCGATTGCGCGTCGTGTCGTCACATTGGAATTGTTGGATAGAATCCGTCTCAGAGCAGCCATGGCGGCCTCCGTTCGTGTGACACTACGTCTTGTCACCACAGCGGAAGTCCGCGAAAGATCGCCACTCGGCGTTGCAGCGGCCGCATCCGAAAGCCATGCAAAGGACGATTTCGTAAAACCGTTGGACATTGCCCACGTCCACCGAATCAGCCCATTGGCAACAAACAGCGGCGCCGGAATCCCGTCAACGATTATGTTTTAGAATTAAAGTAGATCGAAAGTAGCTGACGGTGAGCGATCGAAGCGGAATTCCGGTCATGACCTTAGCCATTAAGGGGACAACCGGCCGATGCAAGATTCCACCGTCCCTGCGTGCCGCTCAGGCGGGTGCCCGACAGCGGCGCAATATCGATGCGCCAGAACGATTGCGCGTCGCGTCGTCATAGAAGACTTGTTGGACAACAAACCAGAGCAAGGGGCGGCGAGACGGGACGATATCTGTTACCACCCCGGGGATTCTCACAATGGATCACGTTCGATCCCGTTTACGCAACGCAGTGCAATTTAAAACATGTTTTGCTTTGGTCTCGTAAGCCGACATCATTTGGCTCCGAGCCAGCAGTCGCCAGCTGCCGGAAGTAGAAATGGATAATTGAAGGACGGCGCAACCGGCGGCTTAGTGAAATCACTCGGGCTATCGGTAATAACGGAAAGACCAAGCCCTTGCCGCTTGCAGCGCAATAACGTTACAGTCCCGACCGGCCAAACAGATGCGATCGCTCTTTTTCCAGCGAGGATTCGGCACGTGGGGCGCGTTGTTTGCGCTGGCCCTGCAAATGGCCGTCTCGTTCGGGCACGTCCATTTCGACGGCATTCACGGCGCTTATCCGCAAACCAAGATCACGGGCTTCAAAGCCCAAGTGCAGCCGCTGCCCGCCCAGCAGCCCGGCGACAATGACGGGGACGGTTATTGTGCGATCTGCGCGACCATCTTCCTCGTCGCCAATTCTTTCGTGCCGCAGCCGCCGGCGTTGCCGGCTCAGTTTGCCTCGCACGCGATCGAACACATCGACCGTGCGCCAACGGCCATTATTGTCGCGGCACAGCGACAGCCGTTTCAGTCGCGCGCTCCGCCACGCGCCTGACCTGCAGCAATAGCTGAAGTTACGGCGGTTTACGCCGCGCGTGGACGCCGCCGTTCAGCCGGTTGCCATCCATCATTCATCATTCACTCATTCGCAGGTAAGCGTCATGGCTATTCGTCGTGCCCGCGCGCGCTGGGTGCGCGGCGGCTATCTGTTCGGCTGTTGTGCCCTCCTTGTTGTCGGCGCTGAAAAAACGACCCGCGCGCAGACCCAACTGCCCGAGGTGGTGGTTAGCGCGTCGAAGCAAAAACCGAAACCGCGGCACGCCCGCGTGCGACCGCCGGTGGTCGTCATTCCGGCGACGCCAGCGCAACAGCTCAACGCCAAGGCGAATTCATTCGACCAGGCGCGCAGCGGCCTTTACACCACCATCGGAACGGCATCCGACGCGCTCAGTCACGATACTATCGAAATCCTCCCGCAGGGCGCGAACGCGCCGGTCGAGAAAATCCTGCTGCAGGCGCCCGGCGTTTCGCAGGATTCCGCGGCGAGCGGCCTCCTGCACGTGCGAAACGATCACGCCAATGTTCAGTTTCGCATCAACGGGGTCATGCTGCCCGATGGCGTCACCGGCTTCGGCAGCATTTTCGATGCCGACTATATCGGCAGCATCGCATTGATCACCGGCGCACTACCGGCCGAGTTCGGCATGCGCACGGTGGGACTGGTTGACATCACGACCCGGACCGATCTGTTCAACAATAGCGGCACGGTCGGAGTCTACGGTGGCAGCCACGGCACGTTTACGCCTTACTTCGACTATGGCGGCACTTTCGGCAGCACCTGTCCGTCCGCCGCGCCCGCTGCCGGAACGCACACCTTGCCCGGCGCTGATTGTTTTCCGGGCGTGCAATATTTTTTCAGCGGCCGCTATTTGCAGACCAATCTCGGTCTCGAAAATCCGACGCTGGCTTACGATGCCACCCACGACTTTTCGCAACAGGAGCGCGGCTTCGCCTACATGTCGACGTTTGTTGATCCGACCACGCGGCTTAGCCTGATTGCCGGCACCGCCAACAACGCGTTTCAAATTCCAAACAATCCCGGCCAGCCGACCGCCCTGACCAGCGCGTTCGGCGTCACCAACTTCAACTCGGCGCTGCTCAACGAGAACCAGACCGAGTTCACTCAATACGGCGTGTTGGCGCTGCAAAAATCCGAGAATGGGTTCGACGGGCAATTATCCTATTTCACCCGCTACAATCGACTGAACTTCACGCCCGATCTGATTGGCGACCTGCTGATCGACGGCGTCGCGTCGAACGTGACCCGTCAATCCTATACCAACGGCATCCAGGCCGATGGTTCCTACAAGATAAATTCAGCGAACACGGTGCGAGCGGGCTTCGTCGTCAGCGGCGAGCAGGCTTTTGTCGGCAACAGCTCTCTGGTCGAGACCACGGCCCCACCGGGCGGGGCTGCGGGCAACGAATCACCTTTCTTCATAACTGACGACGTTTCCAAGCTTGGCTGGCTCGCGGGCGTCTATGCCCAGGACGAATGGAAGATCACCGACCAGTTCACCATCGATGCTGGCCTGCGCTTCGACCAGATGTGGCAGTTCGTCAATGCCAATCAGCTCAGTCCGCGCATCAATTTCGTCTACAAACCGTTCGAGTTCACGACCTTCCACGCTGGATACGCGCGCTATTTCACGCCGCCGGTGCTGGTCGAAGCTGCGCCGGCTAATATTGGATTGTTCAATGGCACCACCGCCGCCGCGTCGGCCGGTCAAGGCAATAGTCCCGTGCTGCCGGAGCGCTCGCATTATTTCGACGTCGGCGTCGACCAGAATATTCCGTTCGGCTGTAGCAACCCGGCGGCCAAGGACTGCACCGATCTCGATCTGGGTGTTGACGCCTACTACAAGATCGCGACCGACCTGATCGACAACGGCCAGTTCGGCCAAGCGTATGTCTTAAGCGCCTTCAATTACGCGCAAGGAGTCGTCCAAGGCGTCGAGCTCAGCGGCAAATTTCACAGCGGCAATTTCCAGGCCTATGCCAACCTTGCGGTAGGCGCTGAGAAAGCGACCAACCCGGTATCGAACCAATATCTGTTCGGCAACACGCCGCTCGCCGACCTCGGCGGCATGACCGAGTTCCAGTATCTCCAAACCCATTGGATCTACACGGATCACACCCAGGTGGTCACCGCCTCGGCCGGCGCCGCCTATCAGTTCTGCGGACGGCCCGCTTATGCGACTGAGACCTTCAGCGACCTGCCAGGCGGCCGCGTGTCGTGGTGGTGCGGCACGAAGCTTAGCGCCGACATGATCTACGGCAGCGGATTGCGTGATGGTGACGCCAATATCTCCACCGTGCCGCCTTACACACAGTTCAATATCGGGATCGCCCGCGAATTTTTGCTGCCGAACGATCCAAAGCCGGTGACGGTGCGCTTCGACATCGTCAACCTGTTCGACACCGTTTACCAGATCCGCGACGGCAGCGGCATCGGCGTGTTCGCACCGCAATACGGTCCGCGCCGCGGCTTCTTCATGGGCATATCGAAAAAGATTTGAGGGAGCGACTAGCCATGTGGAGAGGAAGCATGCGGCCACACTTCGCGTCATGTATTGCGGCTTTGTTCGCGATTGCTGCGACGGTTCAAGCCCTGCCGCCGTTTCCTGCGAGCATGCCGCAGGCACGAATCGACCTGACGGTGCCGATTCGCTTTTCACTTCATTGACGCGCGATCGCAAAGTTCGGTGCCCGATCCATGAGTGAAGCGGAATTCCGGCCATGACCTTAGCCGTTAAGGGGACAACCGGCCGATGCAAGATTCCACCGTCCCTGCGTGCCGCTCAGGCGGGTGACCGACAGCGGCGCAATATCGATCCGCCAGAACGATTGCGGCGTTGCGTCGATTGCATGAACGACGGCGGCACGGATGATCGTCGCATGGGTGACGACGATCGACTGTCGATGGTGCCCGTGCTCTGCGGCAAGCCAGGCGGCGACGCGTTGCATGAGAGCGAGGATCGATTCGCCGCCGTGTGGCGCTGCTGCCGGATCGCGCAGCCAGGCGGCGACGGCATCGGGCTCGCGCGCTTGCACATCGTCGAATTTGCAGCCGCGCCAGGCGCCGTAGTCGCAATCGCGCAGCGACGGTTGCACGGCAGCGTCCAGTCCGAGTTCCTGTGCCGTTTGGCGTGTCCGCAACTCCGGACTCGCCCAGGTCTGGTCGGCGTGCGGGAGCGATCCGGCCGCCGCCGCCGCGTCCCGCCGGCCGATGTCGTCGAGAGGTTCGTCGATGGGAAAGGCGGGCTGGCGCACGGCGTCGGTCGATGCGTGGCAGATCAGAATGAGCCGTGCGGTCATTACTAGTGGTCCGATTCTAACATTCGCATCCAATTTCGGCGGGCTCGCATGCGAATGTTAGAATGGACCACTAGGTACGCAGTCTGCCGTTGGCGTACGCGCGCTGCGTCAACGCGCCGAACAGCAGACCGAGCGTCGCCCACAGAATGAGTTGGGCCCCGAGCGAAGCGACACGGAAATTCCACAATACCACGGCTGGAAACCGTTCCGGCACTTCGTTGACAGCGGGCAATAGCAGGCCGGCGGCGATCACCACGACGATGTAATACGCCGCCACCATCAGCGTCGCATTCCATTGGCCGTAGCGCGCAGCCAGCATGCGCTTGAAATTGATTGCTCCCACCATGGCGGCGAGCGAAATGCCGATCATGCCGAAGTACAGCGCGGTCCGCATGCCGATGGTTTCCGGATTGCCGATCGAGGGTGGATTGGCCGGGTATTTCAGGTTTGGCACCAGATAAAGCGCAATGAAGCCGACCATGGCCAGCACTGCCGCTAACGCCTGCGGACTGAAGTCACCGGGCATGCGGCCTTGGGCGAAGGCGAATGCGAGACCGAACAGGCCGCCGAACGCGGCGCTATAGACCATGACCGCGACGAACAGGCCGAGGCCGGCTTGCACCGGCCGGCTGACAAGTTCGGGCTCTTCAGCGGGCATCGCCATGCCTTTGGCCTTTTCGGCCTCGGCTTTCGCTTCGTCCATCTGCGACTCAAAAGCGATGGCGCTATCGACTTGCGGCTCGCCGTAGACTTTCAAAAAACCGAAGGAGAGCAGTCCCGCGACAATGCCGACGAGCATGCCGCGGACGAGAAACGTCCTGACCATGGGTTGCTCCCGTCAGTCGTCAGTGACAGGGAAAGCCGAGCAGGTGCCGTCCATCATGCACGAATTCGTGCACGTACATGCCGCTGATCAGCGACGTCGCGCCTTCTTCCGCGCCGACGAAATAGATCGCCAACAACAGGATCAGCCCGGCGAAAATCGCCCAAGGCAGCCATTCGCGTAGCGGTATGGTGGTAACGGGAAGTGTGGGTGCGTAGATCGTGCTGGCCATCTCGTCCTCCTGGGATTGCGCGTCCCGTTAGAGTGTTCGCCGTTCGCGAAGAGGGTCTGGCTTTCGGCTCGAAGAAACTCAGCGACCGAATACAGTGGCGCGACCGCGCCGGAATCTCACCGGCTTCCTTATTCGCGAAGACTCAAGCAGCATATGGACAGGGCCGAGCCGTTGTCAACGAATGGCGCGCCGCTTGCGCTTGCCGGCTGTTTGGCGCTTGCCGCGTTTTGGCAAACGCGCCGCGGGCTTGGTCGCAACCTTGGCCTTAGTCGAGCCCTTGGCCTTAGTCGCAGCCTTGCTTGAAGCTTTGGCGACCGCTGCCGCGGCACGGTAATAGCTCCACAGGATTCGCGCCGCTACCGCCCGCCACGGCCGCCACGCTTCGGCTAGTACCAGCATTTCTTTCGCGGTCGGCCGCGCCGGCAGCGCAAACGCGACCCGCGCGGCTTCCTGCAAGGCCAGATCGCCCGCCGGCCAGGCATCGCCGTGACCGAGGCAGGACAGCAAATAAATGTCGGCGGTCCAGGGGCCGATACCGTGGATGGCGGTCAGCGCCGCATGCGCCTCTTCGGCGGCAAGTTCGGCAAGTCCGGTAAGCGCAAGCTCGCCGCGCTTCACCGCCCGCGCGATCGCCTTGAGCGCGCGGATTTTCGGCGCGGACAATCCGAGCCGCGCCAGCCGTACCGGACGTGCGCGCAAAATCGCTTCCGGCTCGAACGGATCGAAGGCGGCGGCAAGCCGGCCCCAGATCGCGTTCGCGCTCGCGGTCGAAAGTTGCTGCGCCACAATAATGGCGGCAAGTGCGGCGAAACCATCCTCGCGCCGCCGCAGCGGCGGCCGTCCGGTCTTGGCCAACAGCGCGGTGAAGCGCGGATCGGCTTCACCAAGCGCGCTCAACGCAAGATCGAGGTCGGCTTCGCTATGGATATGAGGTCGGGCCATTGTCACTATCTGATTGATCGCCGCACCGGAGCCGTCAACCTTGATTGTGACCAGTAGTAAGCCAATGCACACCCGGATCCTACGCTTCGCGCCCAGTCCGAATGGGTATCTGCATCTCGGGCACGCATACTCGGTGCTGCTCAACCAGGACATGGCGCGCGAATTGGGCGGGCGGCTCCTGCTTCGCATCGAGGATATCGACGCCACGCGCTGCCGGCCGGAATACGAAGCGGCAATCTTCGAGGATTTGCACTGGCTCGGTGTGACCTGGGAGGCGGAGGTCAGGCGGCAGAGCGGGCATTTCGACGATTATCAGGCGACGCTTAACAAGCTGGAAGCCGCCGGACTGGTCTATCCGAGCTTCGAGAGCCGCAGCGAAATCGCCGCGCTGGTCGCCGCGCGCGACAGTAAAGGCGGCTGGCCGCGCGATCCGGACGGCGTGCCGCTCTATCCCGGCAATGCGCGCAAGCTTCCGTCGGCCGAGCGTGAGCGCCGCCGCCGCGCCGGCGATGCGTTCGCACTACGGCTGGCGATGGACGCGGCGGTCGCGCGGGCCGGTGTGCTGACCTGGACCGAGACCGGCGCCGGTCCGCAGGGCCAGTCCGGTCTGGTCGCGGCGGCCCCGCGAATGTGGGGCGACGTCGTGCTTGGCCGCAAAGACGTGCCGACCAGTTATCACCTCGCGGTTGTGGTCGATGATGCGCTGCAAGGCGTGACCGATGTGGTGCGCGGGCAGGACCTGTTCTGGTCGACCGGCATCCATCGGCTATTACAGACGCTGCTCGGCCTGCCCGAGCCGGCCTACCATCACCACAAGCTCATTCTCGACGCCGGCGGCCGCAAGCTGTCGAAGGCCACCCTGGCGACGAGCCTGCGCGAGCTGCGCGCCGGCGGCGCGACGGCGGTGGATATCCGCCGCCTGGTCGGGTTAGGACGCTGAACATTTCATCCGCTCCGTGCCATAAACGGTCTGCGCCCCAGGGGCTGCCATGGCGCGACTGAGATCGAAAAGAAAATCCGCCGCGAAGCCGTCGCGGCGCGCAACGAAGCGGCGGGTATCCGCGCCTTCGCCGCGCGCCACCGAGGCGTCGCTCGTTGCCTACGCGCACGACATCCGTACCGCGCTGACCGGAGTTCTGGCGCTCGGCGAATTGCTGGCGAGTTCCAGTCTCGGCGAACGCGAGCGGCAATGGGCGCTTGAGATCAAGGACAGCGCCGAACATCTTGCCTCGCTCACCACGCTGATGATCGATGCAGCCAAGGCGGGCGCCGGCGCATTCAAGCTCCGCCAGGAGGTCTTCGCGCCGCGCCGCCTGATCGCGGCGCTGGCGGATTCGCTGACGGCGCGTGCGGAAACCAAGGGTCTGCGCGCGACGGTGACGGTTGCCGACGATATTCCCGAGTTGCTTAAAGGCGACACCGTGCGGCTTCGCGCCGCGATCGAGAATCTCATCGACAATGCGGTGAAGTTCACCGAACGCGGCAGCGTGCAGCTTGACGTGCAAGCCAAACGCCTTGCGCGCGGCGCCGTCCGCCTCGTTTTCACGATCACCGACACCGGCATCGGGCTTAAGGCCGTCGAGATCAAACGCCTGTTTCGGCCGTTCGCGCAGGCGAACGCCGATATCGCGCGACGTTATGGCGGCTCAGGCCTCGGGCTGGCGGTGGTCAAGGCGCTGGCAAAACGGATGGGCGGCGATCTGATCGTGACCAGCGCGCCGGGACGCGGTTCGAGCTTCCGCTTTTCGGCGGCGCTGCCGATCGGCCGCAACGCAGCGACCGGACCTGCCGCGGTACCGCAGCACAGGCCGTCGGCGCGGCCGCTTGCCATCCTCTGCGCTGAGGACAATCCGTATGGCCGCGTCATCCTCAACACCATTCTCGGCGAAATCGGCCACCGCGCCGATTTTGTCAATTCGGGCGAGGAGGCGGTCGCGGCGGTCGCGCGCGGCTATGACATCGTACTGATGGACATCACTTTGACGGGGATCGATGGCCTGGAGGCGACCCGCCGCATCCGCGCGCTTTCAGGCGCCGCGGGGCGCACGCCGATCATCGGCATATCCGGCCGCGGCGGAGCCAGCGATGAGAATGCCGCGCGCGCCG
>DATKRE010000005.1:0-28199 GCA_035532335.1 Xanthobacteraceae bacterium | reverse complement strand
GGAGCCCCCTCCGCGCCATTGGGGCCGCCCTGGTCGAAACTGGTGGCGATCGAGTAGCCGGTCTGGCCCTGCCATACCACGGCGCACCATTGACCGGAGCAGCCGCTGATCTCGACCTGGCTACCGGCAGGGATGGTGGAGACAACCGGGAAGTTCGTTCCCGGCCCCTGCCGCAGATTGACGTTGTTGGTGGCCAAAGCCGGCGCCGCTCGCGCCAGTTGCGTCGCTGGCGCCGACAGCACCATCAGCACGGCGGCGCACACCGCCATTCGCGCAACAGTCATTGCCGCCCTCTTGCGTTGCAAATTTCGTTGCCGGTTTCAGGCGTACACCGGCAATTTCAGCTCAAACCCCGGCCCGAAGCCAGCCCCTCTTTCGGATCATGCTCTTTTGCTGGCGCATGATCTTTTCGGGAAACCGGCATCCACTTTCCCGGATCATGCTCTAACGCGGCAGCTTTTCCAGCTCCGGAAACGGCACATATGTTGCGCCGGCGCACGCGTCCTTGGCCGGATCGACGAAGTGATCGAACCGGCCGGCCAGGAACACCGCCGCGATCTCCCCGACCCCGGCATAATGGGTGCCCTTTTGCCTGGCGTTGAGCCGCAGGCACACCACGTAGCGCCGGCCGTTGCCCACGCTTTTGAGCGCCGGCTCGGCGATGCCGGCGTCGCGGATACCGGTCGGATCGTTCAGGTACGCGTGCATGGCCCCGAGAATGTCGGGCTTGTATCGGGCCGGCAAAACATTGGCCGGATCGTCGGCCCCGGCGTCGGAATCGTCACTGATCTGATGATGGTGCGCGCAGGCGGCGACCAGCAGCAGCACACCGAGAAGTCCGAAGGCCCGCCAGCGATTGCCCTTTGGCATTGCAGTCTTGATCCCCACCAACGGCGTCAGACCAGATTTTAACGGCAAATCGCCGCTGGGACCATTGCGGCCTTCCCGCGCACTCGCCATCCGCAAATTTCGGCTATAAGGATCGGCCCCCGGCACCACCGTGCTTTCATAGGTTCGTTTAAATCCGCCGCCATGCCCTCAATTGCCCATCTCGTTCATGTGTATGGCCTCGCCGTGGTCGCCGGCGTGGTCGGCCTTGAAAGCATCGGCCTGCCGGTTCCCGGCGAATCGGCGCTGATATTGGCGGCGATTTTTGCCGGCACCAAACACGATCTCAACATCGTCTGGGTCATCGTTACCGCGGCCAGCGCCGCGATCGTCGGCCAGATGCTGGGGTATCTCATCGGCCGCGAGTTCGGTTACTGGCTGCTGCTGAAGTATGGCAGCTATCTGCGCATCACCGAAGGCCGCATCAAGCTCGGCGAGTATCTGTTTCTGCGCCATGGCGGCAAAATCATCATCATCGCCCGGTTCGTGCCGTTCTTGCGCGCGCTGGCCGGCATCCTTGCCGGCGCCAACCGCATGCCGTGGCGCCAGTTCATGGTGGCGAATGTCGTCGGCGCAACGGCATGGGCGATCTTCTTCGGCGTTGCCGCCTACATGTTCGGACGCGAGATCGAGCGCTTGGCCGGCCCGCTGGTGATCGTCATTGGCATCGCCACCGTGGTCGTGATCGCCATCGGCGCCATTTTCGTCAGCCGCCACGAAGCGCAGCTGGTGGCGGAAGCCGAGCGGGCGCTGCCGGGCCCGCTGAAGTGGCCGTGACAGCCGGCTTGCGGCGCTTATCCAGCAACGCCATATGGATAGCAAAGGAAACCGGAAATCCACTTTTCCGGCGCACCCTTTCCGGAGTGCCGCAAGGGCTCCACAAAGTCGCTTGGCAAAGGACTTTGCAGTCATGTCGAGGATGTCGCCGCTTTCGAGTCCGTTTCTGCTCGGC
Source organism: Xanthobacteraceae bacterium (assembly GCA_035532335.1). Classification (GTDB taxonomy): domain Bacteria; phylum Pseudomonadota; class Alphaproteobacteria; order Rhizobiales; family Xanthobacteraceae; genus BOG-931. Next base: position 26,359 of record DATKRE010000005.1, on the reverse strand, counting down.
TTCGATGAGATTGAGCGTGCGCTCGATCGGGTCGCCAAAGCCGCCGACGGTTATCCGCCCTACAACATCGAACGTGTTGCGCGCGACGAGGCTAGCCCGGCGCGCCTGCGCATCACGCTGGCCGTTGCCGGATTTACCCGCGACCAGCTCGACGTCACGCTGGAAGAAAGCCAGCTCGTGATCCGCGGCCGCCAGCACGACGACAAGAGCCGGCAATATCTGCATCGCGGCATCGCCGCGCGCCAATTCCAGCGTAGTTTCGTGCTGGCGGAGGGAATGGAAGTACTCAGCGCCGACCTGAAAAACGGACTGCTTTCGATCGATCTGGTGCGGCCGCAGCCGGAACGGATTGTGAAATCGATCTGCATCACGGAAACCGAGTGATGGAAACGAACGTGCCGCGCTTGCGTTGTAAGCAATAGGAGTTGACGGCCATGCCAGTGGATTTGAGCCGTAATGAAACCGTTGAAATCGAAATGACGCCTGAAGCGTTCGCGCATCTCGGCGACGGCGAGATCGCCTATGTGAAGACGATCCGCTCCGAGGAGGTGCGCGCGCTATTTCCGCAGGTGCCGGACATCGAGCCCGGACTGCAGCTATTCGCGCTGCACGGCGCCGACGGCGTGCCGATCATGCTGACCGACAGCCGCGAGGCGGCAGTCGCCAACGCCGCCAGCCAGCAGCTCAAAATGGTGAGCGTGCACTGATCGGAGATCAATAACCGAGGATCAGAAAATCAAAAGGCCGCGACAAACTCGCGGCCTTTTTTCTGAGTCCTGATACCTGCCGCCGCTAGGCGGCGCTCGCCGACGGCATGGCCAGCACTACGTACAGCGCTTCGGCATCTCGCGAGGCGCGCAGCTTGTGCGTGACGCTGGCGTCGCGCAGCAGACGCGCCACCCGCGCCAGTGCTTTAAGGTGGTCGGCACCGGCGTGCTCCGGCGCCAGCAGCAGAAACAGCAAATCCACCGGCTGGCCGTCGAGCGCTTCGAAATCGACCGCCCGGTCGAGCCGCGCGAACAATCCGAACAGCCGGGTGAGATTCGGCATTTTACCGTGCGGAATGGCGATGCCGTTACCGACGGCGGTCGAGCCGAGCTTTTCCCGCTGCATGAGAATTTCAAAAATCGCACGTTCGTTCTGACCGGTGAGCGTAGCCGCGCGTGCCGCAAGCTCATGCAGCACCTGTTTCTTGTTATTGACCTTAAGCGCCGGAAGGATCGCGTTAGGGGCGACCAAATCGGTGAGCGGCATGAGTTGAGAACCTGGGCAACGAGGCCTGCGGACAGACGTTTATGTAAGCGTGGTCCTTTCCGAAAGCCGGTCTCCACGTTCCCCGGATCACGCTGAAAGGCGGCGGACCTTAAGGAGCGTGGACAACCGCGTCAATGGGCATCGAGGCGCAACGGTTCCATCGGGTGGATGGCATATTGAAGGGCATTATGTGCTGAATTTTTCGCCATTTCGAACGGCCAATTCCGGCCGATGATCCTTCAGCCGGCGATGATAGCGGCGCAGCCGCTTTTGCACCCGCAACGCCGCCTGGTCGGCGCTCGCATAAGCGTCCGGCGCACACGCCTCGGCGCGCAACGTAACCTTGGAATCGAGGTGGATCGCACATTCGGTGCGAAAACCAGAGCCCTCGCGCCCAACCGTCACATGTCCGGAATATCCGCCGTCGAAATACTTGGTCAGCGCGTCGCCGATCCGCACATTGATGCGTTCACGCAGCGCCTCGCCGACGTCGAGATTTTTTCCTGAAACGCGAAATGACATGGCAGCCTCCAAGCACCGGGTAGCGCACGATCGCGCCGATCGTGTTTTTCAGCCCGCGCCTTCAGCCCTCAATCCTGGCCAGTCGGCGCGGATCGATAACCCTATGACTCGAGCTAGGTATTGGCAGCCGTGGAGTCAACGCCGGGAACGCAAAACTACCTAACTGCCGCAGCCTGCTTCTCGCGCCGGCGTTGCACCGATGATGGAATGCGCATCGCCTCGCGGTATTTGGCGACCGTGCGCCGAGCGATGTCGATGCCCGCTTCGCGCAGCTTGTCGACAATCGCGTCGTCGGACAAAACGTCGGCCGCCGCTTCGGCGTCGACCAATTGCTTGATGCGGTGACGCACCGCCTCCGCGGAGTGCGCCTCGCCGCCGTGCGCGGCGGCGATCGCCGACGTGAAAAAATATTTGAGTTCGAAAATGCCGCGGCTGGTTGCCATGTATTTGTTGGCGGTGACGCGGGATACCGTCGACTCGTGCATGCTGATCGCTTCGGCGACGGTCTTTAAGTTAAGCGGGCGCAAATGCTCGACGCCGCGGGCGAAGAAACCGTCCTGCTGGCGCACGATCTCGTTGGCGACCTTGAGGATGGTGCGGGCGCGTTGGTCGAGGGCGCGGACCAGCCAGGTCGCGCTTTGCAGGCGATCGGCGAGATATGATTTGTCGGTATCGCTTTTCGCCGTGGCCGAAACTTCGGCATAATAGGTCTGATTGACCAGCACTTTCGGCAAAGTGTCGGTATTGAGCTCGACGATCCAACCGCCGTCGGGGCCGGACCGGACGAAAACATCCGGCACGATCGGCTGCACGATGGCCGAACCAAAGGCGAGGCCGGGCTTCGGATTGAGGTTGCGAATCTCGGCGATCATGTCGGCGATATCCTCGTCGCCGACCCCGCAAATTTTTTTCAATGCCGCGAAGTCGCGCCGGGCCAAAAGGTCGAGGCGTGCGATCAATGCCTGCATCGCCGGGTCGAAGCGGTCGCGTTCCTTGAGCTGAAGCGTCAGGCATTCGGCAAGGTCGCGCGCGCAGATGCCCGGCGGATCGAAGCCCTGCAAAATGCCGAGCACGGCTTCGATCTCGCCGGCATTGGCGCCGAGCTTTTCCGCCGTCGCTTCAAGATCGACGCTCAGATAGCCGGCTTCGTCGACGAGATCGATCAGGTATTGCCCGATCATCCGTCGCGGCGGGCTGGTGACGGCAAGCGTAAGCTGATCGCGCAGCCAATCGGCGAGCGTGGTTTCGGCCGGAACGAACGCTTCGAGATTGTAATCGCCGTCGTCGCGGCCGCCGGCGCCGACACCGGCCCATTCCGAATATCCGGCCGGACCTTCGGCGGCGCCGCGCGGCGGGCTAGCCTCGGCATGGTCGGGAAAGCTGTCCTCAACGCGGGTATCGAGCGGCTCCTCCGGCGCCGCGCTGGGCGGGCTCGCGTTCGCGCCGCCCCAGCCCTCGGCGTCCGCGTTCGGGCCCGCGGCCAGTGCCGCGCCTTCCGCCAAAGCGGGAGCGCCGTCGTCTTCGGCGCTGCGATCGAGCAGCGGATTGCGTTCGATTTCGGCCTCCACATACGCCACCAAATCCAGGTTGGAGAGCTGCAGGAGTTTGATCGCCTGCATCAACTGCGGCGTCATCACCAGCGCTTGGCTCTGGCGAAGCTGGAGCCGTTGCGTAAGGGCCATTGCTACCCGGCGAAGTGGTCCGATTCTTGCTTGTGGAATTCTAAAGCAGTTCGGCTGCGCTGTCGTCAACCGAATTGCGCAAAGCTCAAAGCTGGAATTGCTCGCCCAGATAGAGCCGACGTACGTCCGGATTGTTGACGATATCGTCGGCGCGGCCCTCCATCAGCACTTCGCCGGAATAGATGATGTAAGCGCGGTCGGTCAGGCCGAGCGTCTCGCGCACATTGTGGTCGGTGATCAGCACACCAATGCCGCGGTTGGTCAGGTGGCGCACCAGCGACTGGATGTCGCCGACGGCGATCGGGTCGATGCCGGCGAACGGCTCGTCGAGCAGCATGTAGTTCGGCCGCGTCGCCAGCGACCGGGCGATCTCGACGCGGCGGCGTTCACCACCGGAGAGCGCAATCGCCGGCGTTTTGCGCAGTCGCGTGATGTTGAACTCCTCCAGCAATCCATCGAGGTCGCGCTCGCGGCGCCGCGCATCGGGCTCGACGACTTCCAGCACGGCGCGGATGTTCTGCTCGACGGTCAAGCCGCGGAAGATCGAGGCTTCTTGCGGCAAATAGCCGATGCCGAGGCGCGCTCGCTGATACATCGGCAGCGCCGTGACGTTATGGCCGTCGAGTTCGACACGGCCTTTGTCGGCCTTGATCAGTCCGGTCACTATGTAGAAGACGGTGGTCTTGCCGGCGCCGTTCGGGCCGAGCAGCCCGACCGCTTCGCCCTTGCGCACATAGAAACTGACGCCCTTCACCACCTTGCGGCCGACGAAACTCTTCTCCACGCCGTGCACGGACAACACGCCCTTGCGATCCGGCGGCACGGAGCCATTGCCTTCCGCACTGCGGCGCGGCCTTGGCGGCGCCGGCGCGACATTTCCCGGCGCCGGCGCGATATTTCCGGGCGTCGGTGGACGCTGCCGGGGCGGCGGCCGGCTGCGCGCTTTCTGCTCGACCGTCGGCAGGCTTGCGATATCGAGATAGGTGCCGTTGATCGCGCCGCCCATATTGGCGAGATCGATCGGCTCTTCGGCCGCCGCAACCGGTTGGCGCAGCGGCCGCCGGCGCCGGCGAAAATATGCAAACAGGTCGGGCACCGGCGAGCCTTCTCAAGGGTCAAGTCGAATCGTCGGCGAATAGCGCCGTAGCCGAGGACTTTATCCGATTTCGCGATGCGATGCTGCGGCAGCCGGCCCTAATTCTGCCGGCCCGGCCCGATGGTCATGATGTTCGCGGGAGAGCCGTTGCCGCCCTTGCCCGGCTGGATCAGCGCTCGCACGCGGCTCGGGCCGGATGAGTTCGATTCAAAATGGGCATTTCCGGTGACCGTATCGACCACGACCCGGTCACCGTGCAGCACATTCTTGCCCTGACTGACCACGACGTTTCCAGTCAGGGTGATGGTCTTTTTCCGCAGGTCGTAAACGCCCAAATCGCCGCTGGCATTCTGGTCCTTGGAAATGACCGTGACACCGCCGCGCGCCTCGATCCTGCGAATGTCGTTGGCGCCTTTCGGTAGCGTCGCCCCCGGCCCGGACTTGGCGCCCGGTTGCGCCTGCGGCGGCGCTGCCGCGACCGCCCGCCCCGACGCCGGGCGCTCGCCACCGTAAAACACGACAAGCGACTGACACTTGATCGTGGTGTCGCCCTGCACCACCTGCACATCGCCGGAAAACGTCGCCATCTTTTCCTTGTCGTGGACCTCAAGCGTCGCGGCGTCGATCTGAATCGGCTGGTCCTGGTTCTGCTCTTGCAGGAGGCCGGGACTGTTGACGCCGTTGCGCGGCTGCGCCGCCGCCGCGACCGGTGCGGCCAACGCCACCATCACCATCCAACTGCCGAGCGAGCGCATCATCGGTCCTCGGCCTGCGCAGCTATTTGGTCGGGATGAACGGTCATCACCACGCCGCCGCTGAAACGAATGATGGCGCCGCTGTCGAGGACTTCCAGCCGTTTGGCATTGATCACGGCGTTAGTCAGCTTCACCCATACCGGCTTGTCCGAGTGCACGGTGCCTTTATGGACATCGATCGCGGCTTCGCTCAGACGCACTTCGTTGCCAGCCGACGAAAACAGATGAACGTTGTCGCGCAAGATCAGCATTTCGGACTTCATATTGTAGTCGCCACCATTGGAGGTGACGTGAACGATGCTTTTGTCTTCCATCTCGATGCTGGCCTGGATTTGATGCAATTCCATAAAATCGGGTTTGGTGATGTCCTGTTCGGCGGATTGCGCGGTGAATTCATAAGGACGGGAATCGGCGGTGAAGCCGCTCAGTTTGGGTTGCTGCATGGTCACCTTGGTGCCTTTGATCAGCAGGTTGCCGAGATCGTGGGGCAGCCGAATGCCGCCGACCGTCGGCATGTAATTGGCCGCGATCACCGCCAACAGGGCGGCCGCGATGGCGAGCGGAACCCCGATCCGCAGCCAGCGCACATACCGGCTGTGCCGTTTGGCGGCGCGATATAACTTTTCGGCATCGCCGCGCGAAGTCGCCGAAAATCCGGCGCGTCGCGCGCTATCGGCTGAATAGGTCAGAAGCTGCCCCTTCGGACTCGCCCCGAGTCGGTGCGGACCTTTTAGCGGTTTCGCCCCTGAATTGTCGCCTGCGAATATGGCCGCTAGCGGGCACGGCAGGTTTGAGCGCGCCACAAAGTTGCAAAGACGCCGGTCCGACAGGCTTACGAATGCGCGAAAATATCCTCATCGGCGAAGCCTGCCAGATCGAGACGAACCCGGTCCGGCAGAAATTTGAAGCAAGCCGCCGCCAGCGCATCGCGCCGCTCGCGCGCGAGCATTGCGTCGAGCCGGTCCTTGAGGGCATGCAGATAAATGACGTCGGCGGCCGCGTAGGAGACCTGCGCGTCGCTCAATTCCGCCGCGCCCCAGTCCGACGATTGCTGCTGCTTCGACAGGTCGTGACCCAATACTTCCTTCACCAGATCTTTCAAGCCGTGCTTGTCGGTGTAGGTGCGGGCCAGCCGCGACGCGATCTTGGTGCAATAGACCGGCTCCGGCATCACGCCGAGCGCCTTGCTCAGCATGGCGAGATCGAAGCGCGCAAAGTGAAAAATCTTGAGGAGCCGAGCGTCGGTCAACAGCCGTTTCAAGTTCGGCGCATCGGCGCCGTGCGCGGGAATCTGCACCACGTCGGCGGAGCCATCGCCGGGCGAGAGCTGGACCACACACAGCCGGTCGCGACCGAGCGAAAGTCCCATGGTTTCGGTATCGATCGCCACCGCGCCGGTATAGCGCGAAAGATCGGGTAAATCGGCGCGATGCAGGCGGACGCTCATGCCTGCATCAAGTATCGCAACCGGGCCGGGCCGTCAAAATTAGCGGGGCGCTGCGGCCGATTTCTTCGTGGACAGGCCGGCAAGCTCAAAGCTCAGTGCGGCAAGGCTTTCCCGCGCCTGCGCGTCATAAGCCTGCGCGTTGGCTTGCGCCTCGTTCTGTCCGTTCAAGTAAAGCCCGCTGCGGCCTTCCATTTCCGGGGCGACCGCGAGCTTGAGGATGGCGTCGGCGCCTTCCTCGACGGTGCTGATCGGCGTACCGAACTGGCGCACCATGGCGGTATCCATAAACGTCGCCGGATGCAGCGCGTTGACCGTCACGCCGCTGCCTTTCAGCTCCGGCGCGAGCGCGACGGTGAACAGGATTTGCGCGAGCTTGCTCTGCCGGTAGGCCCGCATGCCGTTATAGTCGTTCTGCAACATCACATCGTCGAAATCGATCGCCTGCTGGCCGAGCGAGGCCACATTGACGATGCGCGCCGGCGCACTGTTCTTCAGCAGCGGCATGAGCAAATGGGTGAGCAGGAAGCCGGACAAGTAATTCACCGCGAAGCGCAACTCGTGGCCGTCGGCGCTCATCTGCCGCGCGCCTTGCGGTCCGCCGCTGCCGATACCTGCATTGTTGATCAGCAAATCGAGCCGCTTGGTCGCTTTCTGTACCGCATCGGCCAGCCGCCGCACTTCGGCGAGCGAGGACAGGTCGGCTTGCAGGAATTCCGCCGCGCCGCCGGATGCCTTGATTGCGGCGACCACCTGTTCGCCGCGGCCGCGATCGCGGCCGTGCACCAAAATGCGCCAGCCGTCCGCGCCGAGCCGCTCCGCCACCATGCGGCCGACGCCGTCAGTCGAACCGGTAATCAGTGCCGTCTTTCCGTTTAGCTTCGCCATGGTCGGACCTCGCTGCGCAAACCACTGCAAACTTTAAATGCAAGCATTGGCGAGAGTTGGGACGGGAGTTGGTACTCAATTGCCATCACCCGCCTCGCGTCAGCACCGTGCGTCGAAATCAGCGCTGAATTTCGGGGTGGTGCCAGGAGAGGACTCCCAGCAAAAATGCAAGTTACTGTGGTCGCTACTGAATCTTCAATGGGGAAATGTATGATACTCTCGCCCGTATTCTCACCGGCAAGTGGAATGGTGGTTCGAGTCCTGAACGAGCACTAGAGCTTGGCTTCTAGGGCCGTGGAGGGCGTCCCACTACGCACGTAAGCAACTGGGGCGGCAATATATTTTCGCTGAGCGCTTTTGTCGCTACCCCTATTCCAGTTGGAAGCGTCCTTCATTTCCGGTTTTGGCCTCTATGATTGTCGTTGGCGATATAGTATACCCCCCTATATTTTAATGAAGCTTCCATGACCCACACCATTCGTGAAAAATCCAAGCTGCTAGCGCGCGTGCGACGCATTCGGGGTCAGGTGGAAGCAATCGAACGCGCGCTCGAAGCCGAAGTGGGCTGCGCTGACGTGCTGCAGGTCATCGCCTCGGTCCGGGGTGCCGTAAACGGACTAATGGCAGAGGTGATTGAGGATCATATCCGATGTCATGTGAGCGCACCATCGCTTGCGGCGAAGGAACGTGCCGAAGCGACAGATGATCTCATCGACGTTGTCCACGCCTATCTTAAATAGACCTACCTCAGTTATGTGAGGAGTCGATCATGGCGAACACCTTTCCGAGTGCCCACAATCACGTTTTTCTCGGCGAAGGCCACGAGCAGAACGAGCGCCGCACATGGATGGTGATCTGGCTGTGCGGAGCCATGATGATCGCAGAAATCATCGGCGGTCTGCTCTTCGGCTCAATTGCGCTGGTCGCCGACGGCCTGCATATGAGCACGCATGCTGGCGCACTCCTGCTCGCGGCGCTCGCTTACAGTTACGCGCGCAAGCGAGCCGGTGATCCGAACTTTACATTTGGCACCGGCAAGTTCGGCGACCTCGCCGGGTTCACCAGCGCCATCATTCTTGCAATGATCGCACTGCTCATCGCTTACGAGTCCGTCAGCCGTCTCTTTTCACCCGTCACAATCCATTTCGCCGAGGCCATTCCGATTGCCTGTCTTGGCTTGGCTGTAAACATTGCCAGTGCGTGGCTCTTGAGCGGCAGTGGGCATCAACATCACGGCCACAGCCACGGTCACGCGCACGAGGGGCATGACCATGAAGAGGCACACCGAATTTCGACCGACGTCGGAACCATTGTCCTCGAAGTATTCGAGGATGGGGTGCCGCCGCGTTTCCGCCTCCGCGTCGAAACTGGCCCAGCCTTATCAGCACAAGCGACGTCAATTGAAACCGTGCGCCCTGATGGCACACGGCAACTGTTCGCGATGAAGGATCAAGGCGGCTATCTGGAATCGGTCGAGAAGATTCCTGAGCCGCATGCGTTTAATGCACATGTACGGTTGGGTCAGGAGGATTATCCAGTCGTTTTTGAGGAGCACGACCATGCACACGCATCGGCGGATCGGGACAACAACATGCGTGCCGCCGTTATCCACGTGATGGCCGATGCTGCGGTGTCAGTGCTTGTGATCACAGGACTGTTGCTCGCCCGCGCCTTTGGTTGGCTCTGGATGGACCCGCTTGCTGGCATTGTAGGCGCTGCCGTCATCGCAAGCTGGTCTTATGGTCTGATCCGGGATACCGGCGCGATTCTCCTTGATAGGAACCCTGATCAGCGAATGGCAACAAATCTACGCGAGGCTCTTGAGAGCGATGGCGACCAGCTCGCTGATCTCCATCTCTGGCGGTTGGGGCCGGGGCATTTAGGAGCGATTATTTCGGTCAGTACAACGCAAGCGCGTGAGCCGGACTATTATCGCGCCCGTCTCGCTCGCTTTAGATCGCTTTCGCATCTTACCGTCGAGGTTTCGCATAAAACGTGATTTTCAACGTTGATGCAGGGGCGGAATGTTCAAATTCGGGGCACCTAGTGGGGGTGTTAGCCGTTCTGCTGCCATTGGCGGTAACGGCACAAGCCGAGGAGGAGGAACCCGCTGCATACTTAAAATAGGCGGTGCCGGTGAATGGAACCTGGGCGGCGGCGGCGCGGGCCTCAGACCTTCGGCGGGCGTCGAGTTTTCTCCTTTCAGGAATTGGCCGCAAATCGAAGCGGGTGTCTCGCCGTTATTTAGCGGCCTCGTCGCAAGCAGTTTCGGAGTCACGGCTCCTGACGTGGAAAACGATCAGCGGCATGGCCGAGCCGATGACGACGGAGCGCACGGCATTTGATAGTTGATCGGCGTGTCGATTTGCGAGCGCTAAGTGTAGCGCGCCTCGGCGGCCTGTCGGAGCGCGTTACAACAAGCAAGGCCTTTTTGTCTTCGCCTTTTTGCGCAAGATCAGTTCATTGTGCGCGCCCTTATCGCGCCGGTGAGGTTTTTGTGATCCGCCCCCCTTGCCATCTATAAGTTTCAGCATGTTATCCTCAAGCCGATGATCAGCATTCCGGTCGCGTATGCGTACCTGTTCCTTTGCCTAGCGACGATTGTCGTCTGGTTGGCCCTTTTTTGGTTGAATCAAAAAGAGCGCTGGCGTCAATTGATTCTCAGCGCAGTATTTTCCGTAGCCGGCCCAGTCGGTGAATTGTTTTACATTCCAGACTATTGGCATCCCGCCACCGTCTTATCGGTCCCGATCTTTCACAGCTATATTTCGATAGAGGACTTTATTTTCAGCTTCGCAATTATGGGAATAATGAGCGCTTTGCCGACAGTTGTCGGGCTAATGCCGAAAAACGCAACAATTCAGCCGCTTTCCCTGGTTTCAATTTTGAAAATGATTGCCGTGCTAACGATAGTAGCGCTTCTGAGCTTGGGCTTTTGGTATGCGGGACTCAATTCGATATTTGCGACATCCCTCGCGATGCTTATCGCGACGTGTTTTTTGTTATGGAGCACCAAACGGATTCTGTTACTGCGGATTTCGTTCGTCAGCGCGTGTTTAATGTTACTTATGATGTTTATTATCTATTGGATAGCCTTCGGAATAATCTCCGATTCCGAGAGCATTTTGAAGACAACATGGTCACTTTACGGTACCTCGTTGGGCGTACAACTGCTTGACGTTCCGCTATCAGAACTTGTGTGGGCGTTTTGCTTTGGGGCATTTTTCTCTGTGCTATTCGTGTTTGACAACGTGCGCCTACCACAAGGATTTGATCGCTAACGTAATTGCAAGAAAGCAAAGAACCCAAAGAACGGTCGGTCCAGACGCGCCCTTAAATTCGACGCCGTAGACCTTAAACTCGATCCTCCCCGCATTAATCTCCAAAATAACTACGAGGAGGAGTGAAGCTATAGCTGCACACGGCAATCCTATTGTTGCCGCGAAATGGGCCTTTACAGTTTCTTCTACCCAAGCCTCAAAAATCATTCCGTAGACGCAAAAAATAAAGAAAGTAGCCCCACAAGCCGCGGCACCTGCTAAAGCAACGCATCGGCCAGCGATCCGCAGCCATGTTTCCCAATTTTGATCCAACGATGGACCGCTGTTTGCCGTGATGTCCTCCCACGGTTTCTGAAGGATATCATCAACGACCGCGCAATTTAAAGAGCGTTAAAGGTGGCAAGTGAAGGTTCGGTACGCGGCCGAGAGCGCGTACGCCGATGATGCTGAGGCTTTCAGCCAGCTCACCGGCCAGCAGCGAATGCGCTGGGACTTGTTGGTCATCGACTTGGCGCGTCTGCAAACCGATGCGGGCCTGATTCGGGATTTCCACGAGCGGCACCCCAACTGCACAATCCTTCTCCTTGGCGAGGACTTGGGGAACGCAACAATCACCTCCTCCCCCCAAAGCAATCCGCGGGAATTGGACGACTGGCTGACGACGACGCACTCGATCATCTCCGGATAAGAAAAGCGCATAGCGGCCGGGTTGGCAAAAATAAAAGCCGTCGGGGTTGCCCGCGGCTTTGGGTCTGCCCTCGCGGTGAGAGCGGCTACCGGCGTCGAGAGCCGGATTTGATGCTACTTACGTTCGCCTCTTGCGACGGTTGCTCGGTCTTGTCTACAGGCTCTTGCGAGGCAACTACGCACACAAATTGAGACTGCACCCCAACCGGATTACCGAGCGAGAGATTGTTCGCTCACGCGAGATGGTGTAACGCACTTTCGATTCCTCGTTGGCGCAGCGGTTCGACTCCGACCAAATAATCTCTAACAATTTCAGTGTTTGAATCCGGCGTGGAGGGCGTCACACTGAGCGGCTACAGTGCTGCAAGATTTTTTGTGGGCTTTTGTCGCCACCCTCATTCCTTACCCTCAATATATGGAGTAATTTTGATCCTCAAACGGGAGTCGAGCGGCCGTGACCAGCGATCTTCCCAACTTTTTTCAAGGCACAGAGATGCCGACTGCCGGTTGGTGGGAAGCGTTGTGGCCCGATCCTAACAGGGTACTTACCACCGTCGGAGTGAGAGCAGCTATGGACGTTATTGATTTATGCGCGGGGGACGGCTGGTTTACCCTGCAAATCGCCAAGATCGCGCATTCCGTCGTCGCGATTGACATCGACCGCAATCTCCTGGAGGTTGCGCGCCGTCGTCTCAAGGAGAACGGCGTCACTAATTGCGATTTCGTCGCGGGAGACGCCTACCATCTGGCAACGCTCGCGCCACACCCGGCTGACTTTGTCTTTATGGCGAATTCCTTTCATGGCGCCCCTGATCGGCTCCGTTTGGCGCAAGCTGTGCGCCAATCGCTCAAGCCTAGGGGTCGCTTTGCCATCGTTAACTGGAATCAGCGTCCACGCGAGGAAACGACGATCATGGGCGAGCCACGTGGACCAACGACGGAGTTGAGAATGTCGCCGGATCAGACAATCGCGGCGGTTGAAGCAAGCGGCCTGAAACTCGCTCAGCTTGTCGAGATACCGCCGTATCACTACGGCGCTGTGTTCGAGCTGCCGCGCTGAGAACGGTCATGCCACCGTTGCTCAACAACAAGAACCCATCGTCACCGTCAGTTTTTGCTCCCGCAGCACTCCTGCGCGAGGCACGGCGCCAAAAGGGCCTCGCCGTGGTCGATGTGCCGTCCCTCTGCGTCTTGGACCCCGACGGAGATATTGTGCGCCGGCTGAGGAGCACGGGTTCGGCGCAGCGCTTGGAAGGGTGGCCCTGCTACCACACGATGCTCGATGTCTTTACGCTCGCCAGTCAAACTGTCGGGATCGTTGGCTGCGCGGTCGGCTCACCTTTCGCGGTCTTGGTTGCGGAAGAACTCTTCGCAAGTGGCTGCCGCTTATTGGTCAGCCTGACATCCGCCGGTCAGATCACTCCGGTGAGGCCGACCCCATACTTTGTGGTCATTGACCGCGCACTACGCGATGAGGGGACGAGCTATCACTATGCGACACCGTCGGAATATGGCGAAGCGGACCCTCGCCTGATTGCTATGGCTTTCGATGCGCTGACGAATAAAGGTTTGCATGTCATCGTCGGTTCAAGTTGGACAACCGATGCGCCATTTCGAGAAACCGCACAGGCGATAGAATCGGCCAGATCGAAGGGGGTGCTCGCCGTCGAAATGGAAGCCGCCGCGCTTTACACTTTCGCGCGTGCCAAGAACAAAAAAATTCTTTGCCTTGCTCACGTGACCAATACCATGGGCCAAGAGGGTCAAGACTTTGAAAAGGGAGACGCTGACGGCACGGCCGATACTTTAGCAGTTCTCGAAGCAATCGCGGCGCAATTCGCAAACCACGACATTCACGTGTGATCTAACTGATACAGATAGATTCCAAACTTACTTGCCCCAAGTGCGGGCACCAATCGGTCGAGCAAATGCCGACCGACGCCTGTCAGTTTTCCTATGTATGCAAAGGTTGCGGAGAGAGGCTTAGACCGTTGCCCGGCGATTGCTGCGTGTTTTGTTCCTACGGATCGGTGCCGTGCCCACCGATCCAGAAAACCCGACCATGTTGCTCTTGACGGTCCGCTGCATGAATAATGCCAAATTACAGCTAAATCGAACCTCCCCTGCAGGCGACTTTCAAGCCACCGGACAAAACACAGTAGAGTGCGCGCGATGCACCTGAGCGTCGCCAGGCGAGAGCATCGACGCCGAAGCTGCGCCCTGGCGAGCCTGGCGCATAGAGAAGCTGGATGACGACCAAGAACAAATAGGTCCAGGGCCAATCGCCCGGCGCGTCGTAGAGCCGCAGCCAAAGGTTGATCGGCATCAGAGCACCGAGGGCTCCGCCCAACCGTGTAAACAGGCCGAGTATGAGCGATGCCGCCGTTGCCACCTCGATGGCATACACCAGTGGCCCGAACACGGCGACATTAGCCAGAAGGATGTCGCGCACGAGCTCGCTTTGTAGCTGGGTCGAGGCGTACTCGACCATCTCCTGCATCCAATGGATCAATCCCCAATCGTAGTGGGGCAGCACCTTCCAAGGTGATAGCCGAGCTGAGGTCTTGGCGGTGGAGAGCGCGCTTGCCGGGATCGAGAAGGACACTTTGCGACCGTCTCCACGCGGAGCATGAGGACCGAGATTAGAATCTGGTCAGTCCCATGCCTCCATCATTCCATCCATCCCGGTCATCATGAGCTAATCTCAGCCAAAACTCCGCCGTGAGAAGCTTTACGTCCCTCCGTTTCGGCGCGGGGCAAGCCCCATCCCTTGACCAGGCCGTAAACGGCGGGAATGACAATCAGGGTGAGAACAGTCGACGAGATCATGCCACCGACCATCGGCACTGCGATGCGCTGCATCACTTCGGAACCTGTGCCGGTGCTCCAGAGGATCGGCAGCAGGCCAGCCATGATCGCCGACACCGTCATCATTTTGGGTCGAACGCGTTCAACCGCGCCCTCCATAATCGCTTCGTAGAGATCTTGCACCGTGACCCGGCGGTCCTCCAACAGGCGGCGCTCAAGCATGGCGGTATAGGCCTGATCGAGGTAGATGAGCATGACAACCCCGGTCTCGGCCGCCACTCCGGCAAGTGCGATGAAGCCTACCGCCACGGCGACGCTCATGTTGAACCCAATAAGATACATGAGCCAAAGGCCACCGGTCAGCGCGAAGGGGACCGACAACATCACAATCAGCGTCTCGGTCAATCGGCGGAAGTTCAGGTAAAGCAGGATGAAAATAAGGAACAGCGTCAACGGCACGACGGTTTGCAGCCGCGCCTTGGCTCGCTGCAGGTATTCGAACTGCCCGCTCCATTCGATGTGATAGCCCGGCGGAAACTTGACTTGCTCGCGTACTGCCCGCTGGGCGTCGCTTACATAGCCGCCGAGATCGCGGCCCTGCATGTCGACGTAAATATAGTCCACCAGCTGCGCATTTTCGGTACGAATGGAGGGCGGCCCCTGTCCAATAGTGATCGAAGCCACCTCGCCCAACGGAATGGCGGTGCCGTCGCTTGCGTTCACGAGCACCTGACTGGCAATCGCTTGCGGATCGTCGCGCAGGCCCCGCGGATACCGGACGTTGACGCTGAAGCGCTCCCTGCCTTCGACTGTACTCGTAACCATCTCGCCGCCGAGCGCGGTCTGGACGACTTCCTGCACGTCGTTGACTCTCAGGCCATATCTGGCGAGCGCGGCGCGATTCGGATCGACATTGACATAGTAGCCGCCGAGCACGCGTTCGGCGAAAGCGCTTGTCGTCCCCGGCACACTGCGCACGACCGTTTCAATCTGCTTGGAAAGCCGATCGAGTTCGCCCAGATCGTCGCCGAAGACTTTTACCCCAACGGGTGTGCGGATGCCGGTCGAGAGCATGTCGATCCTGGCTTTGATCGGCATGGTCCAGGCGTTGCTGACGCCAGGAAACTGTAACGCTTCGTTCATTTCGGCGATGAGCTTGTCGGTTGTCATCCCGGCACGCCACTCGCTCTCTGGTTTCAGATTGATGGTTGTTTCGAACATTTCAATCGGCGCCGGATCGGTGGCGGTGTTGGCCCGCCCGGCTTTGCCGAAAACAGACTCGACTTCGGGAAAGCTCTTGATGATCTTGTCCTGGGTTTGAAGCAGCTCGCCGGCCTTGGTGATCGACATACTCGGCAGGCTCACCGGCATGTAGAACAGCGTTCCTTCATTCAGCGTCGGCATGAACTCGCTGCCAAGTTGCAACATCGGATAGGCGGATAGGACGAGAATAAGCGCTGCCACACCGATCGTCAGCGCACGCCGCCGAAGCACGAAATTGATAACCGGGCGATATATCCAGATCAGCATTCTGTTCAGCGGGTTCTTTCGCTCCGGCATGATCCGGCCGCGGATGAAGATTGTCATGAGAACCGGAACGAGGGTGACCGACAGCAGGGCGGCGGCGGCGAGGGAAAAGGTGTAGGTATACGCAAGAGGTTTAAAGAGGCGTCCTTCTTGGGCCTCCAGTGTAAAGACGGGCAAAAACGAAACCGTCATGACGAGCAGGCTGAAAAAGAGCGCAGGGCCGACTTCTATGGCGGCTCGTACAAGAACTTCTGAGCGGGAAGACCCTGCTGGCGCCTTTTCGAGCCGCTTATGCGCGTTCTCGATCATAACAATTGCGGCATCGACCATCGCGCCAATCGCGATCGCAATACCCCCAAGGCTCATGATGTTGGAGCTGATTCCGAGGACGTGCATGATGATGAAGGCAATCAACACTCCGACCGGAAGCATGGCGATCGCAACGAGTGCGCTGCGGGCATGAAGAAGAAAGATCACACAAACCAGCGCGACGATTATGCTTTCCTCGGCCAGCGTGTGCTTGAGCGTGTCGATCGCCCGATAGATCAGCTCGGATCGATCGTAGACTGGCAGGATATTCACGCCAGCCGGCAGGCTCCCCGCGATCTCGGTTATCTTCTTCTTGATATTCTTGATGACCGTCAGGGCGTTGGCGCCATCACGCTGCAGCACGATACCGCTGACGACTTCGCCCTCGCCGTTCAATTCCGTTATTCCGCGGCGCTCGTCGGGCCCAAGTTCCACGCGCGCTACGTCGCGCAACAATACCGGCGTGCCGCGGTCGGATTTTAATACGATCTGTTCAATATCCGGGATTCCTTTGAGGTACCCGCGACCGCGCACCATGTATTCGCGTTCGCTCATCTCGATGACACGACCGCCCACGTCGATGTTGCTGGCGCGTATTGCCTCGGTAACCTTCTGCAGCGGAATTCCATAGGCGCGTAATTTCACTGGGTCGACGACAACTTGATATTGCTTCACAAATCCGCCCACGCTGGCCACCTCGGCCACACCTTCGGCTTTGGTAAGCTGGTAGCGGAGGAGCCAATCCTGGATCGCACGCAGCTCGGCGAGCGTGCGTTTTGCTCCGATCACAGCGTATTCGAATACCCATCCCACGCCAGTCGCGTCCGGCCCGAGGGATGGCGTGACACCCGCCGGAAGGCGTTTTTGTGCAAAATTGAGATATTCGAGCACCCGGCTTCGGGCCCAATAAATGTCTGTCCCGTCCTCGAAGACCACATAGACGAACGAGACGCCGAAGAACGAGAACCCCCGTACCACCTTCGATCGCGGCACCGCCAGGAGCGCGGTCGTCAGCGGATAGGTAACTTGGTCCTCGACTACCTGCGGTGCTTGCCCGGCATACTCCGTGTAGACGATAACCTGAGGATCGGAGAGGTCGGGAATGGCATCGAGCGGCGTGCGGCTCACCGCATAGATGCCGGCAGCGACCACGAATGTGGTCGCCATCACGATGAGCATGGTGTTACGGGTCGACCAGCGGATGATGGTAGCAAGCATCGAATAGTCTCCGTCCGATACACGTGACAAACCACGGGTGTTCACATCTTGTCGCTCGCTGGCCGGGCGCTGGGCGTGCCGCTGTCGCCGTTTGTCGACGGCGTGAACGTTTTGAACGCGGCCCGCAGATTGCTTTCGGCATCGATCAGAAAGTTGGCGCTGGTGACCACACGTTCGCCTTCCTTAAGGCCTTCACGAACTTCGTAATACCGGTCCGCGTGTGCTCCGAGCTTCACGTCACGCGGTTCAAAGTTTCCTTCCCCACGGTCGACCAGAACCGATTGCCGGGTACCGCTGTCGATCACTGCGGATTCGGGAACAGCCAAAACCGGACTTTCGCCGATCGCGGCGCCCAACGCGACGTTGGCATACATCCCAGGCTTGAGCCGCTGGTCGGGATTGGGAACGAGGACGCGAACTTTTCCGGTCCGCGTGTCGTGCGAGACGGTCGGATAGATGAAATCCACCTTTCCGAGAAATGTCGCGCCCGGGTAAGCATTGACGGTGATGGTAGCTTCCTGGCTTTTGCGAATTGCACCGAGGTCCTGTTCGAACACCTCTGCGATGACCCACACGGTGGTAAGATCAGCTATCCGATAAAGCGGCTCTCCAGCGGAGAAACGCATGCCCTCGACCGCGGTCTTTTCGAGGACGACGCCGTCCGCCGGCGAACGCAGCGTCAACGTTCGCGAAACCTTGCCCGTGTCTTCCAGCTGCTTGAGTTGGTCCTCGGAAATATCCCAATTCTGCAAGCGAAGAAGTGACGCGTCCGCCAACTGCTTGGCTGCCGCGCGACTGTCGGTGCTGGCGCTGGTCATTCCCTGCAGAGCCCGCCATGCCAGGAGGTACTCCTGTTCCGCCACGACTAATTCCGGCGCGTAGACCTCCATCAGCGGCTCGCCGCGGTGGACGGCGTCTCCAGTCGCATTGACGTGCAGTTTATCGATCCACCCCTCGAACTTTGTGTTGAAGACGAACAGTCGTCTTTCATCCGCCTGAACAGTTCCGACCGCTCGGATCGTGTGACTCAGCGAACGGCGTTCTACGGGCGCGATCTCCACGCCTAGCTTTTGCACCTTGGCAAGGCTGATCTTGATTGTTTTGCCGTCATCGCCTTCGTCGTTCTCATAAACGGGGATGTAATCCATCCCCATTGAGTCCTTCTTCGGCACCGGCGAGGTATCGGGAAGCCCCATGGGATTGCGGTAATAGAGAATTTTTCCTTTCCCCTTGGAGGATGCTGGCGCCGCAGCCGTGGGCCTTGCGTCGTTCCCCTCGCCCTCATAGACGGGAAGGTAATCCATACCCATCGAGTCTTTTTTCGGCACCGGCGAATAGTCGGGCTTACCCATCGGGTCGCGATAGTAAAGGACCTTCTTTTCGCCCGCCGCAGGTGTGGAAGCCGCAGCCGTTTCTAGTGCTGTGACGGCTTTAATTTGAGAGGGAAGCTCTGCGTTGCGACGGCCCAGCCAATATCCTGCGCCTCCGATGCCGATCGCGACAGGAATAAGAAGGCCGGCAATTACCAAGCGCTTCATAGGTCACCTCCCACAAGCCGCTCAATCGTTGCCAACGCAGTTTGTGCGTCGGTTTCGTTGTTAAGAAGTTCGATTTGGATTTCGAAGCGCTTATGCGCTGCATCAAGTACCGAGGTCAGATCCCCACGCCCGAGCTGGTAGGAACTCAGAGACGAATTGTAGGCCGCTTCGCTTTGCTGGCTCAGCGTCGTCCGCAGCAGATTTCCCGTACGTTGCGTTTGATTCAACATCGCTAGCGCGGATTTGATTTCGCTCTCGATATTGAAAACTTCGGCGTCTAGCCGCAGCTGAGCCGCCCCCTTCTTCGCCGTTGCGGCTTGCGCTTGGGCGTCGCGGACTCCCCATTGAAGCGGCACTTTGAGACCCACTCCGCCGACAAATCGAGGCCCCATGCCGGGTAACGAATCATTGCCCGCTGTCACCGTGACATCCGGATACCAGCTCCGGTCCACGAGCTTCCGCTCTGCTTCGGCCCCGGCAATCTCGGCCCGCGCCGCTGCGAGCTTCGGGTTTCGATCGCGCGCTTTGGCAACGAGAACAGGTAGCTGAAGGACGCTGACTGCGGGGACCCGACGAAGGGATATCGGACGCGCCAGCGGCGCGTCTGCCCGCCGCGCGATCAGCGCGTTAATCTTCGCTTTAGCGCTGTCCCTGGACTGCTCAAGCTTGGCTAGGTCAGTGTCGAGGCGTGACTGCTCAAGGTCGGCTCGGATCACATCCGATTGGTTGACCACACCTTGGGCATATCGCGCGCGGGCCGTGCCGGCGACGGCGTGCAGGAGGCCATGAATGTCATGGGTGACTGTTATCGCGCGGTCGGCCGCATAGTATTGCGCAAACGCCGTCTTCAACCGCTCTTCGAGCTGGATCTGGACATTATCTTGCTGGCCCTTGGTCGCCCGCGCGGCGGCCGAGGCAACGTCGGTACGAAGCCCCAGCTTTCCCCAGAGCGGAAATTCCTGAGAGATCGTGGACATAGTTTGGAGGAAGCCCTGGTCTCGCGTTACGTGCACCGTCGGGTCGTCCAACGACCCCGCCGGGATAATCTTGGCGATCGCTGCTTCGGTATCGAGCGCTGCGGCCGCCAGCTCCGGATTGAATTTGCGCACAAGCGCGAGCAATTCCTGCACAGTGGCGCCGGGCGGAGAGCGAGATACCGGCGCCGCGTACAGCGACGAAACGGTCATCGAGGTCGCAACGGCGGCGAAGATTACCAGCCTATGGCCGAGCTTCCGCTTGGCCCCTCTGTTTGATATTCCGCTCATGTCACTTCTGAACCGGCATGATCGCGGTCTCCCCGTACGGTTTCCGTCTGACTTTGAACTTTGGCCGCAACTCATTCGCCCATTTACCCAGCATCGAAGGTTGGACTTCGAACTGACAGACGGCGGATCGATTGGAGGCAATGTACCGGCACTGTTATTGGTGGTGGCCGGCATTTGACGATACAAGGGTATTGCGACGGGCTTCACGGCCGCACCTTGAGCACAAGCTTGCTTTCGATGGTACCGTTCTCACCCTGGACTTTTGCCCCCAAGGAAAGCTGCCAGCGGCCGGCCATGGAAAGATCGGTCTTGAAGCGATAGACCCCCGGCTCGGCCGCAGGCAACGGCTCGAGACTTTCCTGCATGTCCTCCATGCCTTCGGGCGCCATATCGATGCGCTTGGCAAAGATCACTGCGTCCGGCACGGTCTTGCCGGTTTTCTTGTTGACAAGGCGGACAGCGACGATTGCGCCGGCCCCTTTCTTCATCTCGCTTTGTACGAGCTGAAATTCGTAGTCCTTCACGTCGGCAAACGCCGGCAACGCAAGTGATATCCACAAAAGCCCGATCACCGCCGCAAGCACGGCCGGCTTTTTGCTCCGCGTGTTCATGTTCCCAGTCCTCAGGTTTCAGGATCGCCCGCGCCGATGGCGTTCGGGCAAATGCCACGTGCATTCACCGCCTGCGCTCAGCCGCGCAAAGCGATTCGCCCGATACGTTTTGCGTATCGGCCTGAAACTAGATCTTGGGGGGCTTTCGAGGGGGAGGTCGAGCGACGCTCGCAAGGCCGGATTGGTCGGTCGGGAAAATGATCCTCAGAAGCGCGAGAGGAACAATCAAACTAGTCTGCGAGACAACTTGAAACGGCATGGCACTGCAAAGCGCTATGAACGGACAATCCTTGCCGCAGTCGGCAGGGGAAGGTTTGCCAAGACAGCACGGCATATCATCCATCGTGGACGGCGCCATCGAAGCCGTGACCATGAGTTCACCCATGGACGCATGCTTAGCCGCAGACATGGCCATCGCCGGCCGGACCATCGGCGCCAGCGCAAGCCCGCCGATAGCAAGCAACGTGAAAAAAAGTCCTAGGACGGATCGCCCTCTCATCGCCTCCGCATATCACAATTCGATGACGCTTAAAATAGACATTTGATCTCGTAACGTTCACAAGGTGCTGACTAGGGATTCCAGGTGCTTTAAATTGAAGAAACGTGAAGTTGTGCTGCCGTTCTGATTTTGCGTTCTATGTGTATTGCAATGAATTAGTACGCACACCGCAGGGGCGACTGTCGCTGCCCTCATTAACTATCCACACAATTTCTGCATCAAATGGGAATCGAAGCACCGCCATGGGCTGCTCACCGAACATTCAACACGCTACCACACCGGCCTTCGATGGTCGTCCGCAACCTCAACACTCCGCGCTTTGCGTGGCTGAGGCAATGTCAACTGAACGGCGA
Organism: Xanthobacteraceae bacterium; assembly: GCA_035532335.1. Lineage (GTDB taxonomy): Bacteria > Pseudomonadota > Alphaproteobacteria > Rhizobiales > Xanthobacteraceae > BOG-931. The sequence continues at coordinate 4,622 of DATKRE010000005.1, read as the reverse complement.
AAACCCGACTCGTTAGCGTACCTTTCGTTCGGCCACTGCGGCGCCGAGACTGACTTCCGATAATCACCACATTTGATCTGAGCCACTAATCGCTCACAATTGGGGCCGTCTCACTTGGGTGCATAGTAACTTCGTAGCAGCCTGTAGCGGCCACCCGAGGAACTATAGACTTCATGCAAGCAACCAGACGGCTTGCAAAACGAAGCTTTCTGATCGCAATAGAAATATTCGAAACGCAGCACAATGCGGTGCGAATTTTCCGAATATTTGGCAAAATCGTGCAAGGCTCTTGGCGTGTTGCACCGACGCATGATGGTGTTGCGGATTTCGGGAGGAAGGCTGTCAATGTGTTGCGGTTTGTAGCGGTCTTCCGTGTGATAGCTGCCGCCTTTGGCTAACGACAGAGTGCAAAAGAGCAACAACACTATTAACGCGCAGAAGCCTCTCGCTATGATCACGCCGTACAAGTTGGCAGAGTCCCATTTGCCCTTGAAGGTCATATCGACACGTACATCGCATTCATCGAGTTGCTCAGCCTCTCGCACACGTCGTCTTATCCTGCCGTCTGCTCTTGTATGCCCGGAGGCAGTGTTCCGAGCACACTAACGATGATGAGGATGAGCGCGCCGATTGTGGCCTCAATCAAACTGTTGATTCGAAGCTGACGTAGGGGTTCGCTACTCTGTGCCCGAATGATATGGGGCGTCAGTAGCAGACGATTAACGCTGGCAATTGCCAACATAACGAGGAAGAGCACTACCTTTGCCAACAGCAGGCGACCGTAATCCGTCCCGATGAGAACCGTCACGCTGCCTACGAGCATCAGGGTGTTGATGATCCCTGTCGTCATCAGCGTAACAACGCTGACAATACCGAGGGTCGAAAACCGCAGCACTGCCTCGCGTGCGATTGTGATCGACGACTCCTCGACCCTGTGCTCGGCTGCCGCCAACAGACCAGCAAGCGGTACAAGTGCTCCGATCCAGGCGGCTGCCGCGATGAGGTGAAGGCCATCCGCGATCAGATGGAATGTACGAGCGAAGCCAGTTCCCGCTGCTGCGTGCCCAGCCCAGGCCAACGTCGCCACAAGGCCGGCCGCGAAAGATACAGCGATAAGTCCCTTCCATTTCGAGGCGATCCCGCGGGTGGAATGCACAGGAAGCAATGCGGCGGCGAGGAGTATGGCCAGGAAGAGCCGCGTTACCCAGTCGTAGCCGAAGTCGGTCTGGGTTAGGACCGTCCAAACCGCGGCGTTCGAGAACACCTCGGCGAACGGAATGTCGTTCATCCGGGCGGTTGCGATAAGGAGCCAGGCTGCGCCCGAGATCAGGACAAACGTCAGTCCGATCCACGCCGAGTAAGCCAATCGACGCCGTACGATGGTCGGAAGGTGGGTATCGCCTCCGGATTTGCGAAATGCCGGCTCGGCGACAAAAATTAGAAATAACACCACGCCCGACACGAGTAGCGTGCTCACGAAGTGAACAGCGCGCACCAAGATCAGCGAATCGTCCAAGCCGCCCTCCTCTTGGCCAGGGCCAAAACTCCCAAACCGTCATTGGCCGACGCGGAAAATGAAAGCGCCTTCAGCCCTGTGCGTGTCGGCCGTCAGCACCCGCCATTCGACGATGTAGATGCCCGGCACCAACGGCGTTAGCGAAACCCGCATCGTCGTCCGGTCGCCTGTGTCGAGGTGCGCGTCGGCCGTGTCGACGCGTTTGCCGACGGAATCGCGGACTACAACAGAGCTGAATGAGGCTTCTAGTGACTCGCTGAAATTCAACAGCACCTCCGAAGGCGCCGTTCCAACAATCGCTGCGGGTGCCGGTACTGCACGGCGGAGTTGAGCGTGGGCGAAGGCGACGTTTTCAGAAAGGAGGATGAGAGCTGCTACGATTGCACCGGTGATACGACGGTTGTTGCGCATGTTGGCCTCGTTGTCCGTTTAAAACACTTTCGCGCTCACTCACCTCGCCTTTTCGATTTTTGTGAGCGTGTACTGTCCGTTCACCTGCCGGACTTCGAAGTTCACTTTGTCGCCTGACTTCACTGCGGTGAGCATTTTCGGATCAGGAGCGGCATAGACCATGGTCATACTTTCATCCATGCCGAGCTGCGGAATCGGTCCATGTTTTATCGTGATCTTCTTTGCCGACTGGTCGGTTTTGATGACCACGCCAGTGACCATGGACTGCGCGAGCGCCGCTTGCTGGTCAAAAACCAGCGCTGTGGCGAGAAGAAGAGCGGGAAAACTTCGCATGACATTTCTCCAATTGCCGATGGACGTTGATACGTTGAACTGTCGATTGCCGCGATCGGAGACAATCTACGGGCGACGCGGCGGTTCGGCGCTCGCGCCTTTGAATTCGTAGGCGACGGTCCCTTCGGGATTTTTGTACGGCCCTGGATCGCGGTAGTCATTGGCCCCGAGCCCGTCGCGTACTTTCATGACGGTAAACATTCCGCCCATCTCGATCGGCCCGAATTGACCAAACCCGGTCATCATCGGCAGCGTGTTGTCCGGCATCGGCATTTCCATTCCGCCCATTTCTGCCATGCCGGTCGCGCCCATCGGCATATAGTCGGGTACGACCTTGCGGATAGCCTTCGTCAACTCTTTCTGCTTTGCGCCGATGAAATTTCTAGTGTCATGACCCATCGCATTCATCGCGTGGTGCGTTTTATGGCAGTGGAACGCCCAATCTCCGGGATTGTCGGCAACAACATCGAAAGCGCGGATCGCCCCGACCGGCAGGTCGATGGTCGTTTCCGGTCGCTGCGCGGCCTCCGGCACCCAGCCGCCGTCGGTGCACGTCACCGTGAAATGATGGCCATGCAGATGGATCGGATGGTTGGTCATCGAGAGATTTGCCATTCGCACGCGCACACGGTCGCCGAGCCGTGCCGGCAAGGGGTCGATTCCCGGAAAGACCCGGCTGTTAAAGGTCCACATGTTGAAGTCGGTCATCTCCGAGACTCGCGGAAGTGAGGTGCCCGGATCGACGGCGTACGCGCTCGTGATGAAAACAAAATCGCGATCGACGCGCCGAAATGTCGGATCGCGGGGATGCACAATGAACATGCCCATCATGCCCATCGCCATCTGCACCATCTCGTCCGAATGGGGGTGGTACATGAACGTGCCGCTTTTCTTGATCTCGAACTCATAGACAAAAGTCTTGTCCGCCTCGATGTGCGGCTGCGTGAGGCCGCCGACGCCATCCATGCCGTTCGGCACCAGCATCCCGTGCCAATGCACGGTCGTGTGTTCGGGAAGTTTATTGGTGACGAAGATGCGAACCTTGTCGCCTTCAACCGTTTCAATGGTGGGACCGGGCGACTGGCCGTTGTAGCCCCACAGATGCACCGTCATGCCGGGAGCGAACTCACGCTCTACGCGCTCGGCCACCAAATGAAATTCCTTCCAGTCGCCATTCATCCGCCACGGCAACGTCCAGCCATTTAGAGTGACCACAGGTTGATAGTCCGCGCCGTTCGGTGGGAACAGCGGCGGCTGCATTGTGGTGGTGGTGGTTGTTCTCGGTGCCTCGGGAAGGCTTGCCGCTTGCGTTCGGCCGCTCACGGTGCCGGTACTGACAAGAACGGCGGCGGCTCCAAACAGACCTCGTCGCGTGAACATCCTTGCTCTCCTGTGTTTCTTACTTGCTGGCTGTAGAGCCCGCCGAGTTTGTGATCGGGCTATCGTTGCTTAAAGCGGCTCCCCCAACTATCGCAGCGTCGAGGTCGGTAGTTGCGAGCCAGAAGTCTCTTTGCGCTTCGATTGCGGCGATGTTTGCCGCGATGCGTCGTTGTGCCTCCGTCAGCAGCGCGAACACATCGATCTGCATCGCGCCATACCGGAGCATGGTCTCGTCGGATATGACCTTGCGCAGTGGCAGCACCTCTCTGCGGTAGTAGTTGGCGATATCGTAGCTGGATCGATATGATTGATACGCCTCGCGCGCTTCCGAACGTACATTCACTGCTTTTTCGGTCAGGCGATTGACGGCTTGCATGTAGGTTTCGCTGGCCTCTCGGAGGCGAACCTCGCCGAAATCGAAAATCGGAACCTGGAAATCAACCTCGACACCGCCGCCGGTGCCGCTGACGCCACCTTCGCGCTGCGTTCGAGACACGCCGGCGACTTCCAGCAGGTTGATGAAGCGCGTGGCTTTCGTCAGCCCGTAGGATTTGGCGAGCGTGTCCGCGTCAATGCGCGCGATCTGCAGATCGACCCGTCGCCGAATTGCTTCGGTTTCCACGGCAACGAGGGCGCGGGGCTTCCCGGGGAGTTGCGGAAGCATTTGAGGCAACTTGACTGCCGGCTCGCTTCCCGGAAGCCCTAATGTGCGGATCAGTCGCTCCCGCCCACTGGCCGCGCTCCTACGTGCCACCGCAAGCTGGGTGACGAGATCGGCATGAAAGGCGACTTCGCGCGCTTGATCGAGCTTGTTCATGGCGCCTGTCTCGCCGAGCTGTTTGGCAAGCTGCGCGGCCGCCTCGGCGGCGGACGCGGCCTGGGCAAGCGCGGCCATCAGCTGAAGCGCCGCTACGGCCCGATAGTAGCTTCGGCGCGCCTCCGTGCCGACTTGCAACGTCTGCTCTGCGGCACGCAGTTGTGA
>DATKRE010000004.1:0-18047 GCA_035532335.1 Xanthobacteraceae bacterium | reverse complement strand
GAAGACCCGGCGAATCTTTCCGGCGGCGAGGCGCGCCGCGCCTCGCTGGCTCACGTCCTGGCTGCCTCACCCGATATCCTGCTCCTCGACGAGCCGACCAATCATCTCGATCTCGCCGCGATCGAATGGCTGGAGCGAGATCTCAATTCCCGACGCACCGCCTTGGTGCTGATCAGCCACGACAGGCGCTTTCTCTCCAACCTCTCGCGATCGACGGTCTGGCTCGATCGCGGGTGCACGCGACGCGTCGATAGGGGCTTCGCCCATTTCGAGGAATGGCGCGACACACTGCTGGCCGAGGAGGAACGCGAACAGCACAAGCTGGACCGCAAGATCGTCGCCGAGGAGCACTGGATGCGCTATGGCGTAACGGGCCGCCGCAAGCGCAACATGCTCAGGGTTGGCAATTTGCGGGCTCTAAGGGAGCGGCGCCGCACCTATCGCGCTAATACAGGTAACGCCACGATCACTGCCGGATCGGCCGGGCCGTCCGGCGCGCTGGTCATCGAGGCTATCGGCATCGGCAAGCGCTACGGCGATCATCCAATTGTCAGCAACTTCTCGATCCGAATTCAGCGCGGCGACCGTGTTGGCGTCGTCGGACCCAACGGTAGCGGCAAGACAACGTTGATCGGCCTGCTGACCGGCACCTTGCCGCCGGATGTAGGCTCGGTACGGCTCGGATCGAATCTTGCGATAGCGGCGCTCAATCAGCATCGGGACAGTCTCGATCCCGATGTCACCGTCACCGAAGCGCTGACCGGTGGTCACGGCGATACCGTGATGGTCAACGGACATCCCAAGCATGTCGTGAGCTACATGAAAGAGTTTTTGTTTGCGGGCGAACAGGCTCGCACACCACTCGGCAAGCTATCAGGCGGTGAACGCGGCCGTCTGATGCTGGCGCAGGCGCTCGCCAAGCCGTCCAACTTGCTCATCCTCGATGAGCCGACCAACGATCTCGACATGGAGACGCTCGACGTTCTCGAGGACGTGCTTGGCGAATATCCCGGCACTGTCCTGCTCGTCAGCCATGATCGCGATTTTCTCGACCGCCTGGTCAGTAGCGTCATCGTGCCGGAAGGAAATGGCATCTGGACCGAATATGCCGGCGGCTACAGCGATATGCTGGCGCAGCGCGGCGCACAACCGTTGCGCGATTTCCCCAAGCGCGAACCGCAGAAGACCGCGCAAGAACCTGTTTCGAACAATTTGGAACTACCACCCTCCAAGCGGCGCATGGGTTTTAAGGACAAGCATGCGCTTGATACCCTGCCCAAGATCATTGCCACGCTACGGGCCGAAGTCGATGTGCTTAGGACAAAGCTTGACGACCCCGGATTTTACGCGCGCGACCGCAGCGCCTTCGAAAGAACCACCGCTACGCTCGCAAAGCTCCAGCAGGACATCGCTGCCGCAGAGGAGCAATGGCTCGCGCTTGAGATCCTGCGTGAAGAACTTGCCGGCGCTAAAGAATCCGCTCGGTCTTGAACGGAATCACCGGAACTGCCACATCCACCCCACCATGAATATGCCCTTCCGGACGTCATTGGGCGCCAAACCCCCGTCGCCCATCGTGACGGAGGTTGAACGGCGCCGAACCTTTGCGATCATCTCCCATCCAGATGCCGGCAAGACCACCTTGACGGAGAAGCTCCTGCTGTTCGGCGGGGCAATCCAGCTTGCTGGGCAGGTCAAAGCCAAGCGCGACCGGCGGTCGACTCGCTCAGACTGGATGGCGATCGAGCGTGAGCGCGGGATATCCGTCGTTACTTCGGTCATGACCTTCGAATACGGCGGTCGAGTATTCAATTTGCTCGATACGCCAGGCCACGAGGATTTTTCGGAAGATACCTATCGGACGCTCACGGCGGTCGACTCGGCCGTCATGGTGATCGACGCCGCCAAGGGCATCGAGGCGCGCACGCGCAAGCTTTTCGAGGTGTGCAGACTACGCGATATTCCAATCATTACTTTCATAAACAAGATGGACCGCGAGAGCCGCGACCCGTTCGACTTGATTGACGAGATCGAGAAGACACTGGCGCTCGACGCCGCACCGATCGCGTGGCCAATCGGGCACGGCCGCGATTTCGTCGGCACCATCGACGTAAAATCCGGAGGCGTGCGTCTCCTTGACGGTGACTCTGGCTCTACCGACAGCCTGCGCGAAATGGCACTGGCCGAAATCGCTGCTTTGAACTTCAATCTCGACGCGGCAACACTTGGCGGGGAGCTTGACCTGGTACGGCAGGCCTGCAAGCGCTTCGACCCGCAAGCCTTTGCCGAGGGCCATATGACTCCGATCTTCTTCGGCAGCGCGCTCAAGAATTTTGGCGTCGGCGATTTACTGAATGCAGTGGGCGAATTGGCGCCGCCACCAGGCACACAAGCGGCCGACAAACGGGTCGTGTCGGCGGTCGAGCCCAGCATGTCGGCGTTCGTTTTCAAGATTCAAGCAAACATGGATCCGAACCATCGCGATCGTGTGGCCTTCGTACGGCTTTGCTCCGGCAAGCTTACGCGCGGTATGAAGGTCAAGCAGACTCGAACCGCGAAGGCAATGAGCCTGCGCGCGCCGCAATTTTTCTTCGCCCAAGAGCGGGCACTCGCCGAGGAAGCCTATGCCGGGGATGTGGTTGGCATACCCAATCACGGAACTCTGCGCATCGGCGACACCCTGACCGAAGGCGAGGATCTGAACTTTGTCGGCGTACCTAATTTCGCCCCGGAGATTTTGCGCCGGGTTCGTCTGCCTGACGCTATGAAGGCCAAGAAACTAAAGCAGGCACTGCAAGAGCTATCCGAGGAAGGCGTAGCCCAAGTCTTCCGACCGACCGACGGCTCCGCTCTTCTGGTTGGCGTCGTTGGCCCACTCCAGCTCGATGTCCTAAAGGCTCGGCTTTCCGCCGAATATGGACTGGAAATTGATTGGAGTACGTCCGAATTTCAATTCGCGCGGTGGATCACGGCGGGCGACCGTAAGGTACTTGATCAGTTTGTGACGAGCTACCCGGCATCCATTGCCGAGGACTTCGATGACGATCTTGTCTTCCTGGCACGCACCGCCTTCGATCTCGAGTATACCGGCGAACACAACGAGGATATTGCCTTTTCCGATGTGAAGGACATTCACCGGAGAAAGCAATGCGTGTGAGCTGAGTTCTTCAGAAACCTGCTTAGAACTTTCGGGAATGCGCCAGTATAACTTCCGATAATCAGTCTTATTGGAGGCAATCAGGAATGCATTTCGCCTTCCTGGATGAATGCCCCTCTTGCGGGGGGCACAGCGGACACGGAACGAGCGCCTCACGATGCCCGCTAATGACCCATCAGCGACACGCCAATCGGCGTAATATTCGCGACAGGGGCACATTCGCTATGGTGACGCGGCGAACGCCTACAACAACCGCGGCACCGCGTACCAAGCCAAGGGCGACCTCGACCGCGCCGCCGCCGACTACAACGAGGCGATCCGGCTCGATCCGAAATATGCCCACGCCTACACCAACCGCGGCAATGCGTACAAAGTTAAGGGCGACCTCGACCGCGCCATCGCCGACTACAACGAGGCGATCCGGCTCGATCCGAAATATGCATACGCCTACACCAACCGCGGCATCGCGTACAAAGCCAAGGGCGACCTTGACCGCGCCATCGCCGACTACAATGAGGCGGTCCGGCTCGATCCGAAATATACCAACGCCTACAACAACCGCGGCATCGCGTACCAAGCCAGGGGCGACCTCGACCGCGCCATCGCTGACTACAGCGAGGCGATCCGGCTCGATCCGAAATATGCCACTGCCTCCGGCGTCATCAGGCCGAGGAACAAGCGGATCACCGGCGCCGGCCACTTCGCCATGTCGAGTTGCGAGATTGCTTGCGGAAGACGGCTCGCCAGATTGCTGCGCTTGTTGACGATGTCGAGCCAGAGTGCAGCATGAGCATATTTGGGAGCAAGCTCGCTTGCCTGATTGAGGTCCGCCAGCGCCTGCGGCAGAGAATCTTACGGCCAGCGACCGCGCCAGTGCAGTCGGCGCAGTCAGCGCCAGCACGATCATCCCGAGTGCTTGATATCATGGCGGCCAAAATGGGTGCGATCCATGATGGGCGCGTTTCCCATGCGGAAGGCATGGAATGGATCAACAATATGATGGCACAGCGGGTGCGGCGGATGCGGACGATGCGCCCGGCGACGATGTCGTGTTAGCGGCGGCGATTGGGACCGCTCCCGATGTTATTCAACGGTTGAGACAAAGCTTTCGGGAAAAGGGCATCAGCAGCAAAGCGACCGACCGGCTACTGTACGGAATTGCTGAACAAGTTAGGGAGCGCCCCTAGGTGCCAGCGAGCATGGCGTAGGCAGCCGCTTCAGACAATTCCGACTGATGCCTCAGCCTTGCGGCTTGGTGCCGGCACTGATTCCAAGGTCTCCCTAACAAAGTCAGGGCCACCGCAGGCTTTCCGGGGCACGGGAAGAATTTCCTCATCGCGACAAGGTGATGTCGATTGCGCCGCAGTGGCGATTTTCTGGGTGGTCGCGCAGTTTATTTCAGGACGATGTCTCTCATTTGCCCGAAGGTAATGCGGTCGGCCGAGTCGTTTCTACACATGAGCGGAACAGCGCCGTTTACCAACGAGTCAACAATACCCTTGAGATAACCAAGGCAGAAGCCTTCATTGTAGCCAGACGTACTCACACGTTTTGCTTCTCGTCTCAGATCCGCATCCGATTGATCAAGAAAGTCACGTCGATATACGTCTGCACAACGAAGAGTGCTTGCATTTCAACAGCTCGCTATCAGGCTGCAAGGGCCTGCATCAGCGCTGTAATCTTTATCGTCGCGAAATTGGAAAAGGTGTCAGATATCGCGTAAGGCAAGATGATCTGGTCGCCATGACGCATAGCACCGCAGGTATAGACAACATTCGGCACGTAACCTGCACGCTCGGTTGGCTCGGGACGGACAAGCGGTTCGTGCGAACGTGCGAGAACTTTTGATGGATCCTTTTTGTCCAGCAGAACCGCCCCGATCGAATATTTCCTGACCGGACCAACTCCGTGTGTCAGCAGAAGCCAGCAATCGTCCAGCTCGACGGGTGAGCCACAATTGCCGATCTGAACGAATTCCCAAGGATACTTGGGCTGCAGAATGGGGCGGCCGCCATCCCAAGTGTAAAGGTCGTCGGAATAGATCAAATAGAGGTTCTCGTTGTCCTGCCGCCCGATCATCGCATAGCGACCATCGATTTTCCGAGGAAACAGAGCCATCCCCTTATTACGTGCCGCCTCTCCGCCGAGCGGCGTCATCCGGAATGCTCGAAAATCTGTCGTTTCGATCAGCTCAGAGCGAATCGCCCTCCCGCTATATGCTGTGTAAGTTGCGTAGAACGTTTTTCGTGCGCCGTCGTCGAACTCAACGAATCGGGCGTCCTCGATGCCGTTTGCCTGAGCGTCAGTAATGGGAAAAATGACGCGTTCGCTCAGCTCTTCGTCGTCTCGAAATGTCACTTCGATGTCGTCGCCATTTGGCGACGGCGTCCGCCTTCGGACCTTTGGGACCGCTGCGAGGCGCGCGGGCGGATCGACAGCGACGCTACCGTCGGCAGCTATGGTACCGGACCGGAACGTCAGCGACGAAATATGTCCCTCGCCAACGGCGCGCAGACTTAAAATGAACCGACAGCCGTTTTTTGGCGCACCCGTCTGGTCCGGGTGTTTTACGATGCTCGGATTGAAAAGAGCGGAAGCCTCGAATGAATATTCGTTGAGAAAATACGCTCCGATCAGGCGCCGTTGCGTCTTGTTCAATTCGGCATGTGGTTCCAGCGCCTTTTCCATTTCTGCGGCGCGCGTCTCGAAAATATCGATCAGATTCCGGTGACGGCCTTCAAAATTGTCGAGCACTTCGCTCAATTGTTGGGCGGCAGTTTCGGGATCGAGCCGAACGACCCTGCCAACGATATGATTGGCTCGAACCTTATCCGTGGGGTTGAGGTCTCGGGGTTCAATTGCCGGTTTGAACGGTCTGACGACGACCCTTGCCGGATCCGGACGCAGATATAAGTTCTGGCGATTCGTGAATCGGGGTTGGGACAAAGAGGCTCCCTGGGGCGGTTCGAGGTGGAATCGTGCGACTGGCACCGTTGCCTACGAACTTGGACGCGAAACGCGGTTGGTCCATCGCAGTCATACGCGTGAGTTGGCGAATCTCCGCGAGACCAAGCAGATACGATAGCACTGATTCTGCCCCCTTGTTCTCATTGGATCGATCTGGATGAAGCCCATCATCGCAGCTGCCTGTTTCCGGATCGATTAGTGCTGTCTGCAGGTCGTTTTCACCCAGAAACCATTCGAACGCGCGTAGCGCTTCTACCGGCCACTCCGCGCCGTCCTCCGCGCGCCACGCGGCAAGGCAAGCGGAAATTGTTGCTGACGCCTCGACCGGCTGCTGATCGAACGCTTCTGGCTTTTGGCGATGTTTGCCGAAGCTCTTGGTCCCGACCGGTCTAAAGTGTCCTGAGGATGTGGTCTGAAGCGAGTTAAGCCAACGGAGCGACCTTAGGCCAACCTGGACGTATCGTGATGTGCGGGTCGTCAGTCCGGTTTGAATCAGCGCCTGAGGAAGCCGTGCGTTGTCGTATGCGAGCGTGTCTTCAAACCAGACCCAGTCTTCGGTTTCCGTCGCAGACATCAGTGACATCAGTCGGTCGGCCAATAAAATCCGGAGACGGTTGGCGAGAACGTCGCCACCAACCAGAGTACAATAAGCATCCAGCCCGAGTAGCGAGAACGCCCAAGCTCGTGGCGACGAGAACTCTTCGATCGCGGGAAGCGCGGTCTTGAACAGCGCTGCGGCCCATCTGCGGCGGGATTGATCAACGTCTTTCATTGCGCATTCCGCCAATGCCCAAAGTGTCCTGCCATGACTATCTTCCGAACCCAGTTCTTCCAGCCATCGGCGATCGTAGCTCATAAAGTTTCGAAACCGACGGGTGTCTGGGTTCCAAGCATGCTGGATGAATGCTGCAAAGCGTGCCGTGATCGATTTGGACAATTGCACTTCACCGAAGCTCGCAAGCAAGCTTGAGAACAGCAAAGCGCGAGCGTTGTCGTCGACGCAGTAGCCGTGGGCGCGATCTGGCACTGAATGCACGGCGTGTTGGAGCAAACCCGTACCGTCGCAAAGGGAAAGGAAATGCCCGGTTCGAATCTCCGGTATAACGTGCGAGTTTCTCCCAGCGACGATCGCATTAGCGGGAAGTGATAATCGAGGCCGGGCATTCTCGCTCACGGTCTCGAAGACGGTGTGATAGCGTTTAGCCGTTTGAACCCACGTCATCGATCGGCTTGCCGCATATGCACGCTTGCGCATGGAATAGCGGCGGTCATCGTTTGTCAGCAGACCGGCGACCTCGGCGCTCAAGGCTTTGGTATCGCCAAAAGGCACCAAAACGCCGCGTCCATCGCTCAGCAGTTCCTTGGCGTGCCAATAGGGCGTCGATACGACAGCCTTACCCAATCCAAAACTGTAAGCGAGTGTGCCCGACGTCATCTGGGCTTCGTTGAGGTAGGGAGTCACATAGACGTCGCACATTGAAATGAAGTCCAGAAGCGTGGCCTGATCCACGAACTGGTTGAAAAACACGACGTGGTTCTGGATGCCAAGGTCCTGCACTCGCGTCGTCAGGCTGTCGCGGTAGGCCTCGCCCTGTTGCCGCATCAGCTTCGGATGAGTAGCGCCAAGAATGACATAGACGGCATTTGGGCAGGATTTGATGATTTCTGGCATCGCATCGAGCGCGGTCTCAATGCCTTTGTTTGGCGACAGGAGACCGAAGGTCAGAATGATCATCTTTCCGGCGAAGTCGAATTTGGCCTTGGCGTGATTCGGTTCGAGGAACGGAAAATCCGGTATTCCGTGCGGTATGACCTCGATCTTGCGCGTTGGCACGCCATGAACGGACCGAAGGAATTTGTGGCCCGTTTCCGACATGACAACGATTTTTGCAGAAATGTCTATGATCCGACTCATCACGTCGTGCTGAATGGGTGTCGGCTTGGCGAGCACCGTATGCAGCGTCGTGACAACCGGCATTTCAAGGCGCGACAAGAGTTCCACGATGTTGCCACCGGCCCCACCGCCGAAGATTCCATATTCGTGTTGAAGGGAAACAACGTCGAAGCCCACACCGTTGAGGAACTCGGCCGCCTTGACATAACTGCCGATCGATTCGTCGTGAATCTCCAGACGCACAGCCGGCGGATAGTCGTAGGTGCGGTCCGAGTCCGTCATGGCAAGGATGCAGGTCTCAAGATCCGGCCGACCTGCCGATATTGCCCGGTGAAGGTCTTGTGTAAACGTAGCTATTCCGCAGAGGCGCGGAAGATAGTTACCGATGAAGGCAACACGCTGAAGACGTTTCATCTCATCGTTTCCACGCAACCGGCCTTTGGGAGATTTTTTACTTGAGGAAGGGAAGCGGTCACCTGGATCCTCCGTGGCCGGCTGACATTGAATGAGTCCGGCTGCGGCAGACACTGCAACAGATTTGGAAACGGACGGTCGCCCGTGTATGCCACGAGGCCTACGGTACCGACGGCGCCGGCGCGTATATCGACGCGTTCCGATTGCGCAAATAGGGCGTCGCCAGTGGCAATGTCGAACGATCCGGCAATAACGCTGCCGCGGAGAACGAGAAGCCAAGTTTCTCGATCCGCATCCAAACACCAAGAGGAATTTGGGGCTAGATCGATCCGTTCGAATACGAAGTGAGGGCTGGAAACGAGCAGTCTTCGTTCTGCGGTAAGCTGACTAGGTCGCACCTGAAAATCGGCCGGGCCGGCGTTCGCCACCACGATGGCGTTTTCGATTTGAAGTTCGCGTTGCCGACCGAAATCGAACAGACGGAACGTCGCGTCGCTCCTCTGTTGGAGTTCTGCTATTACACAACCCGCGCCAATAGCGTGGATTGTTCCTGCGGGAACGAAAATGACGTCCTCTGCCGACACCGCGCGCCACGCGACAAGATCCAAGATCGAGCCGTCGTCGACGGCGTTACGTAATTGCTGCGGGTTCAGACATCGACACAGCCCGAGAGCAACCTTGGCATCTGGAGCGGCACTCAGAACGTACCAGGCTTCGGTCTTGCCCCGCTTCAGACCCATTGAGTGCGCAACCGCATCGTCGGGATGAACCTGGATCGAAAGTGGCTGGCTCGTGAACAGCAACTTGAGCAGGAGCGAAGGATCTGCGGCCGCGATATCGGGTCGCTCGTACCAAATCTCCCCGACCGGGCTGCCGTCGTGGCGTGCGGTATTCCAGGGATGGAGGTCTTCAACGCCCCAGGGTTTTGGTAAGACGCGCGCGCGCGCACGTTCAATCGCCATAGCCCTATCCGATTTCGAAACGAGAAAAACCATTTCGATCGCAGCGTTGCGTCGAAATCTTATATCCCAATGCCGGCTGCGTGAATCCAGCGGACGTGGATAACGGGCCTTGGGTTAGCGATGCTAGAAAGAAAGTAAAAGAAAGCGTTGTGAAGATCAAAGAAACAGAAAGCCTCCGATCCACAAAGAACAGAGGCGTGAACCAACTCAGCATTCATATGTGGACGAATAGCGAAGATTTCAAGCTCTGCGATGGCATATTCACTAAGTGCGTTCTGAGCAAAATTGCTCACCGAGTGGCGATATTTCATACACGGTAAGCATCTCGCTCAGCTGTAGAGGGCGCACGCCGAAGCCTAAATCAAGATGCTCAGCAAACAGATCAAAAGCTGAGAATGCTCGGACATAATTTCGCTGATGAAGGCGTAGAACTGATCGCACTTAGCGACGATCGGATTTAAAGCCCTATCGCAGCCGAAGTGGGTTTCGTTCTGACGTTAGATCCTCCGTGATCGTCGCTCGTGGCAACCTTGCAAAAGCCACGCCGATCGTTTAAGCAGCGCAATCGACTTTGGCCGGACAATCAGGCCGTTCCGCCTTTGCTGAATGCCAGGCGCACGTTCAGACCCTCCAAACATCGACTACTAAGCCTCGAGACGCGCAGACGCGCGCCTTGGGTTCAGTGCACCTCTATCAGCGAAAGGGATAGCTTTATGAATCAGGGCACCGTGAAGTTCTACAACGACCAAAAAGGCTTTGGCTTTATTCAACCGGATGATGGCAGCAAGGACGTGTTCGTCCATGCCACCGCGCTCGAGCGGGCCGGAATGCGAGGCTTGGTCGAAGGCCAGAAAGTCTCATTTGATACCCAGGAAGACCGCCGAACCGGCAAGATCGCCGTCGGCAACATCCAGACGGTATAAAGTCTAGGGAACGACGAATACTCATTATCTATCGCACCGCTCCCGGCAACGTCGTTGTCGAAATCGCCCCACCACCCAGCCTTTGACGATTTGGAGGCCGCCGGCTCAGGCGGCCTCCTTCGTCAAGTTCGAGGCCGGCACTCTGGACATGACGTGCAGGCGGCCGACCTCATGCAGGAATACGAGGCCAAGATCGCGGCGCTTGAGCTGCTCTGACCACAAGCGGCCGTCACAACAAAGTTTCTTATGTCCGATCCGAATCTGCGCACATCGATCTGAAATAGTGTTCCGCGTACTGGTAGTAGTTCTCTGCCCCGACAGTGTTGCCGATTTGGGCTTCGGCACGGGCGAGCGACAGATACCGCTCATAATTTCTTTGTGCGTTTTGAGGGTTCTGCGGCTTGGGGCGGGCGGCGCTCGATGTCCATCGCTTCGAACGTGCCGCAAACGGCGCTGTCGATCTGGGCTGGTGCGCGCTCATGATTGTCTTTGGGCCATTTTGCATGGCTCACCCTTGTAATAGTTGCGGTTAATATGCTCCGCGCGAAATGATCGCAACTTCTGGAGCTAATTGGTTCAGTCGTCGTGTCGGTACTTGCCGACTACACGCGACATAGATGAATTAAGCGTATCCCATAGCACAAAAGCGGGTAACTCCTATTGTTCTTTGATCCCGGCATGCCCATTGTTCGTGTATACAGGCAAGTACTGACGCCTCCGAAGAGCTGCCCAAAAAACGGCGACGTACCGAAGTCTCCGCTTCTTTCAATTGGCAGCCATCGTGCCCATCGGCAGGCACAAGTCTAATTATCGGCGTCGGTTCGTATCGCTGGTGCCATCGGCACCTGAATTGTGCATATCCGTGCGCCAACGGCCCGGGCGCCTTGGCCGACGGGCCGATCAATCGCTCGATTGAAGAGGAACGCCGCGTGCAGGTTCTCGTTCGTGACAACAACGTCGACCAAGCCCTCAAGGTGCTGAAGAAGAAGATGCAGCGCGAGGGCGTCTTCCGCGAGATGAAGCTCCGCGGCCATTACGAAAAACCTTCCGAAAAGAGAGTTCGGGAAAGGGCCGAGGCCATCCGTCGCGCCCGCAAGCTCGCCCGCAAAAAGCTGCAGCGCGAGGGCCTGCTGCCGATGAAGCCTCGGGTCGTTCCTGGCGCCACGGGAAGAGGCGGTCCCGCGCGCCCGCCCCGCTTCTGAATCTCGGAACTGTAACCCGTACCCGGGATGGAACATTTTGGTCTGAAAGCCTTCTTCAGCGGCACCGTCGGTTCGGCGACGAATGCAGAGATTTATGGCAAGCAAGATCAAGGTAACGGCGCGGAATGAAATGATGCCGGAGAAGAAAGCTTCCGAGATTCCGCTGCTCGATCTTTCCGATACGGCCGTTACGGCTTTGATCCGCAGCGCCAAGAAGCGCGGCTATGTTTCCCACGATCAGGTCCACGCGTTGCTATCCTCAGAGGAGGTCAAGTCCGAGCAGATCGAGAACATCCTGGCGAAGTTCAGTGAGATGGGCGTCAACGTGGTCGAGACCACGGAGACCGAGCCTCAGAATGAACCGGCGATCCAAGAACAGCCGGAGGAAGAAACCGGGAGCGAGAACGCGTTAGTTGGAGTCCAGCAACAGCCAGTTCCGGCTAAGTCCGCAGCCAAGGAACCCGCCGAGCGCAGCGACGACCCCGTGCGCATGTATCTCCGCGAAATGGGGTCGGTGGAGCTCCTTTCGCGCGAGGGCGAGATCGCCATTGCCAAACGCATCGAGGCCGGCCGCGAGGCCATGATTGCGGGTCTCTGCGAGAGCCCGCTCACCTTCCAGGCCGTTATAATCTGGAGGGACGAGCTCAACGAGGGCAAGGTCTTACTGCGCGAGGTCATCGATCTCGATGCTACGTATGCCGGCCCAAACGCCAAGGCGATGCCAGCGACGGTGATTGGCTCCGCCGGCCAATTGATCGTCGATATCGCTCTCCCAGGCGAATCTGGGCGGCCGTCGCAGGTGCCGGCACCGGCCACTGCGCCTGCGACCGCCATTCCGTTCAAGCCGGTGGGTCAACGCACCACCGGCGAGGAGACGGCAGCCAACGGGACGATCAGCGAGAGCGACCTCGACGAAGACGATCCGGAGGTTTGGCTCTCGGTCTCCGCAATCGAGGCGGAGCTCAAGCCCAAGGTGATCGAGACCTTCGACACCATCGCCGGCGCCTACAAGCGGCTGCGCCGGCTGCAGGACCAGGACATCCAGTTCCAGCTCAACAGGCTGTCACTCTCGCCCGCGCAGGAACGCAAGTACAAAACGCTGAAGCGAGAGATCATCGGCGAGGTGAAATCACTACGGCTGAATCCGGCGCGTACCGACGCGCTGGTCGAGCAGCTCTACGACATCAACAAGCGCCTCGTCGGCTATGAGGGCCGCCTGATGCGGCTTGCCGAGAGCCACGGCGTCGTGCGCGAGGATTTCCTAAAGAACTACCTGGGCGCCGAGCTCGACCCCCTCTGGATCAACCGCGTATCGAAACTCTCGGCAAAAGGCTGGAAGAGCTTCGTCGCCAAGGACAGGGTCCACATTCAGGCGAACCGCGGCGAGATACATGCGCTCGCGGGTCAGACTGGCCTCGAGATAGGTGAGTTCCGCAAGATTGTGCGCATGGTCCAAAAGGGCGAGAGCGAGGCGCGCCAAGCCAAAAAGGAGATGGTAGAGGCGAACCTGCGTCTCGTCGTCTCGATCGCCAAGAAATACGTCAACCGCGGCCTACAGTTCCTTGATCTGATCCAGGAAGGTAACATTGGACTGATGAAGGCTGTCGACAAGTTCGAGTACCGGCGCGGCTACAAGTTCGCGACATATGCCACCTGGTGGATCCGGCAGGCAGTCAGCCGTTCGCTCTCCGATCAGTCGCGCACCATCCGTGTGCCTGTTCACATGACCGAGGTCATCAACAAGATTGTGCGCACAAGCCGGCAGATGTTCAACGAGATCGGCCGCGAGCCGACGCCGGAGGAGCTCGCCGAGAAACTCCACCTGCCGCTCGAAAAAGTACGCACGACCTTAAAGATCGCCAAGGAGCCGCTCTCGCTCGAAACACCGATCGGCGAAGAGGGTGACTCCCACCTCGGCGACTTAATTGAGGACAAGAACGCGATCCTGCCGATCGACGCCGTGATCCAGTCGAACCTGCGGGAGACCACGACGCGCATGTTGGCTTCGCTGACGCCGCGTGAGGAGCGCATAGTACGCATGCGCTTTGGCCTCGGCATGAATAGCGACCACACGCTGGAGGAAGTTGGCCAACAGTTCTCGGTGACGCGTGAGCGCATCCGGCAAATCGAGGCCAAAGCACTACGGAAACTAAAGCACCCGAGCCGATCTAGGGAGCTCAGGAGTTTCCTCGACAGCTAACGTGCCGGGCCGGGCGGCTCCCGACCCGACCGTGATGCCTGCGATTAATTGCCCATCTCGACGAGACGGGTCTCGGCGTGGCGTTCAAAGAGCGTTGCGCCTTGCAGTCGAGCGACATCACGCGCGGTGACGAAGGCCTGACGCGCTTTGGCCTTGTTCCGGCGGCTAAGAGACAGCAAACATTCTCCATGCAAACGATGGATTTCCGGCAAATAAAAGCCGACTCCGGGTTCCTCGATCGCGGCGATAGCGCGATCGAGATGGGCAAGGCCATCTGCTGGACGGCCGGCGGCCAGCAGCACCTCGGCCGCCAAGCCGAGAAAATATTGCGGCAAGGGGCCGGTGGCCGCTGCGTTATCGATTTCGGCGTCAATAAGCCGCGCAGCATCGGCGACGCCGGAGCCGACTGCGGTGGCCCATCCGGTGAGCAGCAAGCTACCGGCGCGCCAGGGCACCAGCCCAAATTTTTGTGCTAGCCGCACGGCGCGATCAGCAGCTGCAAACGTCGCATCACGATCGCCGGTAAGCTGAAGGCTTATGCCGACGTTGTGGAACGCATGCGCGAGACTATTTGGATGGTCCAGCGCTTCGGCGAGAGCGGTGCCGCTGCGCTGCTTTCTCGTGCTTGTTCGCGGTCACCAGATTCCTGCAGGGCGACGGCGCGGCATGCGTGCGCGCACGCTCCGGGATCGTGGCCGCCAAAGGCTGGCCCCAGATGACGATGGCTGGCCATGTCATAAATCTCAACACCGATACGGCTGTTGTCTAAAGTCGCCGCGACATCGCCGCGAAACAACGCCGTCGACCAGCGACAATGGTAGCCCTCAAGCAACTGATCGCCGTCGCCAGAGCGCTGTGCGAGCGACACCAGCTCGTTTGCTCGGTCGCGAGCCAGAGTGGTCTTGCGCCTGATATTGGCATTGAGCCACAAGCCCCACTTGGCTTTAAAAACGGCAGGGCGATCATCGAGCGTTTCACCAATCTCGGCTGCGCGACGGCAGGCATCCTCGACCTCCACGCTACCCATGCCGCGCGCTACCATCAATGCAGGGCCGAGCTTGACCAGAAAATCCAATTGGCGACGCATTCGGTCGGTCGATTGCGGAAGAGCTTCCGCCGATTTTAGTCCCGTCGAGAAATGCGCAACCGCCTCCCTGTAGGCGGACCGGCTCACCGCTCGATCACCGGCGCGCATGCGATAGTCGCAGGCAGGGCCAGCCAATCCCGCTTCGCCGAAATGATGTGCCATCAGGTCCGGCTCGATCTCTGCCTGCCCGGGGAATTTCTCTTCGAGCGCGCGGGCAATGCGCTCGTGCCATTCCCGTCGTCGGGCCAAAAGCAAACTCTCATAGGCGGTGTCGCGCACCAGCGCGTGCTTGAAACTAAAGCTGCGTTGCGAGCCACCTCCATCCGGAAAGACGATCCCCGCGGCGCCCAACTTAACGAGCGCAGCCTCAAGCTGAGCGCTGCCGCTCGGGGCGACCGCAGCAAGCAGCGCCAAAGGGAACTGTCGGCCTATTACGGAAGCGATCTGGGCGACTTCGCGCGCTTCGCCTAGGCGATCGAGCCGCGCCATGAGTGAATCCTTGAGAGTGGCCGGCACCACCGAGTTCTCCTCCTCGGCGGATTCCAGCACGGCCTTGGTCAATTCCTCGACGAAGAGCGGAACTCCGTCGGTCTTGGCAACGATGGTCGCGATAGTTTCGGCCGACAGGCCACACGAGGCAGCGATGCCGGAGGCCAACTCGGAGCATTCCGCGCGGCCCAGGCGGCCAAGTGTGAGCAGCGTTGAATGTTGCCGCGCCTGCCAGGGCGGAACGAACTCCGGTCGCGCCGTGACGACCGCAAGCAATGGCGCCGACCCGATGCTGTCCACTAGGCGCATCATCAACTCGAGCGTGGTGGCATCGATCCAATGAGCGTCCTCGAGCAACAGGAGCAGCGGTTCGGCCTCTCCAAGACGGAGGATTTCGTCGACAAGGAGGGCGATAATCGCCCCCTTGCGTTGTGCTGGCGTTAGCGACAGTGGTGTGGTCGGTTCTACGACCGGGACGGACAAAAGCTCCGCCAGCAAGGGGATAGTCGCCTCATCCGACGCCGCTCGGCGCGCGAACAACGCGCCAAGTTTCTCGATCCGGACACCCGGCGAATCTGCCGGGGCGAAGCGAGCCGCGCGGCCCAAATGCCGGATCACAGGGTAGAATGCGCTGTCGCTGTGATAGGGCGAGCATTGCAAATGAATGCGCCCGTGCGGCTCACCAGCGAGCGCTTCCTGAAGCGTCCCGATCGAGCGCGATTTGCCGATCCCAGCCTCGCCGATTACCGTGATGATGTTGCCCTCGCCCGAGCGCGCCAGTCGCCAACGGTCGAGCAACAGTCCCATCTCGTGCTTGCGACCAATTAACGGAGTGTGGCCGCTCGCACGGATCGCGGCGAAGCGGCTCTCGATCGCGGCTTCGCCGAGCACACGCCACGCCGAGAGCGGGCGTGCAAACCCTTTCAGTTCGTGTTCACCAGTAGCTTCAAGTTCAAACAATCCGCCCAACAAATTGCGGGTCGTCTCGCTAACGAGAATCATGCCGGGCGCCGCGAGCGCTTGCAACCGGGCCGCAAGATTGGGAGTTTCACCGACAACGGTGCGCTCTTGCGCAGTACCGGTGCCAACAATCTCGCCGATGACGACGAGACCCGTCGCAATACCGATCCGCGCCTGAAGGCGCGTACCCCCCGGACACTCAATGCAACCGACTTCCACTCCGATGGTAAGAGAAGCACGAACGGCGCGTTCCGCCGCATCTTCGAAGGCGCGGGGAAAACCAAAATAAGCCAAAACGCCGTCGCCCATAAATTTAGCGACGTAGCCTCCAAACCGGCCGATTGCTCCCGCGCAGGCATCCTGATAGCGCCGGAGCAACGCACTCAAAAGTTCGGGGTCTATGCTGGCCGCCAACGCGGTCGATCCGACCAGATCACAAAACAGAACCGTGACCTGGCGGCGCTCGGCAGATTCTTCAACCTTCTGCTGCGCGCCGGCGGTCGGATCAGCTTTCGTTGGGACCGCACCGACCAACTCGGCGATCGCCGCGAGCATTTTCCGCCGATGCCCGAGAGCGACACCAATGTCCTTCAGATCTTGATCTGTAAGGTGGCGCAGTACGGAGACGTCAATCTCATTCTCGACAAAGCGCTGCGCGTATTGTTCGAGACCAAGGTCCCCAAGCCACTCCACAATCTGTTGCATCGACGGCTCCCTACTGATTGGCCGTGGGCCGGCAGGATTGAAAGCTTATCAAGGCTCGCCAAAACATTGTAGCCGCTAGCGCGGGGGTCCCATGTCCGTTACGGGTCCAATCGCGACCGACGCGTTTCAAACCAGCATCGCACCATGTCCGAAATGCCTTCAAAGCGGACCTTACATTAAAAGGTGGAACGGTAAAAATACTTGCAGGCTCTCGTCCACCGCGCGTTGGCCGCTAAGAACATAAAAAGCCCTCGCACGACGCGCCGCGCCACCTTGTTGCGCTCAAAACGTCTTTCGCTTGCGGACAGCATGCATTTTTGGCCCGGTTAATAAGCTCGACTGATTTCCGACGAGGTTGGTCAGGAGGCAGAGTATGCCCGAGAAGCGCGAGCAGCGGAAAGCGTCCAAGATAATCACAGGCGATTGGCGTGCGGAGTTTTTAGGTCCGCCATCGCTGCATTTCGGCGGCACCATCAATCTTACACCGTCACCACACGCAATTGAGTTCTCTTGGCTAACACTACCCGCCTTAGCGTGGGGCCCGAATAGAAACGAATTTGCACCGGTCGTCGTATAAATGGCTCCAGCGGAACCCGTGGTTCACGAACACCACGGCTTAATGATGATCAATGGTCTTGCGACAATGATCGATCTGATTGTCACTCGGTCTCTCTTCTCCGACCTTTTGCCGAGAATTGAAGATGGCAGGATGAAGGGTGTCCAATTTACAGTTCAAGATGGCCATCCTCAGTGGCGGCTTTCCACATCCGCCGATCGATTTCGGGCCAGGCAGCGAAGGGAAGATGCAATTTTGCTTTCGGTCCAGGCATTAGAAACTCCCTTGAGCGGGATCGTTATTGCGATTGCGTCGTCTAGGCGCGGGCTCCCTCAGTTTTCTGATCAGGTCGGCATGGGCCCTGCCCGCCCGGCGCGTGTTGGGACCGGGGTAAAACCTCATCGTGGTTTTGGTGTCGGTGTGACCTAGGAATCGCCGGAGGGATTCGTGGGCATTCGGATCTCCCCGTGGGAACGGACTCTACCCAAAAACGGGGGCGTTTAAGGGGAGCAGGTCAAGGGTTATGTTCAC
>DATKRE010000003.1:0-29484 GCA_035532335.1 Xanthobacteraceae bacterium | reverse complement strand
CTAGAGCTTGATGACCGGACGCTTGCCGCGCGAGGCTTTCTCGCTCGGCACCTTCACCAGCGCCTCGCCATCGAGCACCGCTTCGCCATCGACCGCGCACAGGCAGGACAGCCGTGCCCGGCTCTTTTCCGGGATCAATTCGGCGACGGTAACGGTGACAACGACGGTGTCGCCGATCTTCACCGGCGCGCGGAAGTTGAGGGTCTGCGAAATATAAATCGCTCCGGGTCCGGGCAGCCGGGTGCCGAGCACGGCCGAGATCAGGCTCGCGGTATAGAGCCCGTGCGCGATGCGCCGGCCGAACGGGGTCTTGGCAGCGAAGTGCTCGGACAAATGGATTGGATTGCGGTCTCCGGTCAGCTGCGCGAAGCCGACCACGTCGGACGACGCCACCGTCTTCGACAACCGCTCGGTCATCCCGACCGAAAGGTCCTCGAAGAACAAGGTGCGCAGCGGCGGCAGCGACGACGGCTGGCTCATCGGCGCATTGGACCGCGCTTCTTCCGCTCCGGCAAGCTAGACATTGGGCTCAGGATTGGCCAAGGAGCGCTGGTCACCAAGGGGGCATTCATGGTCGATCTTTCCCGCATCAGCGTCGGTCTCTCCGGCCAGGCGCAAATCGTGGTCGGCCCGGAGCACACCGCGCCCTTTGTCGGCTCCGGGCGGATTGCCGTGCTGGCGACGCCGGTCATGATCAACGTGATCGAAGCGGCAGCGCTCGCCGCGGTCGAGCATTTACTGCCGGCGGGCCATCAAAGTCTCGGTATCCATTTCGACGTAAGCCATGTGGTGGCGACGCCGGTTGGCCTCCAGGTGACGGCGACGGCCGAAGTGGTGCGCGTCGAAGGCCGCACCATCACTTTCCGCGTTGAGGCGCGGGACAATATCGAATCGATCGGCACCGGCACGCATCAGCGCGTCGTCGTCAGCGTGGCGCGCTTTGACGAGCGGGTTCAGCGCAAGGTGCAGGTGGCGCGGTGAGCCAGGCTTTAAGGCTGTCGGCGGCCGGCGAACCAGCCGATCACGAACAAAATGATGGCGGCGACGATGGCGACGGCGGCGTGCTTTTGGTGGATGTGTGTCGAGCCCGCTTCATAGCCCGGCATGAAGGTCGGCAAATGGTCGGCCGGCATGACGAAATACATCACCGCCGCAATGATGCAGATGATTGCGAGCAGGTAAGCAAGCATTTTCATCGAACAGACTCTCTTCGTTAGAAATTAGCTTCAGAAATAATCACTGCCGCGGCGGGGGCGGTGCCTGGGGCGGCGGGGCCAGCGGAGCGCCGCGCGGCTCGTCCTTGTTTAGCATGCATTTCTTGATGAACTTGCTGCGTGCGGCACCGGTAAGCTTCTGGTCATCGGCACCGAACTTGCAAGTTGCCATTTTCTCCTTGGCCGTGACGGCAAAGGACGGTGTCGTGGTCACCGCCAGCAAAACGGCTAGCGCTGTCCCGGCTATGGCGTATCGAAGCATGCGAACCCCCTGAATTTCCCTGAACCATCTTAGCACCGATCCGACGTGCGCCAGGAGCCAATTTAACCACGGTGACCGGCCGCCGGCTATTTGGGACAGCGGTAAAGCGTTGCGGTGTAGGTTTTGTCTCGATCGACGAAATCGATGATGTTATCGGACTTTTTGGTGAATGTGATTTCTCCCATCAGCGGCCCGGCCGGAAATTGGCACTCAACCTGCGCCTTGAGACTCTTGGCGTCCTCCTTGATGTCCAGGAACATGCAGGCTCCGACCTTCGAATCAATCTCGTTGGTTGTGACCTTCACTCTGACCTCGGCGGGATCGCTGCCATCGCCTTTGCACGGCACATTCTGCGTAAAGTTTCCAAGAAGCCAGAAATCATCGGACAGCGGCGCAGCGCTCGCGCTCGCGGCTAAAACAAGAGCGATGCAGCCGACCAGAGGATGGATGAGTCTCATCGCGAAAGCCCCGCGCCGTTACAACAGCGACCCCAGTTGGAATTGTAACCGATATGCTGTGGAAACCAATGGACCTGCGCAATTTCGGCGCGCTGTGTCCTGCCGGTCACGCGTAGCCGGGTGCAGGAATAGTGCATGAGAATAGTGCCTGAAAAAGAGACGGCGCCGGAGGCGCCGTCTCTCATCGATCGGATTAGGCTTTGCCGCCGCCACAATTGGCGGTGAACCGAAGGCCGTTTAGTGTGCGGTCAAGCCGGAGGCATCTTCTTCAATTGTCTCGGCAACTTCGACCGGTTTTGCCGTGCCCTCTTCCCAAACAATCGGCTCCGGACTGCGCGTGAGCGCCCGCGCCAGCACCTCGTCCATGCGCGAGGCCGGAATGATGTCGAGCCCGGTCTTGATGCTGTCGTTGATCTCCACCAGGTCCTTGGCATTCTCTTCCGGAATGACCACGGTCTTGATGCCGCCGCGCAGGGCGGCGAGCAGCTTCTCCTTTAAGCCGCCGATCGGCAGCACGCGGCCGCGCAAGGTGATCTCGCCGGTCATGGCGACGTCACGGCGCACCGGGATGCCGGTCATCACCGAAACGATCGCCGTGACCATGGCGACGCCCGCAGACGGCCCATCTTTCGGCGTCGCGCCTTCCGGCACGTGAACGTGGATGTCACGCTTGTCGAAGGACGGCGGTTCGATGCCAAAGGCAGCCGAGCGCATACGCACGTACGACGCCGCCGCCGAGATCGATTCTTTCATCACGTCGCGCAAGTTGCCGGTGACCGTCATCTTGCCCTTGCCGGGCATCATGGCGGCTTCGATGGTAAGAAGCTCGCCGCCGACGTCGGTCCAGGCCAGACCGGTGACAAGGCCGACCTGATCCTTGTCCTCGACCTCGCCGTAGCGGTACTTAGGCACGCCGAGATAATCGGACAGCACCTCATCATCGGTGACCCGCACCGAGTCCGTCTTCTTGATCATGAGCTCCTTCACCGCCTTGCGGATCAGTGTTGAAAGCTCGCGCTCGAGATTGCGCACGCCCGCTTCGCGGGTGTAGCGGCGGATGATCGTCAGTAGCGCGCCGTCATCGATCGACCATTCCTTGGCAGTGAGGCCGTGTTTGACCGTCGCATGCGGAATGAGGTGCTTGCGCGCGATCTCAACCTTCTCGTCCTCGGTGTAGCCGGCGATACGGATGATCTCCATACGGTCCATCAAGGGCGGCGGAATGTTGAGCGTGTTCGCCGTCGTGATGAACATCACATTGGACAGATCGTAATCGACCTCGAGGTAATGGTCGTTGAATGCGTGGTTCTGCTCCGGGTCGAGCACTTCGAGCAGCGCCGACGACGGATCGCCGCGGAAATCCGCGCCCATCTTGTCGACCTCGTCGAGCAGGAACAGCGGATTCGAAGTCTTTGCCTTACGCATCGACTGGATGACCTTGCCCGGCATCGAGCCGATATAGGTCCGCCGGTGGCCGCGAATTTCGGCCTCGTCACGCACGCCGCCGAGCGAGACACGAACGAACTCGCGTCCGGTCGCTTTGGCGATCGATTTGCCGAGCGAAGTCTTGCCGACGCCGGGCGGCCCGACCAGGCAAAGGATCGGTCCGGTCAGTTTGTTGGCGCGCTGCTGCACCGCCAGGTATTCGACGATGCGCTCCTTGACCTTCTCCAATCCGTAGTGATCGGCTTCGAGGACTTGTTCGGCCAGCGTGAGGTCTTTCTTGACCTTGGACTTCTTGTTCCAGGGGATCGACAACAGCCAGTCAAGATAGTTGCGCACGACGGTCGCTTCCGCCGACATTGGCGACATCTGACGGAGCTTTTTCAGCTCATGCTGCGCCTTCTCGCGCGCCTCCTTGGAGAGCTTGGTGCGCTTGATCTTTTCCTCGAGCTCGGCGAGCTCGTCCTTGCCGTCTTCGTCGCCGAGTTCCTTCTGGATCGCCTTCATCTGCTCGTTGAGGTAGTACTCGCGCTGCGTCTTCTCCATCTGGCGTTTGACGCGCGTGCGGATGCGCTTCTCGACTTGCAATACCGAGATTTCGCTCTCCATCAGTCCCAGCACCTTCTCCAGGCGCTCGGTGACGCTCGGCGTCTCCAGGATCAGCTGCTTGTCCTGAATCTTGACCGCGAGATGCGAGGCAACCGTGTCGGCCAGCTTGGCGTAGTCGTCGATCTGTTGGACGACGCCGACCACTTCCGGCGACACTTTCTTGTTGAGCTTCACATAGCCTTCGAATTCGTTGATCACCGAGCGGGCCAAAGCCTCGGCTTCGATCGGATCGCTGGTCGCGTCGGCGATCACGGTCGCGTCGGCTTCATAGTAATCCTCGCGATCGGTGTACTTCCCAACCTGTGCGCGTGCGGCGCCTTCGACCAGAACCTTGACGGTGCCGTCCGGCAGCTTGAGCAACTGCAGGACGCTCGCCAGCGTGCCGATGCTGTAGATCGAATCGGTTGCGGGATCGTCGTCGGAAGCGTTCTTCTGCGTCGCCAGCAAAATGAACGTGTCCGAGCGCATCACTTCCTCGAGCGCCTTGATCGACTTCTCGCGCCCCACGAACAATGGAACGATCATGTGCGGGAAAACGACGATGTCACGCAGCGGCAGCACCGGATAGGCGCGGCTTTCGCCGGTGGGCAAAGGCGGCTTCGGTTTGGCGGCACTGGTCATGGCCCCACTTCCTTATTGTTATGCGCGTCGATCGCGACCGGCAGCCTACGCCGCCGCAACAGACCGCCGTGCGGCCGGGAAGGGATTGGACGGTCGTCTGTCCGACAAACCCTGCCCGGATCGTGCGCGGCCGTCAAAACGCTTATGCGACCGCCTGTTATAGGTGGCGACCCCGCACCGACGTGTCAAGAAAGCCGGGTTTTCCGAGACAAATGAGGCATCCTGACGCACCCGGTGTTTCGCCGCGTGCCGAATCGTGGTGCCTGAATTTAGGCACGCTCAGGCGCTAGCGGCGCCGCCGGCTGCCTCGGCGGTACGATCGGACCGGTCGGCGTAAATGTAAAGCGGCCGGGCCGCCCCCTCGACCACCTCGCGCGAGATCACGATTTCCTCAACGCCTTCGAGGCTCGGCAGGTCGAACATGGTGTCGAGCAGGATGGTTTCCATGATCGAGCGAAGCCCGCGGGCGCCGGTCTTGCGATCGATCGCCTTGCGCGCGATGGCGGAAAGCGCCTCGTCGGCGAGCGTTAGGTCGACCGTCTCCATTTCGAACATGCGCTGGTATTGCTTCACCAGCGCGTTCTTCGGTTCGGTGAGGATGCGCTTGAGCGACGGCTCATCGAGGTCCTCCAGCGTTGCCACGACCGGAAGCCGGCCGACGAATTCGGGAATGAGCCCGTATTTCAACAAATCCTCGGGCTCGACGTCGCGGAAAATCTCGCCCTGCTTGCGGTCCTCCGGCGCCATCACCTTGGCACCAAAGCCGATCGAGGTCGAACGGCCGCGCGCGGAGATGATTTTCTCCAGTCCGGAGAACGCGCCGCCACAGACGAACAGGATGTTGGTGGTGTCGACTTGCAGGAATTCCTGTTGCGGATGCTTGCGGCCGCCCTGCGGCGGCACGCTGGCGATCGTGCCTTCCATGATCTTGAGCAGCGCCTGTTGCACGCCTTCACCCGACACGTCGCGGGTGATCGACGGGTTGTCGGACTTGCGCGAAATTTTGTCGATTTCGTCGATATAGACGATACCGCGCTGCGCTCGCTCGACGTTGTAGTCGGCCGACTGCAACAGCTTCAAAATGATATTCTCGACGTCCTCGCCGACATAGCCGGCTTCGGTCAGCGTGGTCGCGTCCGCCATCGTGAAGGGCACGTCGAGGATGCGCGCCAGCGTCTGCGCCAGCAACGTCTTGCCCGAGCCAGTCGGCCCGATCAGCAAGATGTTGGATTTCGCCAGTTCGACGTCGTTGTGCTTGGACTGGTGATTGAGCCGCTTGTAGTGATTGTGGACCGCGACCGACAGCACCTTCTTGGCGTGATCCTGACCGATCACATAGTCGTCGAGCACTTTGCGGATTTCGCGCGGGGTCGGAATGCCGTCGCGCGACTTCACCAGCGAGGATTTGTTCTCCTCGCGGATAATATCCATGCAAAGTTCGACGCACTCGTCGCAGATAAATACGGTCGGCCCGGCGATGAGCTTGCGCACCTCGTGCTGGCTCTTGCCGCAGAACGAGCAGTAAAGCGTGTTCTTTGAATCGCCGCCGCCGACTTTGCTCATTCCCGTCTCCGCCTTCACTGCGAGGAAACGTCTTTGCCCCCGCTACCCTACCAACCGCTACGCTAAAAAACCGTAGCACTCCTGTCACACTCTGCGCTCAAAGGCGCTACACTCCCATACTCAGACCACTGCCTATAAACGTGCACGGTAACGGTGTGCCAATCAAGAATCTATTAACGATAACGAGAGTTTGCACCGGCGTGCTTTCCTGAGCAAACCTGCGAAATCAACTTGACGGGCAAGTGGAACTTGTTCCCGACAAGACGATTCGACCCATTTACACCTTGGTCAGCGCAGGTTGTTCGGTTTTAAGGCCGGGTTCCTCGGCGCGCTTTTCGATCACCTTGTCGATGAGGCCGAAATCCCTGGCCATTTCCGAGGTCAGGAACGTGTCCCGTTCGAGCGCTTCCTCGATCTTTTTGAGCGGCTGGCCGGTGTGCTTGACGTAGATTTCGTTCAGCCGACGTTTGAGATTCAGAATCTCCTGGGCATGCAGCATGATGTCGGTCACTTGGCCCTGAAATCCGCCCGACGGCTGATGGACCATGATGCGTGCGTTGGGCAGCGCAAACCGCAGGTCCTTGGCGCCGGCCGCCAGCAGCAGCGAGGCCATGGAAGCCGCTTGTCCGGTACAGAGGGTCGAGACTGCCGGGCGGATGAACTGCATCGTGTCGTAGACCGCCAGGCCGGAAGTGACGATGCCGCCCGGCGAGTTGATGTACATCGAGATTTCTTTTTTCGGATTGTCCGCCTCGAGGAACAGCAGCTGCGCAACAACCAGCGAAGCCACGCCGTCGTCGATCCCGCCCGTGATGAAGATAATCCGCTCCTTCAGCAGGCGGGAATAGATGTCGTACGCCCGTTCGCCACGGTTGGTCTGTTCGACCACCATGGGGACGAGGTACTGCATGTAAGTTTCCTTCGGGTCACGCATGGTATTCACCTGTCAGGGCTTCAAGTCTCCACAGTGTGGCTTGAGTCGGCGGGACTTGTCGAAGCAGCCCGTGTACGGCCACGAAATCCACTATGCAACTATGGCACATAGGTGCGGAAGTTCCCGCCACAAGACGTCCGGCCGGGTTATGGCAGGTACGCCCGCGGCGCCTCGTCATTCCTCGTCTTCCTTGAACAGTTCATCCCGCGACACCTCTTTATCGGTCACCTCGGCCAGTTCGGTCAGGAAACCGACGACTTTGTCCTCGAACAGCGGCGCGCGTAGGGCAGCAATCGCATTTGGGTTCTTTTGGTAATACTCCCAAATCTGCCGTTCCTGCCCGGGGTATTGTCGCGCCTGCTCCATCAAGGCGGCCTTTAATTGGGTCTCGGTAACCGAGATGCTGTTCCGCTCGCCAATTTCGGCAAGGACGAGGCCAAGTCGCACCCGGCGTTCGGCAATGCCCCGATATTCCTCCCGCGCCTTTTCCTCGGTCGTGCCTTCGTCGGCGAAAGTGCGGTTCTGCTGCTTGAGATCGCCCTCGATCTGCGACCAGACGTTGGCGAACTCCTGCTCGGTCAGGCTCGGCGGCAGCTCGAATTTGTGACGCGCATCAAGCTCATCGAACAAGATCCGCTTGAGCTTTTGGTGTGAGGCGGCCGCATACTCGCGTGTGATGCGTTCCTTCATGGCGTCCCTGAGCTTGGCCAGAGATTCCGCTCCAAGCGCCTTGGCGAATTCATCGTCGATCCTGGTTTCGCCCGGGGTCTCGATCCCTTTCACTGTGACCGCGAAGGTCGCATCTTTTCCGGCAATATTGGCCTCCCGGTAATCGGCAGGGAACTTGACGGTGAATGTTTTGCTGTCGCCGGCGCTCAGGCCAACCAATTGCTCCTCGAAGCCGGGGATGAAGTGAGCCGTGCCCAGAACCAATGGCACGTCTTCGCCGATACCGCCTTCCAGCGGTGCACCGTCGACCGTTCCCTGAAACGAAATCGTCGCGCGATCGCCTGTCTCCGCCGCGCCGGTCTTGGCCTCGAACGGCCGGTTCTGCTCGTAGAGGCCTTGCAGCGCCTTATCGATCTCGCTCTCGGCGACCGGGGCGGTCAACCGCGTGAGTTTGATGGTCTTAAAATCCGTCAGCGTAATTGGCGGCATTATCTCGAGCGCGACCGTGTAGGCGAGATCGGATTTGCCCTCGATGACGCCTTCCATGCCGCCATCTTCCGTCGGCCACGCCACTTTGGGCTCTGTGGCGAGCTTGAACCCGTTGTCGGTGAGGATCTTCGAATTGGCGTCCCGCACCGCCGCTTCGATCGCTTCTGCCATGGCGGATTTGCCGTAGAGGCGGCGAAGATGCGCTTCCGGCACCTTGCCCGGTCGGAAGCCAGGCAACTGCACGCGGTCCTTTAGTTCATCAAGCCGTTCCTTAACCCGCGCTTCAAGGTCGGTTGCGGGCACAACGATCCGAAATTCGCGCTTGAGGCCCGCGGCGGCAGTTTCAGTCACTTGCATGGACATCGCTCTTGGATAGCTGCTCTTGAATAACTCGATCAGGGCCTGAGGTCGCGCGTCCGGCCGCGACTGGAAAAATTATCCGCCCTGCTGGTGCGGGCGGAGGGGCTCGAACCCCCACGACTTTCGTCACGGGAACCTAAATCCCGCGCGTCTACCAATTCCGCCACGCCCGCGACAGAAGGGCGGCGCGTTCGCGGGGGCTTATATCACGCAGGACCCGCGAGGCACTAACAAAATAGGCCGCGATAAAGGCCCGGCAAGCAGTCGGGCAAATCTTCGGAAATGAGGCCGGGGCCGAACAGCGCGGCCGCCTCGCCATGCAGCCAAACTGCCGCGGTCGCGGCTTCGAAAGCCGGCATGCCTTGCGCAAGGAGCCCCGCCGTCATGCCGGTGAGCACGTCGCCTGATCCGGCGGTCGCTAAGTAAGGCGGCGCGTTCGCTGCAATTGCGGCCCGGCCGTCCGGGGCTGCCACCACGGTATCGGCCCCCTTCAGGACCACAATCGCCTCGGTGAGTTTCGCCGCCAAGCGCGCTCTTTCGAGTTTCGATCCAACCTTAGTATTTTTATCCAAGGCATGGAAATAACGCGAAAATTCACTTTCATGCGGAGTCAGTATCGTGGCTTGGTCCCGGCGTCCCCGAAGCGCCTTGGCAAGCCGCTCCGGGTCGCCGGCAAAGCTGGTTATCGCGTCGGCGTCGAGAACGACTGCGCGCTCGCCGGTAAGCGCTGCCAGTGTAAGGTCGGCGGTCGCATCGCCGACGCCAATGCCCGGTCCGATGGCGCAGGCGTTGAGGCGGCGGTCGGCAAGGAATTCCGCGAGTTCGGCGGTCCCGTCCACCGGTCGCACCATCACCGCGAGGTTCGTTGCAGCATTGACGGCGAGCGCCTCACGCGGGCTTGCGATTGTCACAAGGCCGGCTCCGGCCCGCAGCGCCCCGCGCGCCGCGAGCCTCGCCGCGCCAGTCGACCACGAAGGGCCGGATACGACGACTGCATGTCCGCGGTCGTATTTATGGCCGCCATGCGCCGGCACGGGGAAATGGCTACGCCATAGCTCCGGCGTGTTCTCGAATGTTTTCGGGCTAATCCGCGGCAGCACCGATGCGGGAATACCGATGTCGGCCACGGAAACCGCGCCGCAACGCAACCGGCCGGGTAGCAGAAGGTGGCCGGGTTTCTTACGAAAGAACGTCACCGTTTGCGTCGCGTTGACGGCGGTGCCAAGGATCGCGCCCGAGGTGCCGTTGACGCCGCTCGGCAAGTCCACCGCCACGGCTGGTTTTGCCAGGGTATTCATGGTTTCGATGACGGCGCGAGCGGTACCCTCCACGGCACGATCGAGCCCGGCACCAAATAGCGCGTCGATCAACACGTCGGCGGTGGCAAGCAATCCAGCATCATCGCTGACACCGCCCGGCCATCTCCCGGCTGCCAACGCTGCGTCACCCTTAAGCTGCGCATGGGCACCAACGAACAGCACCGTGACGCGGTAACCTCGCTCAAGCAGAAGCCGCGCGGCGACAAATCCGTCGCCGCCATTATTACCCGGACCGGCAACGACAGTGACCCGGCTGCCGGCAGCATGTCGGGCGACGACCGCATCGGCCACCGCCCTGCCCGCTCGCTCCATCAGGTCGATACCAGGGATTCCGCCGGCAATGGTTTGCCGGTCGGCTTCCGCCATTTCGGCCGTGGTCAAAAGCTCATTCATGACGGCAAGGATAACGATTGCGGCAGCGGTAGAACATTGCCGGTCTTGTTGTTTGAAGCCGTTGACGCGATAATAGGCAACATGCCCAGTTTGCTGGCGGCGGCATTTGCCGCACCTTCGATCAGGGCCGGGATAGCCCGATAGCGGTCTAATCCGGTTGCGGTTTTCATGCCTTCCGGCCTTGGCACGGGGCGTGCAAACGAAACCCGGAGTCCCATGATGGTCGTTATTTCCCGATGCCGGCAGACATAACGCGATGAAAAAAATCGAAGCGATCATCAAGCCTTTCAAGCTCGATGAGGTGAAGGAGGCCCTGCAGGAAGTGGGGCTGCAGGGGATAACCGTCATTGAGGCGAAAGGCTTTGGACGTCAAAAGGGGCACACCGAGCTTTACCGCGGCGCCGAATACGTAGTGGATTTTCTGCCCAAGGTGAAAATCGAGATTGTGCTGGGCGACGACATGGTCGAAAAAGCCGTTGACGCAATCCGTCGCGCCGCCCAGACCGGGCGGATTGGCGACGGAAAAATATTCGTATCGACGATCGAAGAAGTGATCCGGATCAGGACGGGGGAGTCCGGAATTGACGCCATCTGACGCGCTGATTTGATTGCTCGCGCGTTGTCGCGCCCGGCAGGATCGATCGTCGCGACCAAACATCCAACATGAGCACGAAAGGGTACGTACGCCATGACGACGCCGAAGAATGTCATGAAAATGATCAAGGACAGCGACGTGAAATACGTCGATTTCCGCTTCACCGACCCGCGCGGCAAGTGGCAACACGTCACCTTCGATGTTTCGCTGATTGAAGAGGACACTTTTGCTGAAGGCCAGATGTTCGACGGCTCATCGATCGCCGGCTGGAAGGCGATTCACGAGTCCGACATGTGCCTGATGCCCGATCCGACTTCCGCCTGCATCGATCCGTTCTTCGCCGAAACCACGATGGTGCTGGTATGCGATGTGCTCGAGCCTACCACCGGCGAGCCCTATTCGCGCGACCCGCGCGGCATCGCCAAAAAAGCTGAGGGCATGGTCAAATCGATGGGCGTCGGCGACACCATTTACTTCGGCCCCGAGGCCGAATTCTTCGTGTTCGACGATGTCCGCTACAAGGCCGAACCCTACAACACCGGTTTCAAGCTCGACTCGCTGGAATTCCCCTCCAATGCCGACACCGCGTATGAGGGCGGCAATACCGGACACCGTGTCTGGACCAAGAAGGGTTATTTCCCGATCCCTCCGCAAGACTCGGCGCAAGACATGCGCTCCGAAATGCTCGCGGCCATGGCGCGCATGGGCGTCAAAGTCGAGAAGCACCACCACGAGGTCGCTTCCGCGCAGCATGAACTGGGCGTGAAATTCTCGCCCATGGTGCAGATGGCCGATCACCTGCAAATTTACAAATACTGCATCCAGCAGGTCGCTCAGGTTTACGGCAAGACCGCTTGCTTCATGCCGAAGCCGATCTACGGCGACAACGGTTCCGGCATGCACTGCCACCAGTCGATCTGGAAGGGCGGCAAGCCGGTATTCGCTGGCAACAAATACTCCGATCTATCGGACACCTGCCTGCAATACATCGCCGGCATCATCAAACATGCGAAGGCGATCAACGCTTTCACCAATCCCACGACCAATTCTTACAAGCGTCTGGTGCCCGGCTTCGAAGCGCCGGTATTGCTCGCCTACTCGGCGCGTAACCGGTCGGCATCGTGCCGGATCCCCTACACCACCAACCCGAAGGCCAAACGCGTGGAAGTCCGGTTTCCAGATCCGCTGGCTAATCCCTATCTGGGCTTTTCTGCCATGCTGATGGCCGGTCTCGACGGCATCAAGAACAAGCTGAATCCCGGCGAAGCCGTGGACAAGGATCTTTACGATCTGCCGCCAAAGGAACTGAAGAAGATTCCGACCGTCTGCGGCTCGCTGCGGCAGGCGTTGGAGGAGCTCAACAAGGACCGCGCCTTCCTCAAGGTAGGCGGTGTATTCGACGACGATTTCATCGACTCCTACATCGAGCTGAAGATGACCGAAGTGATCCGCTTCGAACACACACCGCATCCCGTTGAGTACGAGATGTACTATTCGGCGTAGCGCGAAAGCGCAGCCCTCCTCGCGGCATTGCGTTTAAGCGATGCAACTTTCCGGAGCGCCGCCGGTCGCGGCGCTTTTTTCTTTTTCCCTTCCGCTGCGCCGGATCGCTTCGCTTCGTTCGCCGGTGTGCGCCGCGCTTGGGGCGATAGGTTCTTCCGTAGCGATTTCAACGCGGTCGCGGCCGTTGCTCTTGGCGCGATAGAGCGCCGTATCGGCGCGCGCGATGATCAGGTCTATTGCGGTCGACGGCGAACCGCCGGCTACACCGATGCTGACGGTCGTTTTCACATGCTGGGCGTTGCGGACAAAACCGGCGGCCGCAAATGCCACCCGCACGCGCTCCGCGGCGATGGTGGCTTCGGCGAGCGTGCCGGGCAATAGCGCGACGAATTCCTCGCCGCCGAGCCGGCCGACGATATCGGTTGCCCGCATCGTTTGCTGCACCACTTT
Organism: Xanthobacteraceae bacterium; assembly: GCA_035532335.1. Classification (GTDB taxonomy): domain Bacteria; phylum Pseudomonadota; class Alphaproteobacteria; order Rhizobiales; family Xanthobacteraceae; genus BOG-931. The sequence continues at coordinate 16,602 of DATKRE010000003.1, read as the reverse complement.
GGCAAAAAGCTGCAAAACCGTATCGCCGACCGCGTGTCCGTAACGGTCGTTGATTGATTTGAATCGATCGAGGTCGATAGCAAGCAGGCTGATCGGTGTGCGGCTGCGGTTATGGCGCGCCATCATGCTGCCGGCCGCTTCGAAGAATCCGCGGCGGTTAAGCAAACCGGTCAGCGGGTCGGTTGCGGCGGCGACCTTGTAGGCGTGCATGGTGCGGTCTTTGGACAGGATAAGCACGATGAAGGCGGTGCCGACCACGTAAAGCAGAATTTCGATCGCGAAGACGGCGATCCAGGCGCGCGCAACGCTGTAAACACCGCCGCTGTCGGGGGAAAGGGCCGCTAGCGCCACCGGGAAAAGAAATATCGCTCCATGCAGCATCGGAACGAAGGCGGCGGGCCAGCGCCGGATCAGCGATTTTCGCCGTTCACGCCGCAATTCGGTGGCGGTCATAAAAGTATAACCGGCGACAATGATCGAGCTTACGACCATGCGCGAGGCGGCTGAGAAAGCAAACGCCGGCACGAAGCATGCGATCAGCCAGAATGCGGCGCCGAACAGCGTGGCGATCCAGAGCACCGGCCGGCCGTGAAACAGCCGGGCCGCGCTCCAGATCATGCCGGTAGCGACGAATAACAGCGACGTCGACAGATTCGAAGCCAGCGGCGAGATCGTGTCGCCCATGTGCCAAAGCGCGCCGGAAGCGCCGCCGAACAGATAGGCTACGCCCCACCAGGCCAGTGCCGCGATGCGTTCCTGGGTCCAGGCGTAGAGCAGGAACAGGCCGAGCAACGACGTGACGCAGATCGCGACAACGAACAGAGTTCCAAAATCGAGCGCGACCGAGGCTTGAGCGAAGTTGGCCATGGAGCAGGAGGTACCGTGCGGTTATGCGGAGAAGTGCGTAGCACCGTATGAGGATAAGTACCTATGACAGTTCTCCGCCTGGCCCGGAAAGTTTGCTGTCACGCTTTGCCAAGCGTCTCGCCTATCGCGCAGCTTTTGGAAAAATTTTCAGAAATGAATGGAAAATATAAAGCGTTTGCGCATTCCGCGCGGGTGGCAACAACGTTGCCGAAACGTAAACGCCCCGCCTTCCGCTCGCCCGAGGACCGTATGAAACACCGTAGCCGGACAATCGTCGCCATCGCGGTCTTTAGCGCCGGGGTTTGCATCGTGCCCGCGGTTGCGCAGACAAGGTCGGTCTGGCCTGACACATTTCTGGCGCGCGTGGAGTCTTTGGCGCTCGTTGAGACGCTCAATGCCACGCTCCTTTCAGCACGCAGCGCGACTTTCACGCTCGACAAATGGTGCGCCGATCACCGGCTCGCTGACGACGCCAAAATTCGCGCGCACCTGGTTCGTGGCGTCGACAAACCGATTATCGGCGAGCAGCGAAGCCGGTTGCAGGTTGGTGCAAGCGAACCGATAAAGTTCCGCCACGTCGAACTTGCCTGTGGCGATCGGGTGTTGTCGGAAGCTGACAACTGGTACGTGCCATCCCGGCTCACCGCGGAAATGAACCGGCTCCTCGAAACGACCGATATCCCCTTCGGCCGCGCTGTGGCGCCCCTCATGCCGTTCCGGCAAACTTTCGCGGTCGAGATATTATGGAAGCCTTTGGACGACGGATGGGAAGATCGCGCTCCGCCATCTGATCGCCCCGGGCAGATGCTGCCGATACCCGAACATCTGTTTGAGCACCGGGCGCTTCTCTACACGCCCGACCTCAAACCGATTTCCGAAGTCGACCAAATCTATACGCGGGAGAATTTGGCTTTTCCGCCGCCCCGGTGAAGGCAAAACGGTCGCAAGCCGATCAGCGCTTCGAGAACTGGAAGCTGCGGCGCGCCTTGGCGCGTCCGTACTTCTTGCGCTCGACTACGCGCGCATCGCGCGTCAGGAAGCCGCCGCGTTTGAGTACGCTGCGCAGATCCGGCTCGTGCCGCATCAATGCCTTGGACAAGCCATGGCGTACGGCGCCCGCTTGGCCCGAGAGCCCGCCACCGGAGACCGTACAAACTACGTCGTACTGGCCTTGGCGGCTGGCGGCGACCAGCGGCTGCTGAATCAGCATCCGCAGCACCGGCCGGGCGAAATAAGTCTCCACCGGCCGCTCATTGATCATGATTTTGCCGGCGCCCATTTTGATCCACACGCGCGCTACCGCATCCTTGCGCTTGCCGGTCGCGTAGGCGCGGCCCTGCTTGTCGAGCTTTTGCACGTATTGCGGCGGCTGCGGTGCGGCCGCCGGCTTCAGTGCCGAAAGCTCTTCCAGCGTCTGCATCGTCTCGGCCATCAGGCGGTCCTCTTATTCTTGCGGTTCATGGCGCCGACGTCGAGCTTTTCCGGCTGCTGCGCTTCATGCGGATGCTCGGCATGCGGATAGACCCGCAGATTGGAGAGTTGCTGGCGGCCAAGCGGTCCTTCCGGCAACATGCGCTCGATCGCCTTCTCGACGATGCGCTCGGGAAAGCGGCCGGCGAGGATCGACTTCGCGGTGCGCTCCTTGATGCCGCCGATATAGCCGGTGTGCTTGTAATAGACTTTTTGCTCGACCTTGCGGCCGGTCAATATCGCCTTGGCCGCATTGATGATGATGACGTTGTCGCCGCAGTCGACATGCGCGGTGTAGGTCGCCTTGTGCTTGCCGCGCAAGCGCATCGCGACGATCGTGGCAAGACGCCCGACGACGAGCCCTTCAGCGTCGATCATCACCCATTTCTTCTCAACTTCGGCGGCCTTGGCCGAGTAAGTTTTCATCTGGCGTATCCGTTTGGAGACGGCCCAGCGGTGGCGGGCTGACTGTGCGGCTATGTACCCGGAGGGCTTTATACCGTCAACACGTTCCAGCCGGTATTTTTCCACTATTACAAGGATTTGGTATGGAGGTATTATTTAACCTCCTAGGTGGGGGATCGCGTAGGTGGCGGTCGCGTGCGCGACGAGATCGTCGTCGCCGTCCGAGCGGATGGAGACCTCAGCCACCGCCAACCGTTTGCCGAACTTGATCATTCGCGCTTCCGCAATGAGGTCGCGCTGGGCCGGCTTTTTGAGAAAATTGATGCTCAGATTGGTCGTCACTGCGAGCGGTACCCAGCCAAGGCTGGCCAGGATCGCGACATAGGGGGCAAAGTCGGCCAGCGCCATAAGGGTGGTGCCGGCGATCGTGCCGCCAGGCCGCAACGAGCGCGGGCTGAAGTATTTGCAAATGCGGCTGCCGCCGTACCAGACCTTGTCGATGCCGTAGCCGCCTTCGCGTTTGAACATACCGGGAAATTCAGCCTCGAGCAGACGCTCCAGCTCCTTGGCCGAGAGTTTCGGCGTCGCCATATCTGTCATGCCCCTGCTCCCGCCTGTGCGGATCGGATACAATGCGTTTGCCGACTTGCCAATCCGCACCGGCTGAACCAATCGAGAGACCGAGACAATGAATGTGCGATCCGCCGCTGCCGCAACTGATGCGGCCGCCAATCTGATCCTGCTGCGCGAGGATGATGGCGGGGTTGCGGTGCTTACGCTCAACCAGCCGCAAAACCGCAATGCCCTGTCGGAGGCTATGCTGGAAGCGCTCGGCGATGCGTTGACCGCCATCGCGCACGACGCGACCGTGCGCACGGTCGTTCTGGCGGCCAACGGGCCGGCATTTTGCGCCGGTCACGATCTCAAGGAACTCACGCGCCATCGCAGCGAAGCCGACCGCGGCCGCAATTACTTCAAACACATCATGAAGACGTGCAGCACGATGATGCAGCAGATCGTCACCCTGCCACAGCCGGTGATCGCGGCGGTAGCGGGTCCGGCGAGTGCGGCCGGCTGCCAATTGGTGGCGAGCTGCGACCTCGCCATTGCTTCGCGGAATGCGAGATTCACGACACCCGGTGTCGATATCGGGCTGTTTTGCTCGACGCCGATGGTCGCCCTAACCCGCAACGTATCGCCCAAGCACGCGATGGAGATGCTGCTCACCGGCGAAGCGGTCGCTGCCGACCGCGCGGCGCAAATCGGCTTGGTCAATCGCGTGGTCGCACCGGGCCGCGAACGCGCGGAAGCCATCAAGCTCGCCCGCGACATCGCCGGCAAGTCTGCACTATCCGTCAAGACGGGCAAAGAGGGCTTTTACCGGCAGCTCGAAATGCCGCTGGCGGCGGCTTACGAATACGTTTCCGAGATCATGACGGAGAACATGCTGGCGCGCGATGCCGAGGAAGGTATCAATGCCTTCATCGAAAAACGCGATCCAAAATGGGAGAACCGCTGAGTTCGGCGCACATGAATCACGATTCCTATTCCGATAGCTACATTCGCGGCATTCTCAATACCGTGAAGACGATCGCAATGGTCGGCGCCTCCGGGAAGGAGAACCGCCCGAGTTATTTCGCGTTCAAGTATCTGCTCGAGCGCGGCTACACGATGATTCCGGTCAATCCGCTGCGCGCCGGCGAACAAATCCTCGGCCGCCGCATTTACGCGCGGCTGAGCGACGTACCCGAACCGATCGACATGGTCGATATCTTCCGCTCCTCGCGTCATGCGTTGCCGATTGTGCAGGAAGCGCTGGCCCTCAGTCCGCGGCCGCAGGTGATCTGGATGCAGCTTACTGTCCGCAACGACGAAGCGGCTGCGCTTGCCGAGGCGGGCGGCATGAAGGTGGTGATGAACCGTTGCCCCAAGATCGAGTATGGCCGGCTGTCATCCGAGATTGCGTGGATGGGCGTCAACACGCGTACCATTTCCGCAAGGAAGGCGCCCGCCAGCGGCGGTATTCAACGCCTTTCACTTAACCGCGCGTCGGTGTCGGGCGGGATGACCGAGGCCGCGGCCGCAGCTGAACGGACCGAGCACGAACGCGGCGGCGCAGCCTAGGCGCGGAACTTGTGGGATCGTGGGTCGTTAATACGCAGGCCAATGCACAAATAACTCTGCAGTGCGGACAGCGCAAATGTGGAAAATGGAGTAGCGAGCCATGAAAATCGGTTCAATACTTTTCCTTCTCTTGTTCTCCGGCGCACTGGCGACGACCGCCTGGGCGGAGGATTGGCAGGAACACGACAACAACGGGCAGACGCACGGCAATAACTGGCAGACGCACGATAACAATTGGCAGGGGAACGACGGCCAGTACGCCTGCATGAGCGATGCCATGACCGTCTGCGGGCGATTCATTCCCGATCGGGGGCGCGTCGCTCATTGCCTGATGTCCAACCGCTCCCGCGTTTCCGTCGCCTGCCGCGCAGCATTGACGCACTGGCGCGGCTGACATCCGCTCAAGGCAAAGCACAATTATTCCCTCGCCGCCGCGCTGGAAAGCGCGGCGATTTTGTTATCGAGGTTACATAACTCGCGCGGCTTGACGGCCCTGCCCTATCCAATCCATCGTGGGCCTTCCTCTACGAGATCGTCGCGCCTCGGCCGGAAAGGAATGGCACATGACCGATCGCATTCCCGGTTTCTCCACACTTGCCGTCCACGCCGGCGCGCAACCGGATCCGACCACCGGCGCGCGCGCCACGCCGATTTATCAGACCACGTCCTACGTGTTTGAAAGCGTCGATCACGCGGCGTCGCTGTTCGGCCTGCAAACCTTCGGCAACATCTATACGCGCATCGGCAATCCGACCACCGCGGTCCTCGAGGAACGCGTCGCCGCCCTCGAAGGCGGGACCGCCGGGCTGGCGACGGCATCCGGTCATGCGGCGCAGATTCTTGTCTTTCATTGTCTAATGCAGCCGGGCGACGAATTCGTCGCGTCGAAGAAACTGTATGGCGGATCGATCAACCAGTTCACCCACGCATTCAAGAATTTCGGCTGGAACGTGGTGTGGGCCGATCCCGACGACATTTCCTCGTTCGAGCGCGCGATCTCACCGAAGACCAAGGCGATTTTCACCGAGTCGATCGCCAACCCTGGCGGTGTCATCACCGACATGGCGGCGGTGGCGCAAATCGCAAAGCGCGCGGGTGTGCCCTACATCGTCGACAACACGCTGGCGACGCCGTATCTGTGCAAGCCGATCGATCACGGCGCCGACGTCGTGGTGCATTCGCTGACCAAATTCCTCGGCGGTCACGGCAATTCGATCGGCGGCGCGATCGTCGATGCCGGCACCTTCAACTGGTCGCGCGACCGGCGCTACCCGATGCTGTCCGAGCCGCGGCCGGAATATCACGGTATCGTCCTGCATGAGACGTTCGGCAATTTCGCCTTCGCCATCGCCTGCCGCGTGCTCGCGTTGCGCGACATCGGCGCGGCGTTGTCGCCGTTCAATGCCTTCCTCATTCTTACCGGCATCGAGACCTTGCCGTTGCGTATGCGCAAGCACTGCGACAACACGCTTGCGGTGGCGCAGTGGATTGTCGCGCATCCGAAAGCCGCCTGGGTGAGCTATCCGGGCCTGCCGGCCGACCGCTTTCATAAACTTGCCAAGAAATATTGTCCTGCTGGCGCTGGCGCGGTGTTCACTGTTGGGCTCAAGGGCGGCTATGACGCCGGCGTCAAGCTCGTGTCCAACGTGAAGTTATTTTCCCACCTCGCCAATATCGGCGACACCCGTTCGCTGATCATCCATCCGGCTTCGACCACGCACCGGCAATTGACCGACGCGCAGAAGACGGAGGCCGGCGCCGGGCCGGATGTGGTGCGCCTATCGATCGGTATCGAGGATGTCGAAGACATCATCGCCGATCTCGATCAAGGGCTGGCGGATTAGCTTGTCAAACGAGCTTCTCCTCCCCCACACGGGAGGAGGACGAAAGCTGCTGCGGTTGACCTGCCATCACAGTCGCGGCGTGGAGGGATGCGACGGTCAGCACCAGCATCGCCACCGCCTGATGCGCGAGCGCGAGCGTCAGCGGCACCCGCCAGACCAGCGTGAGGATGCCAAGCGTCGCCTGCAGCGTGACCATGGCCAACAGCGCAAACGCACCGAGCCGGACTGCTCCGCTCTTGGCACTGCGTCCGACGTCGAAGGCGTGCAGCAACGTACCGACAAAGATCAGATAAGCCAGCATGCGGTGGTCGAATTGTACAGTGAGCGCATTTTCGAAAAAATTGCGCCATAGCGGTGCGTCGAAGAACAAGCGCCCGGCGGCAGGCACGAATGCGCCGTCGATCGCCGGCCAAGTGTTAAAGACGTAGCCCGCGCGCAAACCGGCGACCAATGCGCCGAGATAGATTTGCGCCAGCACGAGGACGAGCAGCGCTGCGGCGCCGAAACGAACGCGCAAGGGAGTGGGCACTGGCGCACGCGCAATCGGCTCGCACCGCTGCGCGGTCCAGAGCATCGCCACAAAGATCAGGCAAGCGAGGAGCAGATGCGTGGCCAGCCGGTATTGCGAGACTTCGACCCGTCCGGCGAGCCCGGATGCGACCATCCACCAGCCGACCGCGCCTTGCAGCGCGCCAAGGCCGAAAATGAACCACAGTCGCGGCCGCAGCGAAGCCGGCACGAATCCGCGCCAGAGAAAAAACAGAAACGGCAACAGAAACGCAACGCCGATCAGTCGGCCCAGCATCCGGTGCGACCATTCCCACCAATAGATTGCCTTGAACGCGTTAAGGTTCATGCCGTTGTTGAGTTCGCGGTATTGCGGGATGGCCTGATATTTTTGGAATTCGGTCTGCCATGACTGTTGATCGAGCGGCGGCAAAACCCCCATGACCGGCTTCCACTCGGTTATCGAGAGCCCGCTTTCGGTGAGCCGGGTGGCGCCGCCGACCAACACCATCGCCAGCACCAACGCGGCGACGGCGTAAAGCCACAGCCGGATGGCGCGCGGGTGCGTGGATTGTACGCGAATGTCGCTCATTTCATCGGGGTCGCTTGTGGCAGGCCGGCGGACCATATAGGGCTGCGCCCTATTCTGGCAACAGACCGGATGCCGCGTACCAAATGCCGATTCGCTTACGCAAATTCATCGGTGCGATCGCGCTGTTCGTCCTGGTCATCGTCTGGGCGCTCATCGCCATGGCGCTGGCGCAAGTTCCCGCCATCCACGACCACGCCATCGCTTCGTTCGCCTATTATGTGATCACCGGCATCGGCTGGGCGGTGCCGGCAATCCCGATCGTCACTTGGATGTCGCGGCCGGGCAAGACGTAGCTTTTACGCCGCCTTGGCGCGGCGAAAGCCGTTCCATACCGCGGTAGCCGAACCGGAGAGCAGCACCCGCACGTAGCGCAATTGCTGATATTCGCCGTTGAGCGAGATACGCGGCAGTGCGGTCATCTGTTGGCGATGCTCGGGGAACACGACGCCCGGCCGCGTCGTCACCGCAGTCTTGAAACCAAGTTCGGCGGCGATCTTGAATTCGCGCGGGCCGGCGGAAGTCGGATCGCCGATCGGATACGACAGATGCGACGGCTGCGTGCCGAGCGCGGACTCGATCACCGAGCGGCTTAAATCCATCTCCGAACGAACCAGTTTCTCCGGCAACTTCGCCAGCATCGGGTGATTGACCGTGTGCGCGCCGATAGTGACTAGCGGATCGGCGGCGAGTCCGGCAATCTCGTGCCAGTCCATACACAGATCCTGACAGAAGGTGGCGATGTCGACCGAATAGCAGGCGGCGAGATCGCGCATTGCGGCGCGCAACTCGACTTCCGTCGGGCGGCTCCGCAGCCACCAGTAAAGCTCCTCGAACAGGAGACGCTTGTCGCCGAGTGAGCGGCAATCGAAGGTGCGGTTACGCCCCTCGATGACCATGCCGATGCGGTCGTTCTTGGCGATCACCGCTTCAAGCGCGAGCCACCACAATTCGCCGAGCCGGTCGGGAAAGCTCGTCGGCACGTAGACCGCAAACGGCAGCTGCGCCGCCTTGAGGATCGGATAAGCGTGAGTGAGCGTATCGCGGTAGCCGTCGTCGAAGGTGAGGCACACGAAGCGGCGACGAAAATCGCCTTCAGTCATGCGGCGGTGCATCTCGTCGAGTGACACCACGTCGACGCGCGAGCGGCGCAAGAGTTTGACCACGCGTTGCAGAAAACGCGGCGTGATTTCGAGAAGCCGATTGGGCTGGAAGCGGTCGGGCCGCGGCGGCCGCACGTGATGCATGGTCAGGATGGCGCCGACGCCACCGACAAAGGGTTTCAGCGCAAAATGCGCACCGGTGAAGAACAGCGACTCCAGGCCGCCGCGGATGATGGTTTGTTTCAGCGCACCCAAATCACGTCCCGCCGGTGTTCATTGCTCGCGGCGCGCGCGTTTCGTCTTCGCTGGCGCCCTGCCCCGACTATCCGCTGCCTTGGTTGATAATTCTTTGCCGGAACGGCGGTTATGTGACGCCATTCACGCGTTGGGTGCGCATACGGAGCCGCTACGCAGCCGCTTGATGCGCCGGCATTCCCGACGAGCGGGCTTCGGCGCGGCCGGAGACGAGGATGGTGACGTCCTCGAAGCCCGCCTCGATCAGCGAGTCGCGCGCTTTCTGGGTGGCGAGGCCCGACAGCGTCTCGACCACCAGCGCCGCGTGCGGCACCATCCGTGCGATCGCGATCATGTCCGGCCCGCCGAGCATGCCGGCGTCGACGATGACGTGGGAATAGGCCTTCGATAGCGCGGCGAAGCTCTGCGCCATACCGGGCGTGGCGACGAGGGCGTGGCGCGAGCCACCACCCGAGGCAATCAGGTTGAGTGCGGACGTGCGGTCCTTGGTGATGATGGCGCCGAAGGATGCCGCACCGGCGGCGAGATCGGACAGGCTCGGCGCGCCCGGGTCGCTGGAAATCTCGCGGATGGCGGCGTCGCCGACACCAAGACCGACGACCACGACGCGCGCGTCTCGGGCCATGGCGCGAGCGAATTTAACGGCGATGCCGGTGGTTTCGACTTCGGGCGTGGCGCTGAAGAACGCCATCTGGCTTCCCGCGAACCCCACCTGCTGCAGATTGTGGGCGAACTCCTCGATCGCGGATATCGGTACGCCGACCGGCGCCGGCGTCCTCACAATCTCGGTGTAGCGCTTAACGAGAGAATCCGGCGAGGCCGGGTTGAGTTCGCTGTTTGCAGCAGCAGCCGCGACCGCTGCCGGCGAAATGTCGGGTGCAGCCGCCGACATTGATGGCGCTCCGACCTTGGCGCCCGGCACCAGCGGATCACTGCCGCCGAAAAACCGCGGCGCGCGCGTGGGCACTTGCATCGCGCCAGCCGGCGTCGCCAGCAATTCGCGGGTCAGAACCAGGCCCGCACACAGCACCATGGTGGCGAGCGAAGCGATCAGCACGGTCGGCAATTTCTTCGGATAGGCCGGCACGTTCGACACAGTGGCGCGCGAAATGATCCGCGCGTCGGGTGGCGCCGATGCGACGGTATCGCGGGCGCTCGCCTCCCGGTACTTGGCCAAATAGGATTCAAGCAAATCGCGCTGCGATTTGGCGTCGCGCTCGAGCGCGCGCAGCTGCACATCGTCTTCGTTGGTCGTGGCCGCCTGGCTCTTGAGCGCGTCAAAATTGGCCAGCTGGGCGGCGACCTTGGCGTCGGCGAGCTTTGAGTCATTTTCAAGTGATCGGGCAATGGTTTCCGCCTCGTTCCTGATCTGCTGGTCGAGGTCGGCGACCTGCGCTTTCAGCTCTTTGATGCGCGGGTGGTTATCGAGGAGCGAGGAAGATTGCTCGGCAAGCTGCGCCCGCAACGTCACCCTCTGCTCGGAAAGCCGCCGGATCAGCTCGGAATTGAGGATGTCGGAGGAATCGATCGGCTGGCCGGACTTGAGCATGCCGCGGATGAGTCTCGCCTTCGCCTCGGCGTCGGCCTTTTGGGCGCGCGCAGCGGCCAATTGGGCATTCAGGTCGCCAAGCTGTTGGGTCGACAGTGTGGTGTTGTTCGGCCCGACCAGGAGGTTCGATTTGGCGCGGAAAGCTTCAACCTTATTGTCGGCCTCGGCGACTTTCTTGCGCAATTCGTCGATCTGGCCGCCGAGCCAGACGCCGGCGCTTTTCGCCTGCTCCTGCTTTGCCGCTTGCTGCCGCTCGAGATAGGCGGCGGCAATTGCGTTGGCGACCTGAGCGGCAAGCTCAGGATTTTCCGAGAGGAAATCGATGACAATGACGCGCGATTTCTCGACTGGAAAAACTGTGAGCCGATCGTAATACGCTTCCAGCACCCGTTCTTCCGGCGTCATGGCAAGCGGATTCTTGACGATGCCGAAAAAGCCAAGGAGCGACTTGACCAGCGAGACGCCGGAGAGGGCCGGATCGAATTCGGGCAGTTCGTTGAGCTTGAGTTTGCCGATCACTTCCTTGGCAAGGTCGCGCGACAGCACGATCTGCGCCTGGCTGATTACCGCCTCCGGGTCGACGACGTTCCGATCGAGCATGTCCTTGTCGAGGTCGGAGCGCAGATAAATGTTGTCGTGGGAAAGCAGCAGCAAGCGGGATTCCGCCTGATATTTGGCAGGAATCATGAACACGACCAGGAAGGCTATCAATGCCACGATCAGCGTCGGGCGCAGGATCTTGAAACGGTCGCGCCAGAGCGCGGCGCCGAGCGCGCCCAAATCCAAATCCGTATCGCTGAACGCCTCCCGCATATGCGATCGCGGCGGTGGCGGCGCCAAATTCATTCACGGCTCCCACGCTTTGACGAGCTTAATGCTGACGCTGGATACAACGGTGCGCACGTAACGTCGGTTGCCGATAACAATCGATTAAGGTTGCTATCCGGTTAAGCCGCCCCGCCGGTGCGTTTCCATACCCTCGTCCCTGCGCGGGCGAGGAGCACCCGGATTCCCGGGCTTTCGTGGCAATGAACGGGCGAAGACTGAGCGAAGACCTGGGCGAAGACTTGGCAGTGAAGCCTTTCTTAACCGCGGCATTGCTCTATCGCTGTGAAAGCGCCGCTGCGAATTTTACGGATTCGCCCGGCCGACATGGGGTTCTCCCGTATGGCCAAGTTGCGGACCGCCGCCGTCATCGCGACCGACGCGGCACCGCCGCTTGCCATGCCGCGGCCGGCACTCAAGATCATCCATGTTCTGCGCGCGCCGCTCGGCGGACTGTTTCGCCATGTGCTCGACGTCGCCCGCGGACAGGCGGCGCGTGGCCATCGAGTCGGTCTCGTCGTCGATTCGACCACTGGAGGAGCGCGTGCGGACGCGGTTCTGGCGGAGCTTTCTCCGCAACTCGCGCTTGGGCTTGAACGCGTGCCGATTGCGCGTGAGCTGCGTCCTTCCGATGTCGGCGCCTGGCGGGTAATCGCGCGGCGGATCGCAGAGATGCAGCCCGACGTGCTGCACGGTCATGGCGCCAAGGGCGCCGCGCTGGTGCGGCTCGCGCGAACCGCACCGAATGCCATCCGCGTGATTACCCCGCACGGCGGCTCGCTGTTCTACCGGCCGGGTACGCTGACTGGCGGCTTCTACCGCTCGCTCGAATGGGCTTTGAAATGGCGCACCGATCTATTCCTGTTCGAGAGCACGTATGTGGCTGGCCTGTTCCGGACCGCGATTGGCCGCCCGCCGGCCATGGTGCGGGTGGTCCATAACGGCGTTAGCGACGACGAATTCACGCCGATCGCGCCGGCGGCCGACGCCACCGATCTGGTTTGCCTCGGGGAATTGCGGCCGGTCAAAGCCTTCGACGTGCTGATCGCAGCCCTGGCGTTGCTGAAAGAGTCGGGCCGGCTGGTGAGCGTGACCATTGCCGGCGAAGGCCCCCTCGATCACGAGCTTAAATCGTTCGCCAAGTGGCTTGGGGTCGACGATCGGGTACGCTTTGTCGGCTATCGACCGGCCCGCGAGGCGTTTGCCATGGGCCGCATGCTGGTGATGCCCTCGCACACCGAATCGTTGCCCTACGTGCTGTTGGAAGCCGCCGCCGGCGGCTTGCCGATCCTCGCCACCCACGTCGGCGGCATTCCGGAAATCTTTGGTTCGCTGTCAACCGGCCTTGTCACCGCCAACGATCCGCCGGCGCTTGCGGCTGCGATCGCGTCTGCGGTCGACGAGCCGGCCGCGATGAAACTGACAGCCGAGCGCGTGCGCGCGCGCGTGCATGCCGAGTTCTCACTCGATGCCATGGTGGACGGCGGGCTTACCGCTTATCGAGAAGCACTGGCGCTGCGCAAACTTTCCCGATTCCGCTGACCGTTTTCGGACTTTATTTACTATTTCGGCGCTCAGACTGGCGCGGGACGTTTCGCGCGTGGGCGCGAACGATTTAATGCGTGGCAAAGAATGTCCAAGCCCGAACCAGGCTCGCTTTTCGACACCGCGTCGGCCGTGCTGTCCGCCGTTTCGGCGGTGCCGCAATCGGCGCCACGCGTTGCCGACGCGCCGCCGCTATCGCCCGCCGCCGCTTCGCTTGCCGAGCAGCCTTACGAGCCGGCGTTGTCGCCGATCGTACTCGCCGGCGCCGTGCGGCTCATCGAAGCCGCCATCGTCGTACTGATCGGCTTTGCGGTCTACGTTTCGTACGTCGTGCCGGTGCACGGTTTCGCTTGGCATTACTTCGCCGCCGTCGGCGGTATAGTGCTATTGGCCATGTTCGCCTTTCAGGTCGCCGACATCTACCAGGTGCAGGCGTTCCGCGGCCATGAAAAGCAATATATGCGGCTCGCCTCGGCGTGGTCGGTGGTATTTCTCATCGCCATCAGCGTGTCGTTCTTCGCAAAATCCGGCGATCATTTCTCGCGCGTTTGGCTCGGCATGTTCTACGCGCTCGGCTTGTTCGCGCTGATAGCGTTCCGGCGCGCGCTGTTCCTGTTGGTGCGGCGCTGGACCCACGAAGGCCGACTCGAACGCCGTACCGTCGTGGTCGGCGCGGATGCCAATGGCGAAACGCTGATCCGGTCGCTTGCCTCGCAGCGCGATTCCGACGTGCGGGTCATCGGCGTGTTCGACGACCGCGCGAGCGCGACCTGCGCCGACATTCCCAAGCTCGGCACCGTCGACGACCTCGTGGAATTCGCCCGCAACACCCGCGTCGATCTGGTGATCTTCTCGCTGCCGGTTTCGGCGGAAGGCCGCATCCTGCAAATGCTCAAGAAGCTTTGGGTGCTGCCGGTCGATATCCGGCTGTCTGCGCATACCAATAAGCTGCGCTATCGCCCCCGCTCCTACTCCTATGTCGGCACTGTCGCCGTGCTCGATATTTTCGACAAGCCGATCGCCGACTGGGACGTGGTGACGAAGTGGCTATTCGACAAAATTGTCGGCACGATGGCGCTGATCTGCGCGCTGCCGATCATGGCCATGGTCGCGGTCGCCATCAAGCTCGACAGCCGTGGGCCGGTCTTCTTCAAACAGAAGCGTTACGGCTTCAACAACGAACTGATCGAGATCTGGAAATTCCGTTCGATGTATGTCGACCAGACCGACGCCACCGCCGCCAAACTGGTGAGCAAGGGTGACAGCCGGGTGACCCGGGTCGGCCGCTTCATCCGCAAGACCAGCCTCGATGAATTGCCGCAGCTGTTCAACGTGGTGTTCACCGGTAACCTGTCGCTGGTCGGGCCGCGCCCGCACGCGTTGCAGGCCAAGGCTGAGAACCGGCTCTATGACGAGGCGGTCGACGGCTATTTCGCCCGCCACCGGGTGAAGCCCGGATTGACCGGCTGGGCGCAGATTCACGGTTGGCGCGGTGAGACCAACAGCCAAGAAAAAATCCAGCGCCGCGTCGAGCACGACCTGTATTACATCGAGAATTGGTCGATCCTGCTCGACCTTTACATCCTCGCCCAGACCCCGTTCGCGTTGATCCGCACGGAGAACGCTTATTGAGCGGGGCTACCAGCACCTTGGTTGCCGTCGGCGGTGAGCCGCTTACCGTCGTGCGGCGGCTGCCGCAGCGGTTCCTCAATTTCGTCCTGTTCATCACAGTGCTGCTAAGCTCGATCGCTTTCGTCGAGCCGTCGCCGCATGACGTGCTGATGATGGCGCTGCTCGTGGTCAGCGTCGGCGCGCGCGTCCGGTTCGACCGCAAATTGGTTCCGCTGGTGATGTTGCTTGCAGTCTGGCTGGTCGGCGGCTGCTTTTCGCTGATCCAGGTGAGCGACCAGCACCAGAACCTGCAATATGCCGCAACCTCCTTCTACTTGGCGCTGGCAGCCATCATGTTCGCCGCGCTGTTTTGCGATGGCGATCTGATACGGCTTTCGATCGTGCGCCGCGGTTATCTGGTTGCGGCGCTGATTGCGACCGCCGCCGGCTATATTGGCTTCTTCCACCTCTTGCCGCACTCGGATGCTTTTCTCGATAACGACCGCGTCAGTGCGACCTTCAAGGACCCGAACGTCTACGCGCCGTTCCTGATCTTTCCCCTGCTGCTGCTGATGATCGAACTAATGACGCGCGGCGTGCGGGCTGCCGCCATGGCGCTCTCGATCTTTCTTCTTGGCGGTCTGTTTTTGAGTTTCTCGCGCGGCGCCTGGGGGCATTTCGTGATCTCCGCCGTCACTGTCGTGCTGTTGCTCATCGTCGCCGCACCCGACCGGCGCATGCGCGGCCGCGTCATGCTGTTCTCCATCGGCGTGGTGGTCGCCGTCGCTTTGCTGTTCGTGTTGGCGATTTCCATTCCTTCGGTGCACGACCTGTTTCTGGAACGGGCGAAGACCATCCAGCCCTACGATGTCGGACCCGGCGGCCGTTTTTGGGAGCAGAAACTCGCGCTCAGCGTTATCCTCGATCACCCGAACGGGCTCGGGCCGTTCGAATTCAGCCGGCTGTTCGGCACCCAGCAACACGACGTCTATATGCAGGGGTTTCTCGTGTACGGCTGGCTTGGCGGCATCGCTTACCTGACTTTCGTGCTCGTCACTCTGGCGATCGGACTGCGTGCCGCTTTGGTGCGCACGCCATGGCAATATTATCTGATCGCCGCTTACGCTGCCTTTGTCGGCGAAGCGCTTGAGGGATTGATCGTCGACACCGATCACTGGCGCCACTTCTTCCTGCTGCTCGGCATGATTTGGGGCCTGACCGCAGCGACGATCAATCTCCGCCGCCGGCAGGTATGGGAAGCGGCAAGCTACGACGCCATGCAGCCGAGCGCGGCGTAACGGCTTTCCTCACCGTACCTATCAGATCAGCCCCAGGCGGACGACCAGCGCAGCGAGCCAGGTGAGCCCGGCAAGGCAGATGCCGCAAAACACCGCAGCCGATCCGTAGTCCTTGACCCGCAGGATGTCGATGTGATGGTCGGGGGCGACGTGGTCGGCGAATTTTTCGATCGCGGTGTTGAGGCACTCAATGCTCAGCAGCACCAGCAGCGAACCGACCAGGAGCACGTACCAGCCAACGCTCGGCGCGATTACGGTGCCGAGCACGAGCCCGGCCGCGAGCAGGATCACCTCCTCGCGGATCGACGCTTCATGGATGACGCCATAGCGTAGTCCGCGGATCGAATTCAGCGTCGCATTGTAGATCCGCTTCACGATGTTGGGGCTCGTTGGTGCGCGAGTTGCCGATCGACGATCAGTCATTTTACGCGCTGAAGCGTCGGTCGGCGAGCGCTGGTTGCGCGTCCTCTGAGCGCTGACTATAGTCCGCCCGCATCGACGGAGCGTAGCGCAGCCCGGTTAGCGCACCAGTCTGGGGGACTGGGGGTCGCGAGTTCGAATCTCGCCGCTCCGACCAATAAAATCAGGAACTTTTGAAGTTGCTGCTTCC
>DATKRE010000002.1:0-12650 GCA_035532335.1 Xanthobacteraceae bacterium | reverse complement strand
CGCACCCGGCATCGGGGAACGATCTCACCACCAGCGCAATTTGAGCACGCTGCAACGGCCCGGAGAGCTAACCCTTAGCCATTTTCAACGCCTTGATCACACGACCCGAACTCGTGACGAACCCAAAACATTTCTTTACGTTGAAGATCGTCGCCTGGGTACAGTAATCGGGAGACGTCGAGGCGCAACAATCGTTGACAAGAATACAACCATAGCCGAGGAAATTTGCGTCCGTGAGCGAGTGGAGAACGCATTGGTCGGTGTTGACGCCGGCGAACAGGACCGTCTTGGTGCCAAGATTGCGCAGGATGCTGTCCAGCGGAGTGTCCCAGAATCCGCTAATACGATGCTTGTCGACGCGAATGTCCTGCGGCTTTTGCTTGAGCTCGTCGACGACGGCCGCAGCCCAGCTGTCCTTTTCCAGCACATGCGCTCCGCTTCCCGGCAATGGCTCCCCAAGCCCGATCCCGGTGCCGGTCGGCTTATAGAGATGAAGCTGATTTGGCGGCATATTCATGAGATCCGGACGATTGCCCCAGTTCACCCAGATCACCGGAACGTCAACGTTCCGCAATGGCGGAAGGAGACGTTGCAACGGAGCGATCGGCGTGCGATCGGGGGTATAGTCGGCGCCGAGATGGTCGACCCATCCGCCCTTGGCGCAGAAGTCATTCTGCATGTCTATGACGATCATGGCCGTTCGGTGAAGATCGATCGTGACGCTCTGTGGCTCGGCTTCGATGGTTACCGGCCGCGGACGAGGCGCCGGCATGGCCATGTCGACATGGGTGGTATTCGCCAGCCATTTGTATCCCGATGTTGATCCTAGCGGCATCATTCGATCCGATTGGCCTGTGCCGGCGGCACGCATTGGCAGTCGCTTGATCCCGGTGGTCGAAGCCATCTGTTCCTCCTCTACAATCAAGCCGTGGCTCAGCCACGACGGTTGCTTGGTCGCGCGATCGGATTCTCAGCTTGCGCGCTCAAAGGGTAATGTTAGCGCCGCGGGCTGTCTGCTCCTGCCGGCCACCCCGGCAATTGCTAAAAGCGCAAGCACGTAGGGCAGCATCAAAAGGAGCGAGACGGGGATATCAAGATTCATGGCCGGAATCAGAAATTGCAGCGCGGTCGCAAAGCCAAAGAGCAGGCATGCCGCCAGAGTTCGCCACGGATCCCATCCGCCGAAGATCACCGCCGTAATGGCGAGATACCCAGCGCCGCGCGTCATGCCTTCAGTAAAAGTGTTGCTGTCTCCCACCGACATGAAAGCGCCGCCGAGTCCTGCCAGCGCTCCGGCATAGAGGACGGCGAGGTAACGCACCTTAATCACGTTTATCCCCGCTTCATCGGCAGCCCGCGGATCTTCGCCCACTGCGCGCACGGAAAGACCGAATGAAGTAAAGTTGAGAGTGAGCCACGTCACCGCCACTAAGAGCAATCCGACATAGGCCAGGGCTGTCTGCTGGGTAAGCGCAGGCCCGATGACCGGTATCGCGGCGAGCCAAGGGAAATTGAGCTGCGCAAACCCCGGGATGGTGTCGCGTGACAACGGGCCGAATATCTCCCGGTAGAGAAAGGTAGTCGCCCCAAGCGCCAGAATGTTGAAGCCGATGCCGACAACGAGCTGGTTGGCCTGCAGCGTAACGCTGAGCACGGCCTGGACATAGGCGACGGCCAAGCTCACGGCGATTGCAACAAGCAGGCCGATCGCCGGGCTGCCGGTCGCCCACGAAGTCAGCGCCGCGGTAAAGGCAGCAATCAGCATCATGCCGTCGAGGCTGAGATTGAGAACGCCGGCCCGTTCGCTGAGCATCTCGCCCGTGCCCGCGAAGATGATTGGCGTGGCCAGGCGCAGGCCGGAGCCGAGAAAGAACGCGAGTTGAGCTTCCGTCATCGCCGTCGCATTCTTTCTACAAAGATCGCCGACCCGGCGATGATGATAACGATCAATCCCTGGCAAATCAGCACGACCGCTGCCGGCACATGCGCCGTGATCTCCATGTCGATGCTGCCGGATCGAAGAAATCCGAAGAGAAGGGCGCCGAGCACGACACCGACGGCCGAGCCGCGCGACAACAATCCCACCACCAAGCCGTCGAATCCGTATCCGGAAGAAAATTCGCTGGTGAGGTAGAATTGTTCTCCCAGGATCATGATCGCGCCCGCTAGTCCTCCCAATCCTCCCGACACCGCCATCGCGATGATGATGAGGGAGCCCGACCGGATGCCGGCACGGCGCGCGGCAATCTGGTTGAAACCGACAGCCCGCAGCTTTAATCCAAAGCTGCCGCGCTGCAGCACCACTGCCACGATGATCAAAGCCGCGATGGCCACCAGCAGACCGATATGGAGCGGTGATGTTTGATTGGACGGAAACAGTAGTGGCAGCCTGGTCGCTTCCGGTATCTCCGGCGATTCCGGCAAGGATGAAAGGTCGGTCAGCGGCTTGCGAAGAAGGTGTAAGGATTGGACCGACCAATACACCAGCGGCAATGCGACAAAGGTCAGAAGCAGCGTGCTGATCACCTCATTCGTCCCGCGCCCGGCCTTTAATACCCCGGCTATTCCGCCCCAGACGGCGCCGGCCGCGGCGCCAACGATCAGCGGCACCAGGAACGCAAGACCTAAGGGAAGCGCCGCTGCACCGTGCAGGGCCATCGCGGTCGCGAACATGCCTCCTACCGCGAGCTGGCCCTCGCCGCCGACATTTGTCAGATTGGCTCGGTTCGCGAAAATGAATCCAAGGCCGACCAAGGTCAGGCTGACTGCCCGATTGATCGAGGCGCCGACGTTAAATGCGCTGCCCGCCATGCCATCCCAAAATGCCGCAATCGCGTCTTCGAGCGGAGTTCCGGTGCTGGCAATGATGGCCAAGCCGATCAATAGTGCGACGGCTGTCGCGGCGACCGGAACGCCGATCTGCAATGACAAGGCTGGGAAAACGTGGCCTCGCTTGCCGGTCAAGCCAAACTCCTTGCTAGCCAACCGCAGGGCATGCGACCTAGACATGCATATGCCCTGATGCATGTCCCGACATCATTGCGCCGATCGGTTCGCGATTGCCTTGATTGGCGGCCATCTCGCCCACGATTCGACCGCGATAGAGCACAACCACACGATCAGAGACAGCGATCAATTCATCGAGTTCGCTGGAAATGAGCAACACGCCCAACCCCTCGTCACGTGCCGCGCGAATGTAACCATAGATAGCTTCGACGGCGCCGACATCCAGGCCCCGTGTCGGTTGCGCGGCCAGCAAGAAAGTCAGGCGGTCGAGCGAAAGCTCGCGCGCGAGCACGGCCTTTTGCTGATTGCCGCCGGAGAGGCTGGACATCGGCAGATCCGGACTTTCGCAGCGGACGTCAAACTTTCGCATCAACGCCGCCGCAGCTTCGCTCATTGCCGCTCGATTAAGCAGGCCAAATCGCAAGAACCGATCGAGTCTGCCGAGAAGCAGATTTTCAGCGACGCTGAGTTCGGGAATTATCGCGACCGCGTGTCGATCCTCCGGAACGATGCCGACGCCCCATTCGGTGATTTCTTGAGGCGTCGCGTGCGTGAGATCTCTGCCGTTGACTTTCACTGATCCGGAAGTTGGCGCCGCGAGTCCGGCACAAATCGTTTCCAGCTCGTTTTGCCCATTCCCTTCAACGCCGGCCACCCCGACGATTTCGCCGCGGTTGACCGCGAGCGATACTTCCTCGAGCTTGCACACGCCGTCTCGACCGCGGAAAGTCAGCCGTTTGAGTTCAAGCGCAGGAATGCCGTTGCCGGATAGGATGGTTTTCTGCGCCGGCGCCTCGCGCTGAACTGCCGCGGCGACTTCCGGTTCTCCGGTGTCGCCGATACCAATAGTTGCCGCCAGTACTGCATCTGCCGAAGTCACGTCGCGACCGACCATGGAACGTACGAGAGCGCGCATATCCGCACCGGCCATCGTTACTGTTTCGACAAGTCGGCCATGGCGGAGCACCGTCGTGCGGTCCGCCACCTTGGCAATCTCCGCCAGCTTATGAGTCACCAGAACTACTGATTTCCCCTTTTCTGTCAGCCGGCGGCAGATGGAAAGCAGCGCCTCGATCTCCTCGGGCTTCAGGACGGCGGTCGGTTCGTCGAGCACAAGGAGCTTGGGGTCGCCGAGAAGGCACTTTATGATCTCGACGCGTTGTCTTTCACCGACCGACATTTCTTCGATGATGGAATGAGGATCAACGACGAAGCCATATTCCCGATCGAGTGCTTTTACCCGTGCGATCATGTCGGAATATTCGAGAACGGGGCGCGCGCGGCCGAGCATCAGATTCTCGATCACCGTCATCGTCGGCACGAGGCTGAAATGCTGATGGACCATGGCGATGCCCTGACGCAGGGCATCGGCAGGGCTTTTGGGTGAAAACGGCTTGCCGCCGAGCGCGAGCGAACCGCTGTCCGGCCGATAGACGCCGAACACCAAGTTGCAAAGCGTCGACTTGCCGGCCCCGTTCTCGCCGAGAAGGCAGTGAACCTCCTTCTCGGCGACATTCAGCGAGATATTATCGAGCGCCAGGAGCGACCCGAACCGCTTGCTAAGCCCGGAGATCTCCAGCAAGGCCACCGTCAGTCTGCCAGCACTTTGATCTTTCCTGACAGAAGGTCTTTCTCGATTTCACCCACCTTGGCGAGCATTTCCGGCGTCGCCCCGGTGCAGATCGAAATGCCGGCGGCGCGCGGCCCCATCGCCAGGCCGAATTGCTTATATTCCGGATGCCACGTTCCCGCCACCATCTGATCGATGGCGTATTCGAGCATGAAGCCGACGCCGCTGATCGTGTAGGCTATATAGAGCGGGTTCTTGTCGCCGCAGTAATCGCTGTAGCTGCCGATGATCTTGGTTCCTTTCTCGCGCGCCGCCTGCTCCATGCCGCGGATGCCGAGATTGAGAATGTTGTAGTGTACATTGGCGCCCTGAGCGATCGCAGCCAACGTCGCCTCCTTGGCTTTCGCGACGTCGTCGAAATCGCCGGTGTAGTTTTCTATGTATTTGATATCCGGCTTGATGTATTTGGCGCCGTTTCCGAACTCCTTACCGGTGTTGACGATTGCGGGAATTTCGTAGCCGCCCACGTAGCTGACGGCGCCGTTCTTCGACATCATTGCCGCGACGGCACCCGCGACGAAGCCGATCTGTGCCTGCATGATGTCGTACTGCGAGACGTTGTCGGTCGGCTGACCTGTCGGGCCGACGATGGAGAACTTCACTTTTGGAAAACGCTTGGCGACTTTGAGAACCGAGGCCTGCGTCTGGCCCGCTGCGCCGATCACCAGTTCGTTCTTCGTTGCGAGTGTGACCAACGCCTGTTCCATATCGGCGAACTTGACGTTCTCGATATATGTGACCTTGATCTTGTTCCCGTGGCGAGCCTCAGCCGCTTTCATGCCGTTGTAGGCGGACTCCATCCAGCCATGATCGGATTTCGATCCTGGAATCATGATGCCGATCTTGATCGGTTCCGCCGCCGCGGCCGGCGGGATAAATCCACCGGTCGCAAGGGCGACAGCCGAAAGCGCCGTAGTCTTCAATAATGCTCGACGATGGATGCTCATGGCCGAATCCTCCTGTTTCAATCTGGTGATGGATTATTTTTGCGGTTATTGCTTTTTTGGCGCGTGCAAGGTGCCGTGCGAAAACTCCCCGTCCGTGCGAAGACTCCCGCTCTGCAACTTCGGCCCTCGACGCGGTGAGTTTAAACCAGGACTGTACACCCTCCCATATTGGAGACAACATAGTGGGCATTCATGACGTGAATGACTTCCCGTGATCTACCGCCTCGCGGCGGACTCCACCGTTTCGAGAAGCGCAGCAAGCGCTTCGGTGAAACACGCCATCGGCGGGCGCACAATACCCGCCCCGATCTGCCCAATGCCGGGCTTCTTATGGGCGATCCCGGTAGTGACGACCGGACGAATACCGGTGTCGACAATCTTTCTGACATCGATTCCGGTGGGCGCTCCGGCGAAATCGAGAAGCGGCAAAGACATCGCCGGGTTCTTCGTCCGCGTGATGTTATACATTTCGCGCGAGTAGCCGACGGCCTCGTTCACGGCGCCGCCGACGAGTTGAATAAGCGCCGGTGAAGCCGCCAGTGACATGCCGCCGAAGCCGGCAGTCTCGATGATGGCACTGTCGCCCAGATCGGGGTTCGCGTCGTCCTGAGTGAAGCCCGGGAAATACAGGCCGACCGGCATCTCGGAAGAATCCTGAAACCACGCGCCGTCCAAACCGCTCACTCGAATCGCCGTGGTGACGCCGTTGCGCGAGATGGCCGTGACTATCGAGCTGTTCTCGACGCCATGCGCTGCATCCATGGTGGTTTTGGCCGACAGCATCGACAGGTTGAGGAAGAACTGCGAGTTGTTGCCGATGAAACGGAGAACCTGACTTGCCCGGCCATGATCGAGTCCGCCTTCTAAAAGGGGCAGCACAATCGCCGCAAAAAAGAGGGCCGTCGCCGCGCTGTTGCGGCTGTGCACCTCGTCGCCCATCAACAATGCCTGCGATTGAATCGCCTTCAGGTCGATGCCTTCCGCGATGGAATTGATGACGCGTTTGAGTTCGGGCGCCAAATCCCGCTCGATCCAACGCAAGTGGTCGATGACGTTTTGACTGTTGGCCCCGAAGCGCAGGACCTTGCCGATGCCCTCGTTCATATTCGTGTAGGCATAATTTCCATGCACGGAGTTCCGCGCCACGAACAGCGGCATCGACGGCGAGATTATTCCCGACATCGGCCCGACCGCATTCCATTCGTGACAGGGAAGGAATGCTACGTCGCCATCGGCGAGCATGCGGCGCGCCGCTTCAGGCGTTGACGCCCATCCTTCGTATATTGCAGCGCCGATCATGGCCCCCTGCATCGGACCGCACATCTTCTCCCAGGCGATCGGCGCGCCTGCATGAAGCAATGTGCGCTCCATCCTCGGCCACACGTCCCGCGCGTGGAGTGCGACGTCGATCAGCATCGGGCGAGCATCTATCATCCGCTGGACAGCCTCGGCGTTGGCCCGGTCGACATGCTCGCCGAGCGACGCGCCACCGCTCGAGTCGTCAGTCAGACGCGCCAGATTCCACGCGGTGTCGGGATCTCCCTTACCAGGCGGATGCCAATCGATGTGTAAAGCTTCGGCTCCCGCGGCAACAACGCTGCGTGTAAAATCCGTGACGCCCACATTGATTACCGACGGTATCCGCCCGACGATGTGCGGCGCCATGTTCATCGGCTCCTTTCGTGCTGCGGCGACCCGTTGACCGTCCCGGTGATGCCGATAATCAATCCGGTAAGCATGGAGAGCGGAACCGCCCTGCCGCCGTTTCGGCACGACGCCTCACAGGCCTTGGCGCCGATTTCCTGTATCGCGGTTCCAGTAATCGCAGATTTTAACATTGCTATGCGACGATCCTCGTGCCGGCCCGTCCTTTGAGCGCATCATGGACTTTATCGAGAGCCGTGATGATGACCTGCCCCGACCCGCGTTGCAGGTATTTCAATGCGGCAGTGATCTTCGGCCCCATGCTTCCCGGCGGAAATTGGCCCTCCGCCATGAATTGCTGGGCTTCGCGTCCGGTCATCTTGTCCAGAAAGCGTTGCGTGGGCTTGCCGAAATCGATGGCAACCCGATCAACGCCGGTGAGCATGATGAACCATTCCGCTCCGATCTCTGCGGCGAGCATCGCGCTCGTGAGATCCTTGTCGATCACGGCGGGCACGCCGTGGAAATTTCCGTCGTTATCACGCACGACCGGGATGCCGCCGCCCCCGGCGGCAATCGGAATGACCCCGGCCGCGAGGAATGCTTCAATGGCTGGCATATCGAGGATGCGCAACGGCTCTGGTGACGGCACGACGCGACGATAACCCCGCCCAGAATCCTCAACGAATTGCCATCCGGTCTCGCCGCTGATGCGCTCGGCATCTTCTTTGCCGAAAAATCGCCCGACCGGCTTCGTCGGATTGCTAAACGCCGGATCATTGGCGTCGACTTCCACTTGCGTGACGATCGATGAGGCCAGGAGGCGCAGTTGATGCTCCCGCAGCACGTTCATAAGCGACTGCTGTAGCATGTAGCCCATTCCGCCTTGTGAATGCGCTACGCACACGTCCATCGGCATGGACGGGAGCTCGTTCGACGTCTTCGCCATGCGAAAGAGGATGTTGCCGATGACCGGTCCATTACCATGGGTGAGAATGAGCTTGTAGCCGCTGGCGATAATGCGGACGAGATGCTCGCACATGCTGGTCATCAGTGCGAATTGCTCTTCGGCTAGTCCCTTGATGTTCGGCGGATAGCTTGCATTGCCACCAACGGCTACGACGATGCGCTCAGGGTGTGTTGCCATTTCGCCAGCTCGTACTATTCAAACGCCGCGTGCTTTGCGACGAGCGCCTGCAGCGCCTTGGTAAAGCACTGCATCGGCGCCTGCACGAGGCCGGCGCCGATGATGCCCATTCCCGGTTCCTTGTGTGCGATCGCGGTGTTGATTACCGGACGCATGCTCTCATCAATGACTTTGCGGATGTCGATGCCCACAGGCGAGCCCACGAAATCAAGAGCGGGCAGCGTGAAACCCGGATTGCGAGTGATGGTGATGCGCGCCATCTCGCGGGAATATCGGAGTGCATCTTGCGGGGTGCCGCCGACGAATTGAACCATTGCGGGCGCTGCAGCCATCGCGAAGGCGCCGAGGCCCGACGTTTCAGTGATGGCGCTATCTCCGATATCAGGATTGGCTTGCTCCTCGGAAAACCCGGGAAGGTACAATCCGACTGGCACGTCCGCGGGCCCGCTAAACCACTCGTTCGCTAGTCCGCTCACCCGGATGCCGACGTTCACCCCGTTCCGGGCCATTGCGGTGACCATGCTGCTGAACGGCACGCCATGCGCCGCATCCATGGTCGCCTTGCAAGCCGCCATGGAGAAACTCAGAAAGAACATATCGTCGGAGCGCAGCGTTCCGAGAGTATCCGCTACCGCGTCTTTCTGCATTCCGGGCCGTAACAGGGACTCGGCAACGTAGCGCAGCAGCATCAACGTTGCGGCCGTGTTTCGATTGTGCACGTCGTCGCTCATGTGCAGTGCCTGAGCAATAATCGGCTTCAACGCCAATCCGCCGTCCATGGCGGTGACGGCCGTCTTGAGCGTTGGCGCCAGCACGCGCTCGATCCACTTCAATCCTGAGCTTACGTCGTCGCCGAACGCGCCAAAACGCAGCGTCCTGGCGCCGCCTGCTTCCATGAAGGGTGCAAACGCGCGCGTGTCGTGCGCGCGATCTGCCACCACGACGAGCGGCATCGATGGCGAAATTATTCCGCACATCGGTCCCACCGCGCCCCATTCATGACATGGCGCAAAGCGAATCCCACCCGACGACGCAAGCTCTTTCGCCTCGGCCGCCGTCGCCGCCCAGTTTTCGTAAAGGATCGCCCCGATGACCGCTCCGCGCATCGGCCCGCACATCTCTGCCCAGCTAATCGGCGGGCCGGCATGGAGGAGCGTTCGTCCCATTGCGGGCCAGATCTCGCGGGCGGCGAGCGCGACATCCACCCAGGTCGGCTCGGCCCGCAGGACCCGGGCGACCGCCTCCGCATTGGCGCGATCGATCGCGGATCCCAGAGACTTGTCATCCGCCGAGCGATCATGGGTCGCGCGCGCAAGATCCCATGCCAAGCCCGGATCCCCATTGCCTGGAGGTTGCCAGTCCAGTTGCAGAACGGAGGCGCCGTAGCGTTGCTGTCCCATATCGAGTCCGGAAACCCCAAGGCTTACCGCAGCGAGTTCGCTCGCAAGAAGTCCCGATGAACGGGATGTATTCATCCCGATGATTTTGAGCTGGCGGGAGACCGGGCCGTCCGCGGCGCCGCCGTTGCGGCCTGATGTACGATCCCCATCGCCAATTCCGCCGCCGCCGTGCTGCTTGGCGCGAGCAAAACGCCCTCGCGGCGCAGCGCGCTTTCCTGCGAAGACAAGACCTGTGGGTCTTCTTCGGTCCCGCACACAAAGCAGACGATCGGCAAATGGCGGCCGTCACGTGCGGCCACGGATTTCGCCTCACCGATTGCAGGCGCCAGGATGCCGGCGGGATCCTCATGGCTGCCATAGCCGAGGACCACGTCCAGCAGGATGACGGCGACGGAGGGGTCGCGCGCTTCCTGCAGGAGCCGCTCGATGCGTAGAGAAGGATCGATCATGGGATGAGGGCGCCCGATGGTGAATTCGTCGCTTCCTAGATCGATTGCGCAGTGCTCGCGGCTGGCGCCACCTTCCGAGAGCCGGCAGCCGGCATCAAGCGGCGCATTGGAAAAGGTCTTGATGCCGTGTTGCCGCCAAATAATCTGCGCCTCATAGCAAAAGGTGCCGCCGGAGAATAGACCGCGCACAAACCGCTGCTCGTGCCCGGGAAACCGTTCGTCAGTGATCGCCTCCGTTGGCGGCGCCGCGGCGCTGGTCACGACGGCATTCCCACGCTCCAAAGCGACGGCCTTCGCCGCAGTATCGTAGAGCGTCGATGCCAAATGGATCGAGGAGGTTCCTGCGGCACCGCCACCGGGAGCGCCGAGGAAGCATACGACCACTGGTTTGCCAATGCTTTGGGCTTCCCGGCCGATGCTCCGCTGTACCGATGCGGCGGGTGGCTTCGAGACGATAGCGATGATTTTGGTGTCGGGGTCGGTGGCGAGCAGCTGAAGCGCTTGGCTCATCGTGCTTCCGCCGATTGCCTCAGAAATGTCGCGGCTGCCCGTACCGATGGCATGCGAGATTCCACCGCCAAGCTGGTGAATGCGGCAGCTCACCTCCTGCAGGCCGGTCCCCGATGCCCCAACGAGCCCAACGGCGCCGCGCCGTACCACATTGGCAAAACCAAGCGGCACGCCGCGAATGATCGCGGTGCCGCAGTCCGGGCCCATGACCAGAAGGTCCTTCCGGCGCGCTAGATCCTTTATGACCCGCTCTTGCTCAAGCGGTACGTTGTCGCTGAAGAGGAAGACATTCAATCCTTGATGCAGCGCCTTGAGCGCCTCAGCACCAGCATAAGGGCCCGGCACTGAGATCTGTGCTAAATTGGCGTTCGGTGCCAAAGCGACACCGGCTGCGATCGACCGCGGCGGCGCGTCCGCGGTTGCGCTGCCGGCCCTTCTCGGTTCTTCGCCTTCGATCAGTGCGTGAACTTGGCTTATCGCCGCCTCAGCCGCATCATCGGAATCATCTTCGATGACGATCATGATGTCGTTTGGTTGCGCATTCTTTATCGCAGGGTCGAGCAGCCCCGCCTGGACTAGCAAATTCTTGTTGCCAGACGTGCCCATAAGCAACGTGGCACGACGAACGCCGGTTCGTGCGACCACCAGCTGGGCGGTACGCATGAGAGCGACCGAGTCCTTATAGATGTTCGCCTTGACAAGTGCTTTGATCGGCACCTGCATTATTCCTGCATCTGACCGTTTGCTATCGCGTTACGCCGCTTTTTGGCAGCGCGATCGCGCTCGACATTTGAGCGAGCAGTCCCCCGCGCTCGTTGCCCGCTCGCGGCGCGGTCACCTGAGATAGCCGGCCATCGCGTATACATCCGGCAGCGCGGGATATTTGTTATGTGCATGACCATTTTCACTTCAAAGGGCAGGCAGCAAAAGGCATTCAAAACTGCTTAGCCCGAATTGTCTAATATAATTCCAGTATGTTATTCATTCATCCCATGAATATTAAGGACATCGATCTGAATTTGCTTATCGTCTTTGATTCCGTCATGCGCGAGCGGAATATCACATTGGCTGCGCGGCGACTCGGACTGAGTCAGCCGGCGCTGAGCAACGCGCTGTCTCGCTTGCGGCGAACGCTGGGCGATCCGCTGTTTGTGAGAACCGGCCGTGGCATGGAGCCTACGCCCTACGCTGAACGATTGGCCGGCCCGATCAGACAAGCGCGCGGCCTGATCGATGATGCTCTGAGCGTTCGCACCGCGTTCGAGCCGACAAAGTCTAACCGGATATTCACATTCTATATGACGGATATTGGCGAAGTCGTCATGTTGCCGTCGATCTTGCGGTATCTTCAGAAGGAGGCGCCGCAAGTCGGTATTAAGGTTTTACGTATTCCACAGTTCGGTGTGCATGAAGCAATGGCCACGGGCGAAGTGGATCTCGCCGTGGGGCTGTTTCCGACCTTGCAAACTAGCTTCTTTGAACAAGTCCTCTATCGAGATAATTTCGTCTGTATCGCGCGCCGTGATCACGCTTTGATCGGCAACTCGCTTACCGAAAAGCAGTTCAGCAAGATTCCACATATTCTGGTCGCATCGACTGGCACGGGCCACGATGTAATTATTGAGAACGTCATGGCCGCGCAGCAAGTCAAGCGAAGCATCGCACTCACGGTGCCCGATTTTTTAGTGCTCCCAACGATCGTTGAGCAGACCGACTTGATCGTAACGATCCCTGCGCGGGCGGCGCGCTCTTTTCCCAATCCCAACATCAAATCGTTGAAGCCGCCGATCAAATTTCCCGACATTGAGATTAAACAGCACTGGCACGAGCGCTTCCATCACGATCCCGCTAACAAATGGATGCGCAGCGTAATTGCTCGTCTCTTCAAGGCTTAACTGCCTTTAGCTATTTCGACGC
>DATKRE010000001.1:0-71842 GCA_035532335.1 Xanthobacteraceae bacterium | reverse complement strand
GTCCATTTCCACGATGCCGCCAAGCTTTTGCTCCGGGGCGATCAGTCCCGCGCGAATCTTGTGGCACATGGAATGGGCCGTCTCGTAGCTGCCGAAGCCCATCATGCGTTGAATTTGAAGGGCGCTCATTCCCTTCTTGCTGGAAAGCATCAAATGGGCGACGCGATACCAATCGCGGAGAGGCTTCTTGGTGTTCTCGAAAATCGTGCCGACCAACGCCGAAAAGCGATAGGGGCCGTCCCCGCACTCCAAGCACTGCCAGTGAAACGGCTTGTAGCTGGAGGCGTCGTACAGGTTCGCATTGCCACAGCGCGGGCAATGGACGCCTTCCGGCCAACGCCGTGCCACGAGGTATTTAAGGCAGGCTTCGTCGTCACCAATCGGGAAACGAGCCTCAAATTGGGCCGTCGTCATTTGCGGGACTGGTTTCGGTTGCCGTGGCATGGCTTTTCCCCTTCGGGCCGTAGCGTAGGAGCATATTGCCATGTCTGAGAGGAATAGTCAACTGGCAGATAATCGCCTAAAAATCTCGCTCACTGACGGGCGCATTCCGGATGCGAACCGAAATTGCGGAGCGAGCTGCGGTCCCCGCGAGCGGTGTCGCAACATCGCACTCGGGCGGCTTTCGGGTCCCCGGTCGACCGGCATTAGGACCGGTCTGCGCGGAGCGTGCTTAACCGCGGCACCTTTGCGCGAAGCAGGCAAAACACCTGTCAGCCAAAGCCGCGGGAAACCCGGTTCTGGAGCTGAGCCATCGGGGTAGAAGCCGGTGGCGAGTGCCGCAAGCGTGAGCGCCGAAAGGCGGCGTTTCTCCCGCAGTGGGAGCAGCGCGCCGCGCAAGCAGACAGGTTACGCAGACTGCGTAGACTTGTCTGCGGTGCGGACATTGCTTGAACAATGCGCCTCTCGGCGCTCCGCTTCCCGTCTTTTTTGCGCATGATCTTTAGGGTCATGCGGGGGGAAGCAAAGAATCGTCTTCGATCTTTTCGCGCGATCTTTTTCCGAAAACCGGAACACCACTTTTCGAGATCGTGCGTGTGGTGAGCAAAGCTCGGGCGCAGATGATGCGTCGCGGGAACGATGTTGCGCGTTCCCCTCCCCCCGCGCAGCGGCGGGGTGGGGTTAGGGGTGGGGGGTTAGTGGCGGCAAAATTCGGCGGTGGCGAAAGCGGCGATGAAAAGCCCCCCCTTGATCCCTCCCCGCCACTCGCTTCGCTCGTGTGGGGAGGGAAAGAAGGCAAGGCGTCGCGAGAATGGAATCCATAATCCCGGTGTGTCAGAAATTCTTCTGCGCCGTCTGTGGTTATGGATTCCGGCTCTCGCTATCGCTCGGCCGGAATGACTGCGCGGCGGAAACGAATTCGCATTTCGTCATTCCGGGGCGCACCGTGGGTGCGAACCCGGAATCCATAATCCCAGTGTGTCGGAAAATTTTTCCGCATCGTCTGGGGTTATGGATTCCGGCTCTCGCTATCGCTCGGCCGGAATGACGGGCGGAGAGCGCGTGCCACGAGCAACGAGGAGACACTCATGCGACGCAAGGTGAGCGCGAAGGACTGGCGGTTTCCGCGGCGGATGACGAAGACGCAATGGAGCGCGCTGTCCTACCGCCACCGCCACGCTTACCTGGCCCGGGCGCAATGCACGCTGCTTGGCTACTGGCGCGATTGCCCCCAGGCGCGCTGCCGCCGCGCGCACCGCTGCCTGCAGCCGCAGCCTTGCTATTGGGACCGCAAGCGGGCGACATCGCCTGCGGATTGGGCGAAGGCGGAAGCGGTGTGCCGGCCACTGCGCGAGCTTCTTTCGCTCGGCGCGCTGAAAGGCTCGGAGGGGCTATGGCTGTTTTGATGCGTCATTCCGGCTCGCGCTGCAACGCTCTCTCGGCCGGAATGACGAAGGATAAACCGATGCTACGCCGGCGGCGGCAGGAACATGACTTCGTGCTTGGCCGAGAGCGCGACCACGTCGGGCGGATTCTGCTCTTTCATGCCGTGAATGGCCCAGAACAGGTCGTAGAGCTTGCGCGTCGGCGTCACCCAGAAGAAGCACTTCACGGTCTGGTCGGTCTTGTTAAAGATGCCGTGCGGAATGTTCATCGGCAGCCGGATCACATCGCCGGTGGTGGCGGTGAATTCGCGGCCTTCGAGCATGAGATCGAACTTGCCGTCGAGCAAGTAGATGAATTCGTCCTGGGTCGGATGAATGTGCGGGGGAACGAAGGTGCCGGGCGGAAACGTCGCATGCCAGGCAAACGAATTTTCACTGAGCTGCTTGGGCACGTAAGTCTGGCCGAGGATGTTCCAGCTAATCCCCTCTATGCCCGTTCCGGCTTTGGTAATTCCCGGCGTCATCAAAGTCATCGGCCGTCACTCCCTTCCACGCATGGGTCGCACCATTCAAGCACGCGCGCCGCACAGCGCCAATGTTTCGGCACGGCAATCGGTCAACAGCGTAAATTTGCCTCGACCGCTCGCCTTGCCGTTGCGGCATTATGGCATCTGGATGGCTTCACAAGACAGGTATTTTAAACTTAAAATATCGGTAGGCCAGATCAGGAGAGGGATATGATTAAGTACACACCAATGCTTGCGGTTGCGGCCGCTTGCGGACTGCTGATTTCCGTCGCTCACGCCGATGACCTCAAGGTCGGCTTCATCACCACCCTGTCCGGCCCGCCGGCCGTACTCGGCGGCCAGGCGCGGAACGGCTTCCAGCTTGCGGTCAAAGACCTTAACGGCAAGCTTGGCGGCGTTAATACCCAAGTCTTCGTCGCCGACGACGAACTTAAGCCCGATGTGGCCGTAACCAAGGTCAAAGCCCTGATCGATCGCGACAAGGTCGATTTTGTGGTCGGACCGATTTTCTCCAACATTCTCGGCGCGATCGAAAAGCCGGTCACCGAGGCGAATGTGTTCCTGATCAGCCCGAATGCCGGATCGTCGGCCTTCGCCGGCAAGGACTGTAACAAGAACTTCTTCGTCACCTCCTACCAGAACGATCAGGTCCACGAGGTGCTCGGCCAGTACGCGCAAGACGCCGGCATGAAGAAGGTGATCATCGTCGTGCCGAACTATCAGGCGGGCAAGGACGCGGCCGCGGGCTTCAAACACAAATTCACCGGCGAGATTCTCGACGAGATCTACGTGCCGCTCGGCCAACTTGATTATTCGGCGGAGCTGTCGCGGATCGCGGCGGCAAAACCGGATGCGGTGTTTGGCTTCATTCCCGGCGGCATGGGCGTGAACTTCGTCAAGCAGTACCGGCAGGCCGGCCTTGCCGACAAAATCACCTTCCTGTCCGCGTTCACGGTCGACGAATCGACGCTGCCGGCGCAGCAGGACGCCGCGCTCGGCATGCTTGCCGGCTCGAACTGGGCGCCCAATCTCGACACCCCGCAAAACAAGAAATTCGTCGACGAATATCTAAAGGAGTACAACGCGGTTCCGGCGACCTACGCGTTCCAAGCCTACGATGCGGCGATGTTGATCGACAGCGCGGTCAAGGCGGTCAACGGCAAACTCGACGACAAGGATGCGCTGCGCGCGGCGCTCAAGAAGGCGGACTTCAAGTCGCTGCGCGGCGCGTTCAAGTTCAACAACAACCATTATCCGATTCAGAACTTCTATCTGACCAAGGTCGCCAAACGTGCGGACGGCAAGTACGAGACCGAGATCGTCAAGACCGTGTTCACGAACTTCGGCGATTCATACGCCAAAGACTGTCCGATGAAGTGACGGCAGCCGCGCGCACCCTCCCCCGTCCGGCGGGGGAGGGACACCGATGACCGCCACCCTCTTCCTGGTCCAAGTCCTCAACGGACTGCAATTTGGCGTCCTTCTGTTCCTGATCGCGGCGGGTCTGACGCTGGTGTTCGGCGTGATGGATTTCATCAATCTGGCGCACGGCGTTCAGTACATGCTGGGCGCCTATCTGGCGGTCGCATCCTACGGCCTGGTCGGCAACTTTCTGTTCGCGCTGGTCCTGGCGTTGCTGGCGTCGCTTGGTTTCGGGCTGTTGCTCGAATTTCTGGTGTTTCGGCATCTGTACGAACGCGATCACCTCGATCAGGTGATCGCGACGTTCGGCATCATCCTGTTCCTCAATCACGCCGTTCGCATGATTTGGGGGGCGGCGCCGTTGAACCTGCCGATGCCGGAGGCCTTCACCGGCACCGTGCAGCTGGCGCCGGGACAGCTTTATCCGGTCTGGCGCCTGGTTATCATCGCGGCCGGGATCGGGGTTGCCGGCGGACTTTATATCCTGGTGACGCAGACGCGGATCGGCATGCTGGTGCGCGCCGGGGCCACCAATGCCCGTATGGTCTCGGCGCTCGGGGTCAACATCAAGCAGCTGTTCATGATCGTGTTCGGCTTCGGCACCATGCTGGCGGGTTTTGCCGGCGTCATGATCGCGCCGATCATCTCGGTTGAGCCCGGCATGGGTACCAATATTCTGATTCTGGCGTTCGTCGTCATTGTGATCGGCGGCATCGGTTCGATCCGCGGCGCGTTCGTTGCGGCGCTGCTGATCGGGCTGGTCGACACGCTCGGCCGTTCATTCTCCATCGATGTGCTTCGCCTGGTGATGGCGCCGTCACCGGCACGCACGGTCGGGCCGGCGATCGCTTCGATCCTGATCTACGTGCTGATGGCGATCGTGCTGTATCTGCGCCCGGCCGGCCTGTTCCCGGCGCGGGGCCGCTGAACGATGGCCGGCGCGGCGGCAGTTGCGGTCGGCGGAGCCGGATCGCTGCGGCGACCGCGCCATGTCGCGTTACCGGCAGTCATATTTGCGGCTTTTGCGCTGCTTCCCGCGTTCGCTGCGCTGACCGCGCAGCATTACCTCGTCGATACCGGCACGCGCATCATGGTGTTCGCGGTCGCCGCGGTCGCTCTCGATTTGCTGGTCGGCTATGGCGGCCTGATCTCGTTCGGCCAGGCGGCGTTCATCGGCTTGGGCGCCTATGCCGTCGGGATTTTGTCGACCGCGGGCATCGCCGACGCGCTCATTTCCCTGCCGGTGGCGATCGCGGTCTCCATGTTGTTTGCCTGGATAACCGGCATCGTCTGCATCCGGACCAAGGGCGTGTATTTCATCATGATCACGCTCGCTTTCGGACAAATGGTCTATTTCCTCGCCACGTCGCTTGCGCCTTATGGCGGCGACAACGGACTAACCGTCGAGGCCCGCAACACCATTGCCGGATGGCCTGTGCTCAAAAACGATACGGCGTTTTATTACTTCGCGCTGCTCTGCCTGCTCGCGAGCTACCTGCTGTGCCGCGCGCTCATTGCGTCGCGCTTCGGCCGCGTGCTGCGCGGCGCCAAGGAAAACGCG
Source organism: Xanthobacteraceae bacterium (assembly GCA_035532335.1). Classification (GTDB taxonomy): domain Bacteria; phylum Pseudomonadota; class Alphaproteobacteria; order Rhizobiales; family Xanthobacteraceae; genus BOG-931. Next base: position 66,506 of record DATKRE010000001.1, on the reverse strand, counting down.
ACGCGAATGGCCGCCGTCGGATTTACCGTCCAGCGCTTTCAGTTGATCGCGTATGTGATCGCCGGCGGCATCGGCGGCGTGTCGGGCTTCCTGCTGGCGAACTCGACCGAGTTTGTCGCACCGGCCTACATGGCCTGGCAGCAATCCGGCGAACTGATCGTCATGGTTATTCTCGGCGGCGTCGGCACGCTCGACGGCGCCATCGTCGGCAGTGCCGTCTACCTGCTTGCCGAAGAATGGTTGTCCGGCGTGACCGAGAACTGGCAGGTCATTTTCGGACCGTTCCTCGTGCTGGTGGTTTTGTTTGCGCGCGGCGGGCTGATCGGACTGTCTACGCGGCTTTCTACGCGGCTTTGGCGCCGGTTGCGCCCATGAGTGAGCCGGTGCTTCGCATCAAAGGGCTGCGTAAGAGCTTCGGCAGCCTGGTGGTGACCGACGATGTCTCGCTCGACGTTATGCCGGGCGAGATGCTTGCCGTCATCGGACCAAACGGCGCCGGCAAGACGACGCTGATCAATCAAATCTCCGGGCTGTTGCCGCCGGATGCCGGCACGATCATGTTCGACGGCGCCGATGTTACGGCCTTGCCGCCGCAAGCACGCGCATTGCGTGGGCTCGCGCGCAGCTTTCAGATCACCTCGATTTTGCCGAGCTTTTCCGTGCTGGAAAATGTCGCGCTCGCCGTGCAAGCTCGCATCGGTTCAAGCCTGCGCTTTTTCGGCTGCGCCGCCGCCGAAGCAAAGCTCAACCAGCCGGCGATGGCGGCGCTCGAGCAAACCGGCATTGCCGATCGCGCGCATGTGCAAGCCGGCGAGCTTTCGCATGGGGAGAAGCGGGCGCTGGAGCTTGCCATCGCGCTTGCCATGCAACCGGCCCTGCTGCTGCTCGACGAGCCGATGGCGGGAATCGGCCGCGAGGAAACCGACCGGCAGATTGAGCTATTGCTTCGGCTCAAGGGGAAACTGACCATGGTGCTGGTCGAGCACGACATGTCGGCGGTGTTTGCGCTCGCCGATCGCATCTCGGTGCTGATCCGCGGCCGGGTTTTGCGCACCGGCCTGCCGGCGGACGTGCGGGCCGATCAGCAGATCGTGACCGCCTATCTCGGCGAGCAGATGGAATGAGGCAGCCGTGCTGAAGGTGGACGCCCTCAAAGCCGCTTACGGCGCCGCGCAGGTTCTGTTCGACGTAAGCTTTGCCGTCGGCGAAGGCGAAGTGGTGACGCTGCTTGGCCGTAACGGTGTCGGCAAGACCACGACGATCTCGACCATCATGGGCTTGCTGCCGGCAATAGGCGGCCGGATCACCTTCAATGACGTTCAGCTCGATGGGCTACCGCCTTATCGGATCGCGCAAGCCGGGCTCGGGCTCGTACCCGAAGGCCGACAGATATTCCCGACGCTGACGGTGGAGGAAAATCTGGTCGCCACCGCCGCGGCACGCTTCGGTCCGCCGCGCTGGAGGCTTGCCGATATCTATCAGATCTTTCCGGGCCTTTCCGAGCGGCGCCGCAACATGGGCAATCAGCTTTCCGGCGGCGAGCAACAGATGCTGGCAATCGGCCGTGGCCTGATGACGAACCCACGGCTTCTCATTCTCGACGAGGCGACCGAAGGACTCGCGCCGCTGATCCGCAGCGAAATCTGGGCAAGCCTCAAACGCCTCAAGGCCGAGGGCCAGGCCATTCTGTTGGTCGACAAGCACATCGACGCGCTGCTCAAGCTCGCGGATCGCCACGTCGTCATCGAGAAGGGCAATGTCGTTTGGTCGGGCACGTCGGCGGCGCTCGCCGGCGATCCGACCGTGCGGCAGCGGTATTTGCAGATTTAACGGGAGGCGTCAGCCTTGCGGCACAACCGCCGTGGTTTCGATCTCGAGACGCGCTTCCGGTTCGACCAGCCGCGTGACGGCGACCAACGCCATCGCCGGATAATGTTCGCCGAGCACGTCGCGATAGGCTTCGCCGAGCGCGGGCCGCGCCTTCAGGTATTCGTCCATGTCGCGCACGTACCAGGTCATACGCACCATGTGGCGGGGCGACGCTCCGCCCTCGGCCAGCACGGCGACGATGTTCTCAAAAAGCTGCCGGGCTTGGCCGACGAAGTCCGCGGGAAAACGGCCAGCCTTATCCGAGCCGACCAGCCCGCCGACGAAAAGCAGATCGCCGCGCGCCTTGACGCCGTTGGAATAACCTTTCGGCTGTGGCCAACCGGGCGGCTGCAAAATCAGATTTGCGGCACGGCGGGGCAAGGTATCGGTCGGACTGCTGGGCAATTCACTCTCCTTCAGCGTGATTCGGAAAAGTGGAATCCGGTTTTCCGAACAGATCACGCTCCACTAACAATCATGAGGCAAGCTTGCTGGCGGCACCTTCCACCGCGCGCCGGCGCAATTCGAAGCGTTGCAGTTTTCCGGTTTCGGTGCGCGGCAGGCCAGTCACATATTCGATGGCGCGCGGATATTTGTACGGCGCCACCGTTGCCTTGACATAATCCTGCAAAGTGCGGGTCAGCGCCATATCGGCAGCGAAGCCCCGATTGAGAACCACATAGGCCTTCACAATCTGTCCGCGCTCGTCGTCGGGCTGTCCGACCACGCCGCATTCGGCAACCGCCGGATGGGTGAGCAGCACCGTCTCCACTTCCGGCCCGGCGATATTGTAGCCCGCGGAAATGATCATGTCGTCGGATCGCGCCTGATACTTGAAGTAGCCGTCAGCGTCCTTGATATAGGTGTCGCCGGTGACGTTCCAGCCGTTCTGTACATACTCGACCTGGCGCTGGTCGCCGAGGTAGCGGCAGCCGGTCGGTCCGCGCACGGCGAGCCGGCCGGGCGTGCCCGCTGGAACCTCCCGCCCGGCCTGGTCGATGACCCGGGCCTCGTAACCTGGCACGGCCGTGCCGGTCGCGCCCGGCCGCATGTCGGCTTCGGGACAGCCGACGAAGACGTGCAGCATTTCAGTCGAACCGAGGCCGTCGATGATGCGAATGCCAGTCGCGGCGTGCCAGGCCTCGAAGGTTGCCGCCGGCAAAGTTTCACCGGCCGACACGCACTTTCGCAGCGATCCGATTTTGTGGCCCGCCAGTTTCCCGACCATGGCGCGATAAGCGGTCGGAGCGGTGAAGCAGACGGTGGCCCCGAACGTGTCGATTGCCGGCAGAAGATCGTCCGGACCGGCCTTTTCCAACAGCACCGTAGCCGCACCGATGCGAAGCGGAAACAGCACCAATCCGCCCAGTCCGAACGTGAACGCGATCGGCGGCGACCCGATAAAACGATCGTCGCGGTCGGCCCGCAACACGTACTTGCCGAAGGTGTCGCAGATCGCCAGCATATCGCGATGAAAATGCATGGTGCCTTTGGGCACGCCGGTCGTACCGGACGTGAAGGCGATCAAGCACACGTCGTCGCTTGCGGTATCGCACGCCTCGAACTGCTCGTAGCCGGGCTTTATCATCAGTTTTTCGAGGCTGTCGTTGGTGTCGCGCCCCCAATAGACGATCCGGCCCAGCGCAGGGGCGAGCGGCCGGGTTTTCTCCATCTCGTCGGACAGCCGAGCGTCGCACAGCGCGAGCCCGATCTCCGCCTTGGTCACCGGGAATGCGATTTCCTTGGCCCGCAACAGCGGCATGGTCGCGACGACGACACCGCCGGCTTTGATCACAGCAAAATAGGCGGCGACCATCATCGGACTGTTCGGACCACGCAATAACACGCGGTTTCCCGGCACTAAGCCGAGATCGCGCGTCAACACGTTGGCAATACGATTGACCCGTTCCGCCAGCGCGGCATACGTCAATTTTCCGCCGGGCGCGATCACGCAATCGCGGTTTCCGTGCCCGGCGACGATCCAGTCGTCAACAAATGCGCTGACGCAGTTCAGCCGGTCCGGATAATGCAGTTCCGGCAAGTTGAACGAAACGTCCGGCCACTGTTCGGCCGGCGGCAAATGATCGCGCGCAAACGTATCGATATGGGCGGAACGAAGCATGCTTTCAGTTGCCCTCGAACACCGGCTTCTTTTTCTCCGCGAAGGCTTTGAAAGCGCGCACGAAGTCCTCGGTCTCCATGCACAACGCCTGCGCGATCGCCTCGGCTTCGATTGCGCTCTCGACCGACATCGCCCATTCCATTTCGAGCATACGTTTGGTCATGGCGTTACCAAACGTCGGGCCGGCGGCAAGCTCGGCGGCCAGCGCTTGCGCGTCGGCCAGGATTTTGTCGGACGTCGAAAGCCGATTGAAAAATCCCCAGCGCTCGGCCTCCTCACCGCCAAGCGCGCGGCCGGTGAACAGCAGTTCGGCGGCGCGTCCCTGCCCGATGATGCGCGGCAGGATCGCGCAAGCCCCCATGTCGCATCCACCGAGCCCGACGCGATTGAACAGAAACGCGACTTTGGCATTCGCCGTACCAAGGCGAATGTCCGATGCCATGGCCATGATGGCGCCGGCGCCGGCACAAACTCCGTCGATCGCGGCAACGATCGGCTGCGGCGCCGCGCGCATCGCCTTGACCAACTCGCCGGTCATACGGGTGAAGTCCAACAGCCCGTCGGCGTTCATTTCGGTCAGCGGCTTGATGATCTCGAACACGTCTCCGCCGGAGCAGAAATTTCCGCCCGCGCCGGTGATCACGATGGCCTTGACGCTTTTGTCGCGCGCGGCGGCACGAAAAATATTGCCGAGTTCGGCATAACTTTCAAACGTCAGAGGATTCTTGCGCTCCGGGCGATTGAGCGTGATCGTCGCGACAGCGCCGGCGACCACAAGGTGCGCGTGTTGAGCGGTAAAATTCTTGAGCGGCAGCGTAACCGGGTTGGCGCTGGTCATCACGAGGCCTCTCCGGTGATCGCCTCGCGCGCCGAAGCCTTGGTCTTGGCGAGGAGCCGCATCAACGCATCGATGTCAGTGGGAGAAAGCTGCGAAAATATCTCGGCGATCCAGCCTTCGTGAGCGCGCGCCATCGCGCGGAATACGCGCCGGCCCTCTGGTGTGAGACTGACGAACTGCGCGCGCCGGTCGCTGCGCGATTGCCGGCGATCCAGCAGACCGAGCGCGACCAGCCGTTCGGACAGTCCGGTGACGTTGCCGTTGGAGACCATCATGCGCTGCGACAATTCGCCAAGCGTCATGCCGCCGGGCGCCTTGTCGAGCTGCGCCATCAAGTCGAACCGCGGCAAGGTGACATCGAATTCCTGCCGGAGGCGGCGACGGACCTCGCCTTCGATCAGAGTCGTGCAGGTCAGCAACCGCAGCCATAGCCGCAGTTCGCTCTCGTGGTCGCCCGGGCGCTCGGCGACCTTCGTTTCGGCATCCAGCGGGACGTTGATCGATTCCTGCACGCGATGCCTCTCTATTGTTCAATCGGATAGCATTGCGCGGTCGGGTCGCAACAATCTGCCGGCGGATTCATTTTAAGGTTCAAATTTATAGGCTTCAAGTAGCCGTTTGCCGGCTCTTAGCCGGCCATGACTTCACCGCCGGCAACCACGATCGCCTGCCCGGTGATGGAACCCGCCGCCGCCGAAGCGAGCCAGAGCACGGCCTGCGCAACCTCCAGCGGCGTCACCAGACGACCTTGCGGATTCGACGCCGCTAGCGCCGCGCGTGCTTCGTCGCGGTCTCGCTTGGTCTTGGCGACAATGTTATCCACCGCACGCTCGAACATCGGCGTATCGGTGTAGCCGGGACAGACCGCATTGACGGTGATGCCGACGCGGGCAAACTCGAGCGCGAGGCTGCGTGTGAGGCCGATGACGGCGTGCTTGGCGGAGACATAGGCCGAAACATAAGCATAGCCGATCAAGCCGGCGGTGGATGCAACATTGACGACGCGGCCGGAGCGCCTGGCAATCATGTCGGGCACGACTTCTCTGGTCACCAGGAAAGTACCGGTCAGATTGACCGCAAGCACGTTATTCCAGGTCTTCAGATCGGTTTTTGTAAACGGCGCGCTCGGTGCTTCGCCGGCATTATTAACCAGAATGTCGATCGGACCGAACGCGTTGCGCGCAGCCACCACACCGGCCCGCACTTTCGCTTCATCGGTGACATCGAAATCGGCTGTGGCATGCGTGCGGTCTTCGCCTAACGACCTTTGCAATGTCAGCAACGGGTCGCGGCGGCGCCCAGCGAGCGTCACGCGCGCGCCGGCACCCACGCACGCCTCGGCGATTGCCGCGCCGATGCCGGTGCCGGCGCCGGTGACAAGCACATGCTGATCTTGGAGTGGCTGGTCCGTCACGATCCGTGAAGTCTCTGTTCAACTCGGCCGCGGACCCAAGGTCGCGCGCGCAAGGTTGGCTTCATATTGCATTTTCGCCGAAAGATATTGCTTCGGCCATGAAATCGACTTTACGCCGATTTTTGCCGCCTCGTGCAAGGTCCATGCGGCGTCCGCGAGATGCGGCCGCGCCAGCGCACAAAGGTCGGCGCGGCCGGCCGCGATAATTGAATTTGCATGATCGGCTTCGGAGATAGCGCCGACCGCGACTGTTGCGATGCCGATCTCGTTGCGCAGTTTGTCGGAGAACGGCGTCTGGAACAGCCGTCCGTAAATCGGCTTTTCTTCCTTCGAAACCTGGCCGGAAGAGCAATCGACGAGATCGGCGCCGGCGTCTTTGAACATCTTGGCATAAATCGCCGCATCCGACGGCGTGTTGCCACCTTCGGTCCAGTCGTGACAGGACAGCCGCACGGAGATTGGCTTTTCGTCCGGCCAAACCGCGCGGATTGCGCGGAAAATCTCGAGCGGGTAGCGCGCGTTGTTTTCGTGCGAGCCGCCGTATTCGTCGGTGCGATGGTTGGTCAGCGGCGACAGAAAGCTCGACAGCAAATAACCGTGCGCGCAATGCAGTTCGAGGATGTCGAAGCCAATCCCAACGCTGCGCTTGGCGGCAGCGACAAAATCGGCCTTCACCCGATCCATGTCGGCGCGCGTCATCGCCAGCGGCAACTGGCCGTTTGGCATGTATGGCAGGGCCGAGGCAGAGATCAACGGCCAGTTACCTTCATGCAGGGGCTGGTCGATGCCTTCCCACGCCACGCGCGTTGAACCTTTGCGCCCGGCGTGGCCGAGTTGCAGCCCGAATTTTGCCGACGTGATCGCATGGACGAAATCGACGATGCGCTTCCATGCCGCCGCCTGCTCGTCGTTCCAAAGCCCGAGGCACCCGGGCGTAATGCGTGCGTCCGGCGAGCCGCAGGTCATCTCGCTGAAAATCAGTCCCGCGCCGCCTAGCGCGCGGCTGCCGAAATGGACCAGATGAAAATCGTTGGGAATGCCGTCGGCGGCCGAATACATCGCCATCGGCGACATGACGATACGGTTTTGCAGCGTCAAACCACGGACCCGGTAAGGCGTGAACATCGGTGGGACCGCCGGCCCATCGGGATCGACATTGATGCCGGCGCGTGCCGCAAACCAACGCTCGTAGTTTTCAAGCCAGGTTTTGTCGCGTAAGCGCAGATTTTCATGACTGATGCGCTGGGACCGCGTTAGCAGCGAGTACATGAACTGCTCGGGCTCGAGCGTGTCGGCGTAGCGGCTGCCAACGACCTCGAACCACTCCATCGCGTTGCGCGCGGCATTCTGGATGCGCGCGACGTCGACGGCGCGCACTTCCTCATAGGCGTCGAGTACCGCGCGAATCTTATCCGGGGTGTCGCCGAGATTTCGAAATTGCCGGGTCAGCTCGATTGCGTCCTCGAGTGCGAGCTTGGTGCCGGAGCCGATGGCAAAATGCGCAGTGTGGGCGGCATCGCCCATCAGCACCACGTGGTTTTTGCCGTTGAAGTGGCTCCACTTGCCGCAGATCAGACGACCGAAATTGAGCCAGGCCGAGCCGCGCAGATGCCGGGCGTTGCTCAATAGCTTACCGCCGTCGAGCACCTCGCCGAACAGTTGCTCGCAAAAGGTGATCGATTTGGCCTCATCCGCCTTATCGAGGCCGTGCGCCGTGAACACATCCTCGGTCGTCTCGACGATGAAGGTCGAGGTGTCGTCATCGAACTTATAGATGTGCGCCTGGAACCAGCCATGCTCGGTGCGGCGAAAATCGAAGGTGAACGCGTCGAATGGTTTCTTACTGCCGAGCCAAATGAAACGGTTTGGGCGCATCAGCAGATCCGGCTTGAACGCCTCCGGATAGCGGTTGCGAATTTTCGAATTGAGGCCGTCCGAGGCGATAATCAGGTCGGCGTCGGGAAATTCCAGATCGGAATCAACCTCGCGCTCGAATACGAGCTCGACGCCGAGCGCTTCGCAGCGCGCTTGCAGGATGTTGAGAAGCTTCTTGCGGCCGATGCCAACGAAGCCGTGGCCGGTGGTCCGCATCCGGCGGCCCTTGATCAGAACCTCAATGTCATCCCAGTGGTTGAACGCGCTCTCGATCTCGCGTGCGGTATCCGGATCCCAGGCGCGCATGTTCTCCATCGTCGCGTCGGAGAACACCACGCCCCAGCCGAAGGTATCGTACGGCTTATTGCGCTCGACCACCGTTATGTGGTGCGCGGGATTCTCTTTTTTCATCAGCAGGCCGAAATAAAGCCCTGCCGGGCCGCCGCCGATGCAAACGACGCGCATATTTTTCTCCGTTGTGTCCGCTTTTTGTACCGCGCGACTCGCAGCGCACGTAACTCTACGTACGTATTTGGCTTTACTGACAAGCTTTAACACTCATTCGATAGAAGCTCCACAAGCTTGTGCGCCGATGTGCGGCCTTAAACGCCGAACGCCAGGAGCGTTATGCCAGCGACCGCCGTTCATGCCGCAATTGATCCGAACCTCGCGCTCGTCATCGACGACGACGCCGAGTTGCGGCGGTTCATTGCCGCAACGTTGAAACAGCTTGGCATGCGGGTCGCGGACTTTGACATGGCAAAGGATGCGTTGGCTTCGCTCGATGCCGTCCATCCTGCCGTCATTTTTCTCGACGTCGCATTGTTACGGTCCGATGCAATCGATGTCCTGCGCGGCCTCGGCGAACGCCGGTATGGCGGTACGGTGCAACTGATGAGCGGCGGTAGGCCGTCATTGCTTCAGGCGGTGCAACGCATCGGCGTGCGGCACGGAATAAATCTCGCTACCCCGCTCAACAAGCCTTTTACGCGCGACACGATCGCCCACACCGTCGAGACCTTCAACGCACATGATGCCTGAAGCGATTACGGCGCGGTTCACCGGCGAGCCATCGGCGGCGCCTGCGACGGACCTCGACCACGCAGAGCGATCGTGCTGGCTGCTTTGCCGCGCCGGTCATCTGCGGTGCGCTTTGCCGATCGGGCACGTGATCGAAATCATGCGACCGCTGCCGGTCGAGCAGATCGCCGGCGCCCCACACTATGTTCGCGGCCTCAGCATTATTCGTGGCATGCCCGTTCCGGTTGTCGATCTCGGGCTGATCGTCGGCGATCGTGCAACCACAACCACGCGCGTGGTCACGGTGCGCGCGGCTCGAGTGGTGGCGCTCGCGGTCGATTCTGTACTCGGCGTCAGCACCGTTGCCGGCGAAACGCTGGACGAACTACCCCCGCTCGTGCGCGACGCGGCGCCAGACGCAATCGCGGCTATCGGCAGACTTGATAACGGTTTGATTGTCTTTTTGCACACCACCCGGATCGTTCCAGAGGCCGTTCTCAATCGGCTTGACGCCGAGAAGGCAGCGCTATGAACCCTTCGGTGACCCGACAGGACCTGGAGCGTTTCCGGTCGGCCATCGTCGAGCAGGTCGGCTTACATTTCGACGACTCCAAACTCTCGTTTCTGGAAGAAGTTTTGCGGCGGCGGATCGGGAGACTGGCCTGCTCGAGCGCGGACTATCTGGCAAAGCTTGTTCACGAGATGCCGCACGCCGAATCTTTGGCCCTGGCCGAAGAGCTTACCGTTGCCGAGACTTATTTCTTTCGCCACAACGATCAATTCCGGGCGCTGGCCGAGTTCGCTTTGCCGGACCGCATGCGGGCGCGCGCGGCCAGCCGAACGCTCAATCTGATGTCGGCCGGTTGCGCTTCCGGCGAGGAGGCCTACTCAATCGCGATTGTAGTGCGCGAGACGGTCACCGATCCATCGTGGAACGTGATGATCCAGGCGGTCGACTTGAACCGCGCGGTTTTGCAAAAGGCCGAAAAGGCGCGCTACTCGGCCTGGGCGCTGCGCGAGACGCCGCTGCCGGTCAGAGAAAAGTGGTTTCGCTGCGAGGGGCGCGAACTCGCTCTCGATGAGCCATTACGCCGCGCCGTTCATTTCAAGCAGGCAAATCTCGCGAGCGACGATCTCGTACTTTGGCAGCCGGCGATCTACGATGTGATCTTCTGCCGTAACGTTCTCATGTATTTTGCACCCGATCGGATGCGCGCGGCGATCGCGCGGATCGCTGTGTCGCTGGCCCCGGGCGGTTACCTGTTTCTCGGTCACGCCGAAACGTTGCGCGGAGTTTCCGATGACTTTGAGCTGCATCATGCACACGACGCCTTCTATTACCGCCGAAAAGACGAGCTTCGGCCCAAATCGTCGCGGCCTGATGTCGTGGCTTCGCGCGCCGTGGCACCGGCCCCGTTGCCCGCGTTGGCGAACACGGCCTGGGTTGACGCCATCCGGCAGGCGAGCGAGCGCATTACGGACCTGGTTCCGGCCAGCGCCAAGAAACTTTCGCCACGTCGCCACGCTACGTGGCAACTGGCGCCGGCGCTCGATCTCTTGCGCGCGGAACGCTTCGACGAAGCGCTCGCACACGTTCGCAGCGGGCCGCCAGAAAGCCGCGACGACCCGGACGTTCTACTGGTCAAAGCGGTGCTGTTGGCCCAGAGCGGTCAATCCCTCGCTGCCGAAGAGGTGTGCCAACAACTTCTTCTGATCGACGGTCTGAACGCCGGCGCTCACTACGTCTTGGCCCTTTGCCGCGAACACGCCGGCGAGCGCGAGCGTGCCGTGGAACATGACCGGCTTGCCGCGCATCTGGATCCCGCTTTCGCCATGCCGAGGCTTCATAGCGGTTTGCTTGCCCGCCAGGCCGGCAACCGCGAGGTCGCCCGCAGCGAGCTGGCGCAAGCGCTTCTTCTCCTTAAGCGCGAAGATGTATCGCGGGTCCTTCTGTTCGGCGGCGGCTTTTCGCGCGAAGCGCTGATCGCGCTTTGTCAATCCGCAGTCACAGAGTGCGGGGGCCGACTGTGACAGACGCGCCCGCCGGCCTCACCGGCCAAGCAGCAAAACTTCGAGCGGCGTTCGATGCGGCATACGCCGCTCCGCTACGCCGCGATGCCGCCGCCAGCCAGGATCTCCTTGCCGTTCGCGCCGGCGCGGAAGCCTATGCGATACGCTTTTCAGATATTTCCGGTCTGTTCGTCGACCGGAAGATTACCCGCGTACCCGCAGACGATACGTCACTTCTTGGAATTGCCGGATTTCGCGGCGCGATCGTCCCGGTGCACAGCTTGCCAATCGTCCTCGGTCTTCCAGCGGCGCATGCGTTCCGCTGGCTGGTCACCGCCGCGGCCACGTCGGTCGCGTTCGCTTTCGACACATTCGAAGGTCATTTGCGGGTATTAAGCGCCTCGATCGTGCCGCAACAATCGTCTGGCCGGGCTCGCGGCTTCGCGCCGGAGTTTGTGCACCACGCCGGTATCGTCAGGCCGGTGCTGCATCTGGCTTCCGTGATCGAATCGCTCGGCAGTCATAAATCGCCGCATGCAATCCATGAGAGGAGTGAAAAGGCATGAGTCTGTTCAACAATTGGACCGTCGGCCGCCGCTTGATCGTCGGCTTTGGCCTGTCCGCGCTCACGCTGTTGCTGATAGCGGTCGTTTCCTATCGCAACACGAATTTGTTGATCGAAAACGACGCGCTGGTGGAGCATAGCCATCAGGTTCGACTGGAGCTTGCCGACGTGCTCTCGGTGATGAAGGACGCCGAGACCGGACAGCGCGGCTACGTCATCACCGGCGACGAAAGTTACCTGGATCCCTACAAATCGGCACTGAACGCTTTGCCGGCAACGCTGGCGGATTTGCGCAAGCTCACGGCGGACAGCGCCGAGCAGCAACGGCGTCTGGCGAGTATTACGCCGATCATCGAGACCAAGCTGAACGAGCTCAAGGCCGCCGTCGATCTTCGCCGCGCGCAGGGATTTGATGCCGCCGCGAAGCTTATCACGACCAATACCGGCAAGACGCATATGGATCAGATACGCGCCGCCGTAGCCGCGGCCGACCAAGAGGCTCGCGACGTGCTCAAGCAGCGGACCGAGGAGGCTCGCGCGAGCGCCGATTTGACCCAGAATATCATCCTGTGGGGCGGACTTAGCGGCACGCTCGCCGTCTGCATCATCGGCTGGCTGATAGCGTCATCACTCTCGCAGCAGATCGGTTCGGCCGTCGGACTGGTCCGCAGCTCATCGACCGAATTACAAGCGGCCGCCAATCAGCAAGCATCCGGCGCCAAGGAGCAGGCCACCGCGATGGCTGAAATCTCCACCACGATCAGCGAGCTGCTGGCAACATCGCGCCAAATCGCCGAAAGCGCGCAGCGCGACGCCCACAATGTCGAAGAAACCGCGAACGCCGCCCGCAGCGGCCACGGCACGGTCGACCAGACGCACGAGTCGATTTCCAGTATTCGCGGGCAAGTCGATCAGATCGTTTCGCACATGCTGGAACTCGGAAAAAAATCGCAGGAAATCGGAGCGGTGATCGACATTGTTTCCGAGCTTGCGGAACAGACCAACATCCTCGCGATCAATGCGACCATCGAAGCGGCGGGCGCCGGCGAAGCCGGCAAAAGGTTCGCAGTCGTCGCCAAGGAAATTCGCAATCTTGCCGATCGGGTCGGCGGCTCAACCAAGGAGGTGCGAGCGCTGATCGAGGACGTCAGGAGTGCGGTGAACACCACGGTGATGGCGACTGAGACCGGCTCGAAAGCAGTCGATGCCGGCTCGCGGCAGTTCGGCGATCTGGCCTTGGCGTTCAGGCAGATTGTCAGTTTGGTCTCCACCACCACGGACGCGGCACGCGAGATCGAGCTGTCTACCAAGCAGCAATCGACCGCCGTGGAGCAGGTCAACGTCGCGGTCGCCAATGTGACGCAGGCTTCGATGGAAACCGAAACCAGTGCCGGGCAGACCCTACAGACCGTCTCGCAGATGGCGTCGCTGTCAAAAGACCTCCTGCGCATCATTACGCCGCACATGGCGGCCTAAGGCAGGCACCACCGGCGAGGCAGCACATGGCGCAAGATCCGTATCGATACTTTCGGCCCGAGGCGCGCAACCTCCTCGATCAATTCGCGCAAGGACTCCTCGAACTCGAGAAGAATGGCGGCAGCGCCGGAGCGGTGCAGCGTCTACTTCGTCTTGCGCATACGCTCAAGGGCGCAGCGCGCGTGGTGCGCCAGTCCACAATCGCCGAACGAGCGCACGCGATCGAGGATGCGCTCGCCCCCTTTCGCGAAAGCACGAGCGGTATCGGGCGCGACAACATCGACGTCATCCTGGCGCATCTTGACGAAATCAGCAGTCTAATCGTTACGCTAGTGCCCGATACGGTCGATGGCTCGCCTGATCGGAACAAGCATGCCGGTGAAGCTCATTCGGCGAGTGCGGAGCCCTACGGTACGAAGGTCGCTGCATCCGATTTCGCGCGCGATACGCCGAAAATGATCCGTGCCGAGATGGCCGAGGTCGACGCCGTACTCGACGGCATCGCGGAGACGCACGCCAAACTCAACGCTTTGCGGAACGGCGCCGAAACTATGGAGCACTTGAGCCATTTGGCCGACTTGCTCCGCGCGCAAACCGCTCGTCAAGCACCTGTGGAAAGCAGTCGCGGCGCGGCTTCACCTGGAGCGATCGCGGACGAGTTGCGTCGCGGCATTGCGGGCTTCGCGCGGGAGCTGGATACCACCACCGCCCAAATGGACCGCGAATTGCGCCAGTTTCGCGACGCCGCGGAGGGTTTGCGCCTTATCCCGGTCGATGCGGTGCTGATGGCTCTTAAGCGTACCGCGCGCGATGCAGCGCGCGCACTCGGCAAGGAAGTAAATTTTGAAAGTTCAGGCGGCGATGTCCGGCTCGACGCCGAGGTGCTCGGGGCGATTCAGGCTGCGCTTATTCAGACCGTGCGCAACGCGGTGGCGCATGGAATTGAGATGGAGAGCGAGCGGCTTGCCGCCGGCAAGCCGGCAGTCGGAGCCGTCACCGTCAATGTTTCACGCCGCGGGCGAAAGATTCTTTTTACCTGCCGCGATGACGGACGCGGCATTGATCGGGTCGCGGTGCGCAAGGCGGCGGTGGAGCGCAAGCTTCTCGATCCGGCGGCAGCCGAACTTGAATCGAATGATCTGGTCGCTCTCTTGCTGCGAGGCGGCGTAAGCACGTCGACGGCGGTCACCAGCGTCTCCGGCCGCGGCGTGGGGCTCGACGTCGTCCGCGAGACGATGCAACGGCTCGGTGGCGAAGTTTCCATTCACATCGACCCCGGCCAGGGCACTTCGTTCGCTCTGCTGATCCCCGGTTCGGTCACCTCCGTTGTCGCGCTGTTGGTCGCACCGGCCAACAGCGGCGAGACGGTGGCGATCCCGCTCGATTGCGTGCGCCGCATTGTGCGCTTGGCTCCCGGCGAAATTGCCAACAGTCCGAACGGCGGATCGATTCTCTATGAGCAACGGGCTATTCCCTTCATTCCGCTGTCGGCAGCGCTCGCTCATGCGCCTTGGCCGGCAACCCGGGCTTGGACGGCAATTATCGTCGCAGCCGCGGATCGCCTCGCGGCGATCGGGGTCGAGAGTTTGATCGGCACGGCACGCGTGGTCGTACGGCCGTTGCCCGAGCGGTTTGGGATCAGCCCAATCGCCACCGGGGCCGCGCTCGACGGCGGCGGCAATCCGCAGATCGTTCTCGATCCGGAAAGTCTGGTTTCGACAGCCTATTCGACGCAAGCCATCGAAACGAACGTTGCTTCTGAAAAACCGCCGGTGCTGGTCGTCGACGACTCGTTGACCACACGGATGCTGGAGAAGAGCATCCTCGAATCGGCGGGATACGAGGTCGATGTCGCCAGCTCCGGTGAAGAAGGTCTGGAGCTCGCACAACGCAAGCGGTTCTCCCTGATCCTTTGCGACGTAGAAATGCCGGGCATCGACGGTTTCACGTTCGTCGAACGTATGCGCTCGCATCCTCGATTGCGCGACACACCGGCAATCCTGGTTACATCACGCGCGGCGCCGCAAGATCGGCAGCGCGGGCGCGAAGTCGGCGCGCACGGCTACATCGTCAAGAGCGAGTTCAATCAAGCCGAATTGTTGACCATGATCCAGCCATTGGTGGCGGCTTCATCGTGACGAAAAAACTTCGCGTCCTCGTCGCCGATGATTCCGCAACAGTTCGCGGCAGCCTTGTCGAGATTCTCCGCAATCACCCGGATTTCGAGGTCGTCGGCGAGGCCGAGGACGGCAAGCGCGCGATCGAGTTGTGCACAAGGACGCGGCCGGACGTGATCACCATGGACATGGTGATGCCGCTCATGAGCGGCCTTGCCGCCACCGAATACATCATGGCGCATTTTCCGACTCCGATCCTCATCGTGTCGGCTTCGATCAATCGTGGCGAATTATTCAAAATTTACGAGGCGCTCGCCGCCGGCGCGGTCGACGTGCTGGAAAAGCCCACCGGCCGCGATACCGGAGGCACGTGGGAGCAGCAATTCATTACGGCGGTGAAGCGGATCGCGAGGATCCGCGTCATCACTCATCCGCGCGCCCGTTTGGCGGCACTGACCGGGCAAGAACCAACCTCCAAAACACCCTCGCGCGCGGCAGCGCTCGCGCAACCCGCCTATCGAATGGTCGCCATCGGCGCCTCGACCGGCGGACCAAGTGCGGTCCTTCAGGTTTTGCGCGCGCTACCGGCGGAGTTTCGTCTGCCGATTTTGCTGGTGCTGCATATCAGCGAACCGTTTGGGGCGGCATTTGCCGATTGGCTCGACGGCCAGACCAATCGTCCGGTGCGCCATGCACGCGATGGAATCCCGATTGCCGAAGCCGCCGGTCAGGTCGTTGTGGCACCGGGGACTCACCATTTGGTCGTCCGCGATCACCGTCTGCGGCTGACCGAAGACGCAGAACGGCATTCTTGCCGGCCTTCTGTCGACGTGTTGTTCGAGTCGGTCGCCGCCGAATACGGCGCCCAGGCGATTGCCTGCTTACTCACCGGAATGGGCCGTGACGGCGCGCTCGGACTCCTGAAGATCCGCCAAGCCGGCGGATTTACCATCGCGCAAGACGAGACAACCTCCGTCGTCTATGGCATGCCGCGCGAGGCGGTCAACCTTGGCGCGGCCACGGAGGTTTTGCGCCTTGGTGAGATCGGAACGCGTCTGGGTACTCTGCAATACGCCCCGATGGAGATGCGCGCATGAGCGTTCTCGTGGTCGATGACAGCCTGACCGTCCGCATGAATTTGACCGAGATCCTCGACGCGGCGGCGCTTCCAGCCGTGGCTTGCGCGACTTTGGAGGAAGCGCGGCGCAAGCTCGCCGAGCAGCATTTCGCGCTGGTGATCCTCGATATTCTGTTGCCGGATGGCGACGGAATTGAACTGCTCAGGGATATCCGCGCGATGCCGTCCGCCAACGATACTGCCGTCATGCTGTTGTCGACTGAAGCGGAAGTGCGCGACCGCGTGCGCGGCCTCTCCACCGGAGCGGATGAGTATGTCGGCAAGCCCTACGATCCCAACTACATTGTCGCGCGCGCGCGCGAACTCGCCCGGCTGCATGTGTCGGCCGCACCCGCTGGCGTGGAGAGCGTGCTGGTCATCGACGACAGCCTGACGTTTCGCGAGGCTTTGAAAGCGGCGCTCGAGGCGGCCTCCTACCGCGTGATCGTGAGCGACAACGGCGAAGACGGATTGCGGCTCGCCTCCGATCAGCGACCCACCGCCATCGTCGTTGACGGTCAATTACCGGGCATCGACGGCGCCACCGTCATCCGAAGGATCAGGCTGGACGCGGCGTTGCGCGGCCTGCCCTGCCTTCTTCTCACCGCGTCGGAAGATCGCGGCGCCGAGATGCACGCGCTTGATGCGGGGGCCGATGCATTCGTTCGTAAAGACGAAGATGTCGCGCTCGTCATCGCCCGGCTGAAAGCCGTGTTGCGAAGCGCCGGCGGCCGGTTGGAAGCTCAGATGGACGCACACGGCGCCACAAGTCTGCTGGCGCCGAAAAAGATTCTCGCGGTCGATGACAGCGAAACCTACCTGCAGCAGCTTGCCGATGCATTGCGCTCGGATGGCTACGAGCTGGTGTTGGCACGCTCAGGCGAGGAAGCGTTGCAATTGCTTGCGGTCCAGCCGGTCGATTGCATTCTGCTCGATCTGATGATGCCTGGCATGGGCGGCCGGGAAACCTGCCGGCGCATCAAACTGGCACCCGACATCCGCGACATTCCGGTGCTCATGTTGACCGCGGTCGAGGATCGCGCGGCGATGATTCGAGGACTTACCGCCGGCGCTGACGATTACATCGCCAAATCAAGCGATTTCGATCTGGTGCGCGCGCGCGTGCTGGCCCAGATCCGGCGCAAGCAATTCGAGGACGAGACCCGCCGTATCCGCGAACAGCTTTTGCGCGCCGAACTGGAGGCAATCGAGGCGCGCACGGCGCGCGAGATGGCGGAAGAACGCGCCAAGCTCGTCGCCGAACTCGAGGCCAAGAATGAAGAACTTGAGTCTTTCAGCCATTCCGTCGCCCATGATTTGCGCGCACCGTTGCGCAGCATCGACGGGTTTGGACTGGCGCTCCTGGAGGACTACGCGGACAAACTCGACGACGACGGCAAGCAGTACCTGGCTTACGTGCGGGAATCCGCCCAGCAAATGTCGCAACTGATCGACGACATGCTGGCGCTGGCGCAGGTCACTCGCGTCGAATTTGAGCGCGCCAACGTCAACTTAAGCGAAATCGCATCCAAGGTCTCCGCGGAACTTGCGCGCGCCACGCCGGGCCGCGACGTTGACTTCACCGTAGCGGATGGCCTGACCGCCGAAGGCGATGCCCGGCTATTGACCATCGCGTTCGAGAACCTGCTTGGCAACGCCTGGAAATATACCGGACACCGGAAGCGAGCCCATATCGAAGTCGGCATGGCCGATAATGACGGCCGCACCTTCTTCGTTCGCGACAATGGCGCAGGCTTCGACATGGCTTATGCCGGCAAGCTATTCGGCATGTTCCAGCGGCTACACACGAAGAGCGAGTTCGAAGGTACCGGCATCGGACTGGCGACAGTTCGGCGGGTGATCCGCCGGCACGGCGGCCGCATCTGGGCGGAAGCCGCCGTCGACAGCGGCGCCACTTTCTTCTTTACGCTTGGGGACGATCAGCGCTTGGCGGCCGAGCCCGCTACGCATGCAATCGGACCCGCAAGCGCGGCATTAATCTGGGGGACGCAATGACGCAAGAGCCGGCCATCCTTCTCGTGGAGGACAATCAGAAAGACGAAGCCTTGACGCTGCGGGCGCTCAAGAAGGCCAACATCGGCAATCGTGTGGCCGTGGCACGCGACGGGGTCCAGGCCATCGACTATCTTCTTGGCACCGGCGCCGACGGCAACCGCAATGAGCTGCCGCAGCTTATATTGCTGGATCTGAAGCTGCCGAAAATCGACGGTCATGAGGTGCTGCGTCGCATCCGCAGCGACGAGCGCACCCGTTTGCTGCCCGTGGTCATCCTGACGACCTCGGTGGAGGATAAAGACCGCTTGCAGGGTTATAGCCTCGGCGCCAACAGCTACGTCCGCAAGCCGGTCGATTTCAACGAATTCGCGCAGGCGGTGGTCCAACTGGGACTCTATTGGCTGGTACTGAACGAGCAGCCGCCCGACACTCCCCGCCGCACCGGAAGTTCCATTCCCGAATTCCACTGAAGTAAAACTTACAATCCCACGGCTGCCACGCGGGGCGCAGCGGAACCGCCTTTGCTGCGGCACGTTGCACTCAGTAGCGGCTGCCGGGAAGACCTGCGCGCCGCTGCCTCACACCCAAAGCAAAGGAACCGAACGTCATGGGATTGTTCTCGAAAGACATCAAAAATATGAACGACTTGTTCGTGCACTCGCTGTGCGACATCTATTATGCAGAGCAGCAAATCGTAAAAGCGCTGCCGGATATGATCGAGAAGGCCACCGACCCGCAACTTAAGGGTGGTTTTCAAAATCATCTTCAGCAAACCGAAAACCACGTGAAGCGGCTGGAACAGGTATTTCAGTTGATCGGCCAAAAGGCAAAAGGAGTGGATTGCCCGGCCATCGACGGCATCATCGAAGAGGCCAACGACGTCGCCGGCGAAGTCGCGCAAAAGCCGGTGCTCGACGCCGCCTTGATTGCGGCAGCGCAGGCTGTCGAGCACTATGAAATAACCCGCTACGGCACCCTGATCGCCTGGGCGAACCAGCTTGGCAAGCACGATTGCGTCTCGCTTTTGCAGCAGACCCTCGCCGAGGAGAAGGCCACCGATAAAAAGCTCACCGAAATGGCGGAAAGCCAGGTGAATAGAAAAGCCGCTTGATTTCAGCATCACGACAAAACGCGCGCCTCCGACGCAGAGGCGCGCGCTTTTACTTGAGCCGGGAACAGAACCTACGCGAGGAACTTCCCGCCGCAGGCAATGTTCTCTTCTCATCCCACAATTGGCAAATTGGAAAGGAACATCAGATGGATTCCGATTCGCCAATGACGGAACAAAGACGGTGGCAAGCCGGTTGTCAGCCGGCAAAAGGTAACATGAATTGAGAGACCGCCCATGAGCACCGAAACACGCGCACCTGAGTATAAAGAGGCCGATCGTCGAACGGCGGGGCAGCCCGGCATTCCAGCCGCGCAGGCACGGCAAGCCGTTATGGGCCACAACGTCCGCTACGTGCTTGGATTTAGCATCGCGGCGGTGGTGATCGCCTTTGCCATCGTCTACCTCTTCTACTTCGTGTAACGGCGGCCTCCGTCGACTTCCGCGACCTAAAGCTAAGCGTATTGATGGCCAGGTCGTTCGCCGCTTGTGGTAGCGCGTCGCGACACGCCGATACTGTTTGATCTTATTAAAAGAACCGCTCGACGGGTTCCGGGCTCGATAAAGTGGGCAACGGATCGTTCGGTTGCGATTGCCTCCCGGAGCCAAGCGGACATCAAACCGGATTCAAGTACACGCCGCGCTAGTCGCTCCGCTGGACCAAGACGTGGCGCGCCTTGCGCACTTCGTCGGCGCTCACAGCCGGCGCCGCATTGCCCCAAGAGTTGCGGATATAAGTCAAAACGGCGGCGACCTGACTGTCGTTGAGCAGCCAGCCGAATTCCGGCATGGCCGCAGCGGTTGGCGCCTTGTCAGTGCCAACGCTACGAGCGCCGCGCAACACCACGTGCATGAGCGAGGTCGGATCGGTCTGCTGAATTACCGACGAGCCATCGAGTGCGGGAAATAAATGCTCAATCCCTTTGCCGTTGCCGGCATGGCAGCCGGAGCATTCGTCTGCATAGATCCTGGCGCCGCGCTTCATGATCGCCTGGTCCGCAGCGACGGCCTGAGTTCGATCTTGATTTTCGTTGGCGCTTTGGCCGGGTTGATCCTTCAGATAGACCGCGATCGCCTTAAGATCGGCGTCGGTCATATTCGACGTCGACTGACTGATCGTCTCCGCCATCAGGCCGGTACCAAGAGTCTTTCGGCCGTGGCCGGTTTTGAGATAATCGGCGATTTCGTCGACAGACCAGCCGCCAATTCCGCGACGACGGTCATTGGTGATGTCGGAAGCGAACCAACCTTGCAACGCGTAACCTTGCAGGCGCTCGCTTGTTTTGTCGCCGCCCATAAAATTCTTCGGCGTGTGACAAAGCCCACAATGGCCCAGACCTTCGGCGAGATAAGCGCCTCGGTTCCATTCGTCGCTTTTGTCGGCGCGCTGCTGAAATTGTTCAGGTGAAAAAAACAGTTCGTTCCAAACAATCATCGAAGCACGAATGTTGAACGGAAACGGCAATTGATCGGCTTTGACCGGGTTGTGCACCGCCGGCACGGTATTGAGATAAGCGCGGATCGCGAGCGCGTCATCACGCGTGACTTTTGTGTAGTAGGTATACGGCATGGCCGGATAGAGGTGCATTCCGTTGCGGCCGGTACCTTTCGTCATCGCGTCGACGAATTCCTGATCGGTCCACGCACCGACGCCGGTCGTCGGATCGGGCGTGATGTTGGGCGCAAACATGGTGCCGAACGGCGTTTCGATCGGCCGTCCGCCAGCAAGAGCATGTCCGCTGCCAGGCAGCGTATGGCACGCAGCGCAATCGCCGACGATGGCAAGGTAGTGACCGCGTTGAATCTGGCTGAAATCCTGCTTGTCGACGCCGGCCGCCGCGACGGCGCCCGCCGGCACGCTCAGTGCGGCAGCAAGCAGTAGCGGGCGCGCCAGCTCCACAAGTGACCTTTTGTTCTCAGGCATGAACGAGCGGTCCCGGATTCTTGAGATATTGTGAGCGGATTGCGTGAGACGACCAGTAGGCCAGCGCGCCGACCGTGCCGGTCGGATTGTAGCCGGCGTTTTGCGGATAAGCGCTGGCGCCCATGACGAACAGATTGGGCACGTCCCAGCTTTGCAGATAGCGGTTGAGCGCGCTGTCGCCGGGATTGTCACCCATGATCGCGCCGCCGTTGAGATGCGAAGTCTGGTAGGCGGTGACATCGTAAGGCGCCTCGCGGGGATGCTTGACGACTTGTTTTGCACCCATCGCTTGCAGGATTTGGGCATATTTATCCAAGAGGAAATTGCTCATCTTGATTTCGTTGTCGTGGAAATCGAGCGTGATGCGCACGAGCGGCCGTCCGAAGCGGTCTTTGTAGGTCGGATCGAGGCTGAGATAATTGTCGCGATAGCTGTACATCGAGCCGTGGCAAGCGGCGCCGACATTGATGGTCGAGAGATAATTATCCTTGATCGCCCGCTTCCATTTCGATCCCCAGGCCGGGGTGTCCGGCGGGACCGCGGTGGTCTCAATTGGCCGGCCGTTGGTCTGCACCTGACCGATATAGCCGCCGCCGACGAAACCGAGCGGGCCGTGATCGAAATTGTCGCCGTTGAATTCGTCGATGCACATGCCGATGGCGCCGGCGGAGATGAACGGATTGAAGTTGTATTTGTCCTTGTCGAAAAAGCCCAATCCCCCCGCCACGGTCTGATGTGTAAAGTTGCGCCCGATCTGACCTTGCCCAGTCTGCGGATCGTACGGCGTGCCGATGCCCGACAGCAAAAGAAGCTGCACGTTGAACAGCGAGAACGCGCAAAGAACCACAAGATCGGCCCGTTGCTCGAATTCTTCGCCGGATGAATTGACATAGGTCACGCCGGTTGCGCGCTTGCCGGTATTGTCGAGGTTGATCTTGGTAACCTCGCAGTCGGTACGGCCTTCGAAATTCGATTTGCGCAAGAGCACGGGCAGAACCGTGGTCTGCGGGGTCGCTTTGGAATAATTGGCGCAGCCGAACCATTCGCAGAAGCCGCAAAAGGTGCATTGGCCGAGGGTGACGCCGAGCGAATTCGTGTAGGACTGCGAGAGGTTTCCGGATGGCTGCGGAAACGGCTTATAGCCGAGCTTCTTCGCTCCCTCGGCGAACAGCGTGTGGCCGTAGCCCTGCTTCATCGCCGGCGTCGGATAGGGACGCGAGCGCACGCCTTCGAACGGGTTACCGCCATCCTGGATTTTGCCGCCGAGATTGCCGGCGGTGCCAGACGTGCCGCACAAATACTCGAACTGATCATAATACGGTTCGAGATCGTCGAACGTGACGCCCCAATCCTGAATCGTCATATCGTCCGGCAAAAATTTTGCGCCGTACCGTTGCGTCAGATGGCTTCTGAGCGTGAAGTCTGTTGGCAGGAAACGCCAAGTCTCGGCATTCCAATGAACACCGGCGCCACCGACGCCGTTGCCGAGCATGAAGGCGCCCCAGCTCCTCACCGGCAGGGCGGTCTGGTTCGCTTTATTGCGGAACGTTACGGACATCTGCGAATTGCGCAGGAACAGTTCATGCCGGATACGATAGCGCAACTCATCCTGGGCATAAGAGATCGGGAAGTCGGTCGCGGTGTCGCGCCAGGGACCGCGTTCGATCGCGACCACATCGAGGCCCTCGTCCGTCAACTCGTTGGCGAGAATCGAGCCGGTCCAACCGAGCCCGATGATGACCACGTCTTTATGCGGAAGTCTGCGCGCCATCGAGGCTCCTGTCGGGATCTACTGCGTCCAATCGGGGTGATTATTGATACCGACCGGCGTCAGCGTGACGCGCTGATTATGCCGGTCGATCCAGTCGCGATAGTCGTAGTGCGCGCCCGGAAAACCGATCATCTTCCATGACGCCATGTTCTTGTTGCCGCCGTAGATCGGGTCGGCGAGAAAGCCGTTCTGTGTGTTCTTGAGGATGAGCTTGAAGAAGTCCTGCGCATCGGTACCGGCCAGCTTGAGGGAGCCGTCCTCGAGGCCCCGGATCGCTTCGTCTTTCTGCGCGTCGGTGAGATCGACGAAAGCTTTGCCGCCGAACTTTTCACGGCAGGCGGCATCGAACGCTGCCAATGCCTTGCGATAATGCTGAGCCGGCGTGACTGGCGATTGCGGACCTTGCTGCTTGGTACCCTTCTGGAAGGGCCCGCTCATGTAATGGCCCTCGAACCGGCCATAGGGCCCGGCGAGCTGTCGATCGATGAAGACAGCGCAGCCGGTCTCCTTGCCGCCCGCCGAGAGTTCGTCGGCGGGAATAAGCCGATCGACAAATGCCTCGACGGTCTTGGCTTCTTGCGGCGTAAAATAATACCAACCGCCGGGTTTTACCGCGGTCGGCGGATCAGCCGATCCTGGCTTCCACGGTAAGCCGCCCTTGATGATTGTGGCACGAGCAGCCGGGGTGATCAGCAATAGCGCGAGCGCGCTCGACCCCAAAAGCTGCCGCCGAGTGAGCCGATGCACGCGTCTACCTCGCGGATTTGCAGGGAAGGAACGCAAGCAAAGACCATAAGTTCCAATTGCCGCTGAATTTTTGTGTTTGCGGATTAGTGAGACGCCGCAATGGGTTATCGCTTGCCGCCGGCGAACAGACACTGGGAACTCCGCGCGCGAGCAAGGGTTGAGCTAGCGACAAAGATGAGCGACCGGCCGACGCTTTCACGCGGCCGATCCGGGAGAGCCTGATGGCAACGAAGAAACGCAGATATTCACCCGCCGCCGGCAAAGACGTGGAAAGCGAAATGCGCCGCTACAACCGTGGAACCGCGCGCAGCGGCCGAGGCGGTAAAGTGAAGAGCCGCAAGCAAGCTATCGCTATCGGGCTCTCCAAGGCGCGCAAGAAAGGCGAAAAGGTCCCCAGGAAAGCATCCTGAGACGTCAGCGGCGTTACTCGTCAAGAACCGCGCGTACTTTTGCGGCGAGTGGTCGAGTGTGAACGGCTTGCCGATCAAATGAACTCCCGGATCCCAGCACACTGCCATGCACGACTGCGTTGGCGGTATATCCGGTGGTGAACAGTACTTTTAGATCAGGCCGCCGACGCAGCGCCTCATCGGCGAGTTTCTTGCCGTTGATATCGGGCATGACAACGTCGGTGAACAGCAACTTCACGTCGGCCACGCGGTCGAGAATTTCCAAGGCGCCGGTGGCGCTTTCGCTATCGAATACCGTGTAACCGAGCTCGTGCAGTGTTTCCGTCGTCAGTCGACGCATCAGCGTCGTCCTCGACCACGATGATAATTTCGCTGCGGTCGCCGGTCCGCATCGGTTCGGAAGCCGTGCGCGTCAGTAATCCCTTCGCGTCAGCCACGAGTCGCGGCAGATAAATCTTCACCGTGGTGCCGGCGCCAGGCTCGGAATAAATCTTGATATGGCCGCTGGACTGCTTGACGAAACCGTAGGCCTGGCTGAGGCCGAGACCGGTACCCTTACCGGCGGGCTTGGTGGTGAAAAATGGATCGAATACCCGGGATAGCTGTCGCGGCCAGTCAGCAGATAGCCCCGCTGGCCGGTTTCGGCCGCCTCGACCTGATTGACAACATTCGTCAGTTCGTCGCGCACTGCCAGCGAGCGCACCACCCAGGCGGCATCGCTTTGGTTGCGTCCGACCAGCCAGAACGTGGCGGCCACAATCAGGCCAGCAAGAACGGCGGTGACCACGAGGCTCCGATTGAGCGGAACCAGCGGTTTTGGATTGGTCGCGGGGGCGTGCACGGGACCTGCGATGCTGCGGACGTTTGCGCCTTCGATCGCGGCGCGAGGCATCATCTTAGCCTGAGCGGTGCAAACCACCACAATAAATGCCTGCGGGCGGACGATGGAACTTTCTAAGCCCGAACAATGAGCAGCGCCCGACTTATTGCAGGCCTTCTGGAACGGACAGATTTCATTCTCGCGGGGCTTAAAGTTTGCACCGCAATAGGCGTCCGGGTGAAAACGAGCCCTCACCCTCGGACTTTTCGGCGGTTGCAAAAGTGCCTACCATTACCCTCAAAGCAGACGCAGAAGCGCAACAAGCCAAAGCCGGCGGGGAGGATCGACATGCTCAAGGTCGAAGGCATCGTGGACGTCGATACGATCGGCGATATCGCGCGCCATCACTCCAAGACGCGGCCCAATCGGACGGCGATCCATTTCGAGAGAAAGCGCATCACGTTTGGCGAACTCGATCAGCGCGCCAACCAGGTGGCCAATGGTCTCATTTCGACCGCACTACCGCCCCAGGCACGCATCGCGATTCTGTCAAAGAACGTACCTGCCTTCTTCGAACTTTGGTTCGGCGCGGCCAAGGCCGACATGGTGCTGGTCCCAGTCAATTTTCGGCTCGCGCCCGCGGAGGTCGCTTATGTGGTGGCCGACGCCGGCGCGGAACTGCTGTTCGTCGGTGCCGACTTCTATCCCGTCGTTGACAAGGTGGCGCAGGAGATGAAGTCGGTGCGCCAGATCATCGCGCTCGACGAGCCGCACGGCTCGTGGACCAACTACGCCGACTGGATCGCCAGCCAACCCATGACCGATCCGGGCTTAAACATCGCGGCGGATCATTGCGCCATTCAGATGTACACCAGCGGCACGACCGGGTACCCGAAGGGCGCGCAGCTTAGCCATTCGGGCTTGCTCGCCCTGAGCAATGTCGGCCTGCGATCAATCGGCGGCTGGCATGAGAATGACGTCAATCTCGTCTGCATGCCGGTGTTTCACATCGGCGGCAGCGGCTGGGCGTTGATCGGTCTTCATCGCGGCATCGACTCCTTGTTGTTGCGCGACGCCGATCCGGCGGCGATCCACCGTGCGATACCGGAATTACGCATCACCAAAGCCTTCATGGTGCCGGCGCTGATCATATTCACCTTGCAGAATCCGCAGTGCAAAACCACGGATTTTTCTTCGCTGGAACTGATCTATTACGGCGCCTCGCCGGCGCCGATCGATCTCGTGCGCAATGCGATCAAGGCGTTCGGCTGCGAGCTGGCACAGGTATACGGGCTGACCGAAACCACGGCGCCATCACGTATCTACCGCCCGAAGATCACGATAACCCGGAGCGCCTTAAATCCTGCGGCAAGCCGATGGCTGGAATCGAAATACGTGTGGTCGATGCAAGCGGCAAGAATGTTCCCGCGGGCGAGGTCGGCGAGATCATCACGCGCTCGCCGCAAAATATGCTGGGTTATTGGCACCAGCCGGAAGCGACCAGCCGCGCCATTCGCGGCGAATGGTTTTATACCGGCGACGCCGGCTATCTCGATAAAGACGGTTACGTCTACATCTACGATCGGGTCAAGGACATGATCATTTCCGGCGGCGAGAACATCTATCCAGCCGAAGTCGAAAGCGCGATGTTTGGTCACCCCGCCATCGCCGACGTGGCTGTTATTGGTGTCCCGGACGACAAGTGGGGCGAAGCCGTGAAGGCGATCGTCGTGAAAAAATCCGGCGTCGACGTCACGCCCGAAGAGCTGATCGCCTTTGTGCGCGGGCGCATCGCTCATTTCAAAGCGCCGCGTTCGGTTGATTTTGTCGACGCACTGCCGCGCACACCGACCGGCAAAATCCTCAAACGCGAATTGCGCAAGCCGTTCTGGGCCGGCCAAGACCGGCAGGTTCATTAGCGGCGCGCTTAGATCGTCTCAAGCGGCTTTCCTCTCAGGCCGCCGAAAACCCCATCAGACCGCGCGCCTCGGCCGGGCTGGCGACTGCGCGGCCGGCTTCGCGTGCGTAGCGCGCCAGCATATCGACAAGCGCACCATTCGAACCGACTTTGCCGCCATCCGGCAGATAAAACGTATCTTCAAGACCGGTGCGCAAATGGCCGCCAAGCTCGGCGGCGCGTCGATGCAGCGGCCAGATGCTCTCGCGGCCAACCGCCGTTACCTGCCACGGGGCGTTCGCAACAAGAAGCTTGCAAAGAATCGGCAGCAGATCCGGATCGGTGGGCATTCCGGATTCGACGCCCATGACGAAGTTGTATTTCGGCCGTCCCTTGAACATGCCGTTTTTGGCGTACATGCCGACGCACCGCACGATGCCGACGTCGAAACATTCAAATTCCGGCTGCGTACCGGTTTCAGCCATGACGTCCAAATAGGCTCTGACCTTTTCGACCGGATTATCGAACAGATGCGGCGGCCACGCCCACGATCCGTCGGTGCGCACTTTCAGATAATTGAGTGATCCGGCGTTACAGGCCGCAATTTCTGGTCTGACCATCCGCAGGCAGGCGACTGGACCCGAAATGTCCGATCCAACCGTGCCAGTCGATTCATTGAGAATGACGCCCGGACAGGCATCGCGGATAGCCTGCATGATGGTGGCGGCCAACTGCGGTTCCCACGACGGCAGATGTCCCTTTCCGGGCGCCTGCTGGCGGAAATGCACATGCATGACCGCAGCGCCGGCATTGAACGCAGCCTTAGCCTCGCGGGCCATTTCTTCAGGCGTGACCGGTACCGGATGCTGTCTCGGATCGGTCAGCACGCCGGTGAGCGCGCAGGTGATGACCGCTTTGTCGCTCATGCTATCGCCTCCTTCAGACGCTTGTCGGCTTTGAGCTCAACAAGGAGCTGGCCGGTTGCCACCTGGTCACCGGGCTTGACCAGGACCTTGTCGATGACACCATCACGCTCGGCGGCAAGCTCGTGTTGCATCTTCATCGCTTCAAGAACGACGATGCGCTGGCCGCGAGCGACACGATCACCCGGTTTGGCTTGCACGCTGATAATCGCGCCGTTCATCGGCGCAAGCAGTCGAGCCGAGCCTTCGCGCCGCTCTGCCGTGCCGGCTTCGTGCGTGGTTTCGCGAACAGCCGCCACTACGCCGTTAAGATCAAGATGAAGGACGCCATCGTGCAAAGCGAAGCGTGCCGTCTGCTGAATTCCCTCCGCGGTAAACCGCACCATGCCGGCCTGACGATCTTCGATCGATACCTCGATGATGTTTTTTCCCACGGCGATCGAATAGCGATCCTTGGCGACAACGGCGACGATCGCCTCCTGCCGTGCGTTTTCGACCGCAAGCTGCAGCGGCCAGGTCGCGATGCCGGTCGATGACCAGGACTCCGCACCGGATTTGCGCGCTTCGAACAATAGGATCGCAGCGAGTGCAACCATGCGAAGGTCAGGAGACGGGCGCCGCATAGCATCGCTGCCCGCCGGAAAATACCGCTCGATAAAAGCGGTCGTCGCCTCACCGGCCACGAACGACGAGTGCCGGAGCACCTCGACGAGAAAGTTGCGATTGGTATCCAGGCCGAATGCGATTGTACCTTCGAGCGCCAGGATCAGCCGCCGCCGCGCCTCCTCGCGCGTTGCTCCGTGTGCAACCACCTTCGCCAGCATTGGGTCGTAAAACGGACTTACCACCGCGCCCGGTTGCAGGCCGTGATCGACGCGCACGCCCTCGCCCGATCCCGGACGCCAGTCGACCAAAGTCCCGCTCTGCGGCAAAAAATTCCGGTATGGGTCCTCGGCATAGAGGCGCGCTTCGATGGCGTGGCCGTGAGCCTGCACTTGTTCCTGTGCGAGTGGCAATTTTTCGCCGGCGGCGACGCGCAATTGCCACGCCACCAGATCGAGGCCGGTGACGGCCTCGGTTACCGGGTGTTCGACCTGAAGCCGGGTGTTCATTTCGAGGAAATAAAAGTTGCCGGCACCGTCGAGCAGAAACTCAACGGTCCCGGCGCCCACATAGCTGATGGCGCTGGCCGCGGCGACCGCCGCCGCACCGATCGGTGCCCGCAATTGAGGCGAGACGGCGGGCGACGGCGTCTCCTCGATCACTTTCTGATGGCGGCGCTGGATCGAGCAATCGCGCTCGCCAAGATGAACCACGTTACCGTAGCGGTCGGCAAAAACCTGAATCTCGATATGCCGCGCGTCGGCGACGGCATGTTCGAGGATCAATTCGTCCGAACCGAATGCACTTTCCGCCTCTGAACGCGCGCGCTTGAGCGCGTTGGAAAGATCGTCGCCGGATGCAACCAGCCGCATGCCGCGACCGCCGCCGCCGGCAGCCGCCTTGACCATCAGGGGAAAGCCGATACGGCGGCCTTCCGCCAAAAGCTTGTCGTCAGATTGATCGGATCCTCGGTAACCGGGTACGCACGCAATACCGGCCGTCTCCATCAACGCCTTGGCGCGCGCCTTGTTGCCCATCGCCTCGATGGCGGCTGCCGGCGGACCGACGAACACGAGACCCGCCTCGGTGCAGGCGCGCGCAAAAGCGGCGTTCTCGGACAGAAACCCGTAACCGGGATGCACCGCATCGGCGCCAGCGACCTTCGCCGCCGTCAAAAGCGCATCGATATCGAGATAGCTCTGCTGAACTGGCGGCGGTCCGATGCGGACCGCTTCATCGGCCTGCCGCACATGCAACGCACCCGCGTCGGCATCGCTGAACACGGCAACCGTCCGATAGCCGAGCGCTTTGGCCGTGCGCACAATCCGGCAGGCTATTTCGCCCCGATTGGCAATCAGGATTTTGCTAAACGCCGTCATCCCGAGCCACCGTTATTCAATCTGCGTAACCCAGGAGGGCTTGCGCTTCTCCACGAATGCTCTGGTGCCTTCTCGGCCCTCCGGCCCGCGAACAGCAGCCGCGAAGACCGCCGCAGCCTCGTCCAGCAAAGCCGGGATCGAAGCGGGTCCGGCGGCGCTCAACATCAGCCGCTTGGTGGCCGCGACCGCCTCCGGCGCACTTTTGAGCACTTGATTGCAGGCCTCGCGGATCGCTTCATCGAGCGCGGCAGCGTCCTTGACGCAAACATGGGCAAGGCCGATCGCCACGGCTTGCGTGCCGTCGAGGCGCGCGCCTGACACACCGAGGCGCCGCGCGGCGGTCAGCCCGATCCGCTGCACCACGAACGGCGAGATCGCCGCAGCCACCACGCCGATCGTGACTTCACTCATGGCAAAGCGGGCATCGGTGGTCGCGATCGTGACATCGGCGACGCAAGCAAGGCCAAAGCCGCCGCCCATGGCGTAACCTTCGACCGCGGCGATCACCACCTGTGGCGCGCCATTCACCGCCTCCAGCAAGGCGCCGAAACGGCGGTTGTTGTCTTTGAGATCGTCGGGCGCGCCCGGCGGCGGCGCCGCGACGGCAGCGGACATGTTTTTGATGTCGCCGCCAGCGCAGAAGGTTCCGCCTGCGCCCCGCAACACGACAACGCGGATCGAGCGGTCGGTGGCGATGGCCGCAAAGGTCGCCGCAATTTCACTCACCATCTGCGAACTCAGAGCGTTGCGCTGCTCCGGCAGATTGAGCCACAGATGCAGCACCGCGTGGCGCAACTCGAGTTTGATGTGCGAGGTCTGCGGCAGATCAGGCATGACCCGCCTTCTCGCTTGGCGCGTTCGACGTTCCCGGCAGCGTGCCCATCAGCTTGCAGATGATGGTGAGCATGATTTCGTCAGCGCCGCCGCCGATCGAACCCAAACGGCCGTCGCGATAGGCGCGACTGACCGGCGTCTCGTTCATATAGCCCATGCCACCCCAGTATTGCAGGCAGGAATCGGCAACCTCGCGGCGCAACCGCCCGGCTTTGAGCTTGGTCATGGAGGCAAGCCGCGTCACGTCAGTGCCCGCGAGATAAAGTTCGCAGGCGCGATAGACCAGTGCGCGCAGAAGCTCGATCTCGGTCGAAAGCTCGGCCAGCCGGAAGTGCACCACTTGATTGTCGAGGATCGTCTTGCCGAATGCCTTGCGGTTGCGCGTGTAGTCGATAGTCTGCTCAATCAGCCGTTCCATCGACTTCAAGTTGGCGGCAGCGGCCCATAACCGTTCCTCCTGAAACTGCATCATCTGATAGGTGAAGCCCTTGCCTTCTTCGCCAATCAGATGACGCTGCGGCACGCGCACATTATCGAAGAAAATCTGCGCGGTATCGGAAGCCCGCATGCCGAGCTTGTCGAGCTTGCGGGCGATTTGCACGCCCTTGGTCGTCATCGGCAGGCAAATCAGCGACTTATTCTTGTGGACCGCCCCTTCGGATGTATTGGCGAGGAGGCACATCCAGTCGGCTTGCGTGCCGTTGGTGGTCCACATCTTGCCGCCATTGATGACGTAGTCACCGCCGTCCTTGCGCGCGGTGGTTTTTATCGACGCCACGTCGGAGCCCGCGCCGACTTCGGAGACGCCAAGACAGGCCACAAAATCGCCGGCAATCGACGGCGCCAAAAACTCGCGCTTGAGCTCGTCGCTGCCAAACCGGGCCAGCGCCGGCGTCGCCATATCGGTTTGGACGCCAACCGCCATCGGCACGCTGCCGCTGGCGATATTGCCAAGCTCCTCGGCCATGACCATCGCGTAGGAATAATCGAGGCCTTGGCCGCCATATTCGACCGGCTTGTTGAGGCCTAAAAAGCCCAAGTCACCCATCTTCTTGAAAACCTCGTGGGCAGGGAAAATGCCGGCCTCCTCCCAGTCATCCACATGCGGGTTGACCTCTGCCGCAATGAATTTTTGCAGGCTGCGACGCAACTCCTCGTGCTCGGGCGTGAACAACATGGGGTTTCCTCTTTAATTACATCCGCCCGACGCCGAACGTGTTGGGTTTCAGCGGCCGGAGTTCGGCTTCGCCGCAGATCGACAGGCAGAAGCCTAGCACCTTGCGGGTGTCGCGCGGATCGATCAGGCCGTCGTCCCATAGGCGCGCGGTCGCGTAGAACGCGGTCGATTCACCTTCCATGCGCTTGACGATGGATTGTTCCATCGCATCCAGCTTGGCTTTGTCCACTGGCTTACCGTCGCGCTTAAGCTTTTCCTCGGTGACAATGGCCATAACCTTGGCCGCCTGCTCGCCACCCATGACGGCAATGCGGTTGCTCGGCCAGGCAAAAATAAAACGAGGATCATAGGCGCGCCCGCACATTCCGTAATTGCCGGCGCCGAATGAAGCGCCGACATGCACAGTCAGCTGCGGCACGGTCGCATTCGCCACCGCCTGGATCATCTTCGAGCCGTGCTTGATGATGCCGGCCTGTTCGGCCTCGCGCCCCACCATATAGCCGGTCGTATTTTGCAGATAAACGATCGGCATATTGGCCTGACAGCAAAGCTGGATGAACTGCGCCGCCTTGCTCGCGCCATCGGCGTCGATCGGTCCGTTATTGCCGACGATTCCGACCGCGTAGCCTTCGATGTCGGCGTGGCCACACACCGTGTGCGTACCATAGAGCGGCTTAAAATCGAGAAAGTCGGAATCGTCGACAATACGGGCGATGAGTTCGCGCACGTCGTAGGGCTTGCGGTAATCCGGCGGCACGGTGCCGGCGATTTCGTCGGGTGAATAGCGCGGCTCCTTGAGCGATTTCGCCGGCCGCACCGGTAGTTGCGCATTCCATGGCAGCTTGGCCATGACTTCGCGCGCGATGCGGATGCCGTCTGCATCATCCTCGGCGAGGTATTCGCCGAGCCCGGAGACGGTCGCGTGCATCTCAGCGCCGCCGAGCTCCTCGTCGGTCGCGATTTCGCCGGTCGCCGCGCGTAGCAACGGCGGGCCGGCAAGAAAGACTTTGGCGCGGCCGCGGACCAGAATCACATAGTCCGAAAGGCCGGGCAGATAAGCACCGCCCGCGGTGGAGGAGCCATGCACCACCGTGACCTGCGGAATTCCCGCCGCCGACATCCGCGCTTGGTTGGCAAAGCCGCGGCCGCCTTCAACGAACATCTCAGCCTGGAACAGCAGATTAGCGCCGCCCGATTCCACGAGCCGAACCATCGGCAGCTTGTTCTCCAGGCAGATTTGCTGCATGCGCAGATTCTTCTTCACCCCCATCGGGGTCGACGTGCCGCCCTTGATTGCGCTGTCATTGGCGGAAATCATGCAGCGGACGCCGGAGACGTAGCCGACGCCGGCGATCCCGCCGCCGCCCTGGATGCCCTCCGCGCCGTCATCGTCATGCATGCGAAATCCGGCCAGCGTCGACAATTCGAGCCAGGGCGCGCCGGGATCGAGCGTGAGCGCGATCCGCTCGCGCGGCAGCAACTGGCCACGGGAACGAAAGCGCTCGCGCCTCGAATTGGAGACGTCCCGCACCTTCTGCTCGAGCGCGCGAAATTCGTCGATCAGCGCCAGCATCTGTTCGCGATTGGCGCGAAAGGTCTCGGAACTGGAATCGATACGGCTTTCGATGACCGGCATGACAATTTACTCGCGCAACGGCGCGCTTGAAGATGGGCGCCATGCTACAGGATCGGTCGCCTTGTTGTCTGAAGAATTGATGAGCGCACAAGCCGAGAACATCACGAGTACCGGCCGTGGCCCTATCTCAACCGCCACCATGGCTATATGGTTGCCCTGCCCCATCCGGCCTGCAACACATCCACCGTTTGATGAGCAAAATTCATGAGTAAAACTGCGCCACCTTTGCTGATTGAGCGCCAGGGCGCCATAGCCATCGTCACCATCAATCGCCCCGCCAAACGCAACGCATTGAATGAGGACCTTTGGCGGCAATTAAAGAAGACATTTGAGGATTTCGAGCCGGATGTGCGGGCCGTGGTCCTCACCGGCGCCGGTCCGCATTTCTGTGCCGGTCTAGACCTCACCGAACACCGTCATCGCCAGCCGTTCGAGAGCATCGAAATGTCTCGCCTTGGGCACGCCACCTGCGAAGCCATCCAATTCGGAGGGCGTCCGGTGGTGGCGGCGATGCCCGGTGCGGTGATCGGTGGAGGCCTCGAAATCGCGGCGGCGACCCATGTGCGAGTGGCCGACTCGACCACGTTTTACCAATTGCCGGAAGGCCGCCGCGGCTTTTACGTCGGCGGCGGTGCCAGTGTCAGCGTTTCCCGCATTATCGGCTCCGGCCGGATGATCGAAATGATGTTGACCGGCCGCGTTGTCGATGCCGCCGCGGGCGAGCGGATCGGGCTTTCGCACTACGTGGTCGAGGCCGGCAAAACGCTCGACAAGGCGATTGAGCTAGCCGGCGTTGTCGCCAAGAATGCGCAAATTCCGAACT
Source organism: Xanthobacteraceae bacterium (assembly GCA_035532335.1). Taxonomy (GTDB): domain Bacteria; phylum Pseudomonadota; class Alphaproteobacteria; order Rhizobiales; family Xanthobacteraceae; genus BOG-931. The sequence continues at coordinate 32,015 of DATKRE010000001.1, read as the reverse complement.
ATCTCATTATCCAAGCCATACCGCGCATCGAGAAAATGGCGGCGTCGGAAGGGCTCTGGACAGAAGAAGTGGCGCAAGCCCTAAGCCTCACGTCCGACGACGCCCGTGCCGGAATCGACGCGTTTCTCAACAAGCGGAAGATTGATTTTTAAGCGAATTATTTCGCAGCGGACGATCGAAACCCACGGTACCGCATTGGCGGTACTGTTCGCGGCGCAATTCACGGCCTGTTTACACCTAAGCGCCACCCGTAGAAGCTGACTTGATGCGATACGTCCTCGCCATCGATCAGGGCACCACCTCAACGCGTACCATCCTGTTCGGGCCGGATGGCGCTCCGCTCTCGGTCGCACAGCGGGAGTTCAAACAAATCTACCCGCATCCCGGCTGGATCGAGCACGATCCTAGCGATATCTGGGAAACCACGCTGGCGACCATGCGCGACGCGTTGCAAAGTGCCGCGCTGCGTCCGCCCGATATCGCTGCCATCGGCATCGCCAATCAACGCGAGACCACGCTCATCTGGAATCGCGAGACGGGCGAGCCGATCTACAATGCGATTGTTTGGCAGGATCGCCGAACCGCCGATCTTTGCGCGCGTATGGTGGCCGACGGTTATCAAGAGATGATCACCGAGCGCACCGGGCTCTTGATCGACCCGTATTTCTCGGCAACCAAAATCTGCTGGATACTCGATAATGTTCCGGGTGCGCGTGCGCGCGCTGAGAAAGGCGAGTTGGCGTTCGGCACCGTCGACACTTACCTCCTGTGGCGCCTGACGCTGGGCGCGGTACACGCGACCGATGCCACCAACGCCTCGCGTACGCTCCTGTTCAATATCCGGACCGGTTGCTGGGACGAGGAATTGCTGCGGCTGTTCAAGGTGGCGGCCTCACTACTGCCGCAGGTGCGAGATACCGCCGGCGAGTTTGGCGTTGCTGCGGCCGAGCATCTCGGTAATGAGATCGCCATTCGTGCAGTCGCCGGCGACCAGCAAGCCGCGCTCATCGGCCAAGCCTGCCTGGAGCCGGGCATGGTCAAGGCCACCTACGGAACCGGTGGTTTCGTCTTGCTCAACACTGGATCAACCGCCGTCCGCTCGCGGCATCGTCTGCTGACGACAATCGCCTACCAATGGAATGGCACCCGCCATTACGCTCTGGAGGGGTCGATCTTCGTGGCTGGCGCGGCGGTTCAATGGCTGCGCGACGCACTTGGGATTATCGCCTCGTCGACACAAGCGGGTGAACTCGCTGCGCAAGCCGACACTGAGCAACCCGTCTATTTCGTACCGGCATTTGTCGGCCTCGGTGCGCCCTACTGGAATAGCGGCGCCCGCGGCACCATCACCGGCTTGACGCGCGGGACGACGCGGAAGGAGTTAGCGCGCGCCGTGCTCGAAAGCGTCGGGTATCAGACTTGCGATCTGCTCGCGGCCATGTATGCCGATGCCGGCGAAACACGGCAGCCGGGAACGATGAAGCCTATCATCCGCGTTGACGGTGGCATGTCGGCAAGCGACTGGACCATGCAGTTTCTCGCTGACGTTCTGGACGTGCAGGTCGATCGCCCCACTATCCGCGAGACGACCGCGCTCGGCGTCGCCCTGCTGGCCGGCTGGCAAGCCGGCGTGTATCCGGCGCCGGATGCCTTCGCCACGATCTGGCGTCTTGATCGCAGTTTCCAGCCAACGATGCCCGAAAACATCCGCGACCAGCGTTGCCGTGGTTGGCGCGACGCGATGGCGCGAACACTGCTGCCTCCGGCCAACTGAAAATTATTGTATCGGCCGCCGTATGATTCTACCGGGGCGGCAAGATCCAGCACCAATCAATGAGCGGCATAGCGCTCCGCGTGCTGAGCGAAGATTCTCTGCAATATTTCCCTGTCGATGGGCTTCTGCAGGATCGGGATTTCGCTGAACCGGCTGTCGACGCTCTCGGCATCGTAACCGGTCACGAAGACGAATGGCACTCCGCGCACCGCCAGTATCTCGGCGACCGAATAGATCATCCCGTCGCCGAGATTGATATCAAGGACGGCGACATCGGGTCGATCGTCCCGGGCAACCGCCTCCGCCTCGGATACGGTGCAGACCGGACCGATGACGTGGAAGCCGAATTCGGTAAGGCTCTCCTGTATCATCATGGCGACCAACGCTTCGTCCTCGACCAGGAGCACGCGCGGCTTGCCTGCCGGATTCAAACCGGCCGCGACGCCATTTGCTTCACCGTTGACTCGCTCGCCTGCGACCCGTGTTTTCAACAATACGCTACGCGGTATCGACAACACGCATTGCAGACCTTTGGAACCCCAGTCAAACTCTACTTTGCCACCAAGTTGTTGTTCCACGCTGGCAACGATGACTTTCAAGCCGAAGCTGCTCGCGGAAGGCGACTCAATGTGCGGGCCGCCATTCTCCACCCAATGCAAGTTCAGAGTGTCCGCCTGTAACCGCCAATCGAGCCTCACTTTGCCGGTGGCCAACGACAGCGCGCCATGTTTTGCCGCGTTGGTGGCGAGCTCATGCAGCGCAAGCGCGAGACCTTGAGCGGTAGCTGGTTGCAGCGAGATATCAGGCCCGCAGATCTCGATTTTGTCACCGGCCCGGTACGGCGCCAATTCTTCCGCGACGAGCGCCCCGAGATCGGCGCCGTGCCAGCGAGAGTCGGAAAGCAGCGTGTGCGCGCGCGCCATCGCTTTGATGCGCCCCTCGATCGCCAGCACGTAGTCGTCAACGCTTTTTGCGCGAGTAAGCCTTATGATCGATTGGATAACGGCGAGCGCGTTGCGGGCGCGATGATCGACCTCGCGTGACAGAAACGCTTGGCGCTCTTCGGTCTCCTTGCGATCGGTGATGTCGATGGTGACGCCGGAAATACGCACCACCTTGCCGGAGGCGTCGACAGTCGGAGCCGCCGTGCCGAAGCACCACCGCACCGTGCCGTCCAGACGCACGACGCGGAATTCAGTCTGGTAGCCTTGGCTGTCGCCACGCCCGAAATCGGACACCATCTCCGTGAGCCGGCGCATGTCCTCCGGCTCGACCATGGTGCCGACATTTTGCGGGCTCGGTCTGAATGTGGCGTGATCGACTCCGAAGATGCGGCATTGACCTTCGTCCCACTTCCAGTCGTCATTGACCAGGTCCCAGTCCCACGAGCCCATCTGACCGGCCGCCAGCGCAAGGCTGCGGCCCTGCTCGCTCTGAAGCAGCCGCTGGTTCGAAGATTCAAGTTCCACCGTGCGCTCCGTCACGTGCCGTTCGAGTTGAGAGTTTAATTCTTCAAGCTCGCGCGTCTTCCGGAACAGCTCGACAAATACCCTGACCTTCGCACGCAATACTTCGGGAACGACCGGCACCGGCACATAATCGGCCGCTCCCATCTCATAACCGCGCAGGCGATCTACGTCGGTGAGAAGGATAGCCGAAATGAAAATGATCGCTGTTTTCCGGAACCGTGGATGCTCGCGGAGCATGGCGGCAAACTGGAAACCGTCAAGCACCGGCATACACACGTCGACCAGGACGACGGCGACGTCGTTCTTAAGGAGAAATTGCAAGGCATCTCGCGCAGATGATGTTTTGACGAGATTTTCTCCAAGGTCCTGGAGGATCACCTCGTAAGCGAGCAGCTTGTCAGGCTGATCGTCGACCAACAGAACGTTGACTTTTTCTGTCATGACGGCCGCGGCTAGCGATGCAACCACATCCGCAGCGCGGACAGGAGTTGCTCGGTGTTAACAGGCTTGGCGAGATAGTCCGATGCCCCGGCCTGTAGGCATTTTTCGCGATCGCCCTTCATCGCCTTGGCGGTCAAGGCAATGATCGGCAAGCGGCGATGGGCCTGGTCTTGACGGATTTTCTCGATCGTTTGATAGCCGTCCATCTCCGGCATCATGATGTCCATCAGCACGATAGCGAGCGCCGGCGTTTCCTCGATGAGCGTAATCGCCTCGGCCCCCGTCGTCGCAGTGAGCACGTTCATGCCACGGCGTTCCAGCGCGCTCGACAGGGCAAAGATGTTACGCGGATCGTCGTCGACCAGAAGTACGGTACGCCCGACGAGATCCTCGTCGGAGCTATTGAGCCGTTCCAGCATATGCTGTTTCTCGGCCGGCAAATCGGTGATGACGCGATGCAGGAACAGCGCGGTCTCGTTAAGCAACCGCTCGGGCGATTCGACCCCTTTCACCACGATGCTGCGCGCCATGGTATGAAGCTGGGCATCTTCCGCGGCAGACAATTCCCGGCCCGTGAATACGACGACCGGAATGTCGGCAAGCGAACTATCCGCGCGCATGCGCTCCAGCACCTCAAAGCCCGACATATCTGGAAGACGAAGGTCGAGAACCACGCAATCGCATGATTTGTCGTGCAGCGTACTCAATGCCTCGCCGCCCGTGGCCGCGTTCACGATATCGATATCGTCATGGTCGAGCAAAGCGTGGATGCTCATCCGCTCGACGGAATTGTCCTCGACGATCAACAGGCGCTTGCGACGTGGCTTGGTAAATTCCTTGATACGGGACAGCGCCACGTCAATGTCTTCGCGCGTCGTCGGTTTGTTGACGAAGGCAAACGCACCGCGCGCCAGACCATGCTCGCGATCTTCGTCGAGCGACACAATCTGCACCGGAATATGCCGGGTTAGGGGATTCTGCTTGAGCTGACTGAGCACATTCCAACCAAGCATGTCCGGCAGGAATACATCGAGCGAAACCGCAGTTGGCTGATACTGCTTGGCAAGATTGAGTGCATCATCGCCGCGCATCGCCAATAGCGCCTTGAAACCCTTGTCGCGCGCGAGGTCGATCAAAATGCGGGCGTAATGCGGATCGTCCTCAACGATGAGAAGAATGCTGTCGCCGGCCTGAATGTCCATCCGGTCATCGGGGATCGGCTCGATCGTGCGGTCGGCGGCAATGTGAAGTCCCAACAATTGTGGCGAGGGCATCGACACGGCCGTGGCGACGTGCGTTGTCGCGCTCGGGCCGACATATTTGATCGGCAGATAGAGCGTGAACGTCGATCCGGACCCGGGCGAGCTACGCAGATGAATCTCGCCTCCGAGCAGGCTCGCCAGTTCGCGGCTGATGGCGAGACCGAGACCGGTGCCGCCATATTTCCGGCTGGTCGACGCGTCGGCTTGCTGGAATGCTTCGAAGATAATCTTCTGTTTTTCGAGCGGAATACCGATGCCGGTATCCGTCACCTCGAACGCCACGACGGCGGATGCCTGGCTGAGCACCGGATGCTCCGCGCTCCAGCCGCCGAGCGATACGGCGACGTTAAGGCGAACGCCGCCCTGAGCAGTAAACTTGAAAGCATTCGACAGCAGATTCTTGAGCACCTGCTGCAAGCGTTTGGCGTCCGTGGTGATGGTCCGCCCGAGATTTTGATCGGAATGAACCTCGAATGAAAGTTGACGGGTTTCCGCTTCATGACGGAACGGCCGCGCCATCATATCGAGCAAGTTCGAGAAGAAGACCTCCTCGGCATCGACGGTCACGGTACCGGACTCGATCTTAGACAAATCCAAGATATCGCTGATGAGATTGAGCAAATCGGTGCCGGCACCATGGATCGTTCTGGCGAACTCGACCTGCTTGCCGCTCAGATTGCCCTCGGGATTGTCGGTGAGCTGCTGGCCGAGGATCAGGATCGAGTTGAGCGGCGTGCGCAACTCGTGCGACATGTTGGCCAGGAATTCCGATTTGTACTTGGAGGTTAGCGCCAGTTCGGTCGCCTTCTCCTCCACCGCGCGGCGGGCCTGCTCGATTTCCTGATTCTTGCGCTCGACTTCGACGTTGCGCTCGGCAAGTTGTTGCGCCTTCTGCTCAAGTTGCTCGTTGGTTTTTTGCAATTCTTTCTGTTGCGCCTGCAATTCGCCGGCTAACTGCTGCGATTGCTTGAGCAGGCCCTCGGTCTGCATTGTCGCCTCGATCGAATTGAGCACGATACCGATCGAGGTCGTAAGCTGCTCGAGGAATATGGTTTGCAGCGTCGTGAATTCGTGCATCGACGCAAGTTCGATCACCGCCTTAACCTGATTCTCGAACAGGACCGGCAACACGATATTGTTGCGGGGCGATTCCCTGAACAGTGCCGAGCTAATGGGAACAGCGCCTTCCGGCATGTCGGTAATCAACATGCGCCGTTTGTCGAGCGCGCACTGTCCAATCAGGCCTTGACCAAGACGGAAGCTATCCGGATGGCCGTTCGTATTGTCGTCGGCGTAGGCCGACAGCAGATTGAGACTACTCTGCCGCTCGTCGCCTTCCATCTGATAGATAACGCCCTGGTGAGCGTTGACCAGAGGAGCCAGCTCGGAGAGCAGCAAGCGGCCGACGGCCGTCAGATCACGCTGGCCTTGCAGCATGTTGGTGAATTTTGCGAGGTTCGTCTTCAGCCAATCCTGCTCGGTGTTGCGGTCGGTGGTCAGCCGCAAGTTGTCGATCATCGTATTGATGTTGTCCTTGAGCTCGGCCACTTCGCCGCGCGCTTCGACTTGAATCGATCGCGTCAGGTCACCCTTGGTCACCGCCGTCGCCACTTCGGCGATGGCGCGCACCTGCGTGGTCAGATTGGCGGCAAGCAGATTGACGTTGCCGGTCAAGTCCTTCCAAGTGCCGGCAGCGCCGGGCACATTCGCCTGGCCGCCAAGACGACCTTCGACGCCGACCTCGCGCGCCACCGTGGTCACCTGGTCGGCAAAGGTCGCAAGTGTATCCGTCATACTGTTGATGGTTTCGGCAAGCGCCGCGACCTCGCCTTTCGATTTCACGGCAAGGTTTTGCTTCAGGTCGCCGTTGGCGACCGCAGTCACGACCTTCACAATACCGCGCACCTGCTCGGTCAGGTTGGCGGCCATGACGTTCACCGTATCGGTCAAGTCCTTCCAGGTACCGGCGACGCCGGGCACTTGCGCCTGGCCGCCGAGCAGTCCCTCGGTGCCGACTTCACGCGCAACGCGGGTAACTTCCGACGCGAAACCATTGAGCTGGTCCACCATGGTGTTGATGGTGTTCTTCAGCTCCAGGATTTCGCCCTTAACGTCGACCGTAATCTTGCGCGACAGGTCGCCGCGCGCCACCGCCGTCGTCACCTCGGCGATGTTACGGACTTGCGTCGTCAGGTTTGCGGCGAGCAAGTTGACGTTGTCGGTCAAGTCTTTCCAGGTGCCGGCGACGCCGGGAACCACGGCCTGACCGCCGAGACGACCGTCGGCGCCGACCTCGCGGGCGACACGCGTCACTTCGGCGGCGAACGAACGCAATTGCTCAACCATCGTGTTGAGCGTGTCTTTGAGGAACAGCATCTCGCCGCGCACGTCGACCGTGATCTTCTTCGACAGGTCGCCGCCGGCGATTGCTGTCGCCACTTCGGCAATGTTGCGCACCTGCGCGGTCAAGTTCGAAGCCATGAAGTTGACGTTGTCGGTCAGGTCCTTCCAGGTGCCGGCGACACCGAGCACCTGCGCCTGGCCGCCGAGCTTGCCTTCAGTTCCGACTTCGCGGGCGACGCGCGTCACTTCGGAGGCGAATGCGTTGAGCTGGTCCGCCATCGTATTGATGGTGTTTTTCAGCTCGAGAATTTCGCCTTTAACGTCGACGGTGATCTTGCGCGAAAGGTCGCCGCGGGCCACCGCCGTGGTCACTTCGGCGATGTTGCGCACTTGCGCGGTGAGGTTGCCGGCCATCGAGTTGACCGAATCCGTCAAGTCCTTCCAGGTGCCGGCGACACCTGGCACGTTCGCCTGACCGCCGAGGCGACCTTCGGTGCCGACCTCGCGGGCAACGCGCGTCACCTCGCCGGCGAAGCGGTTGAGCTGGTCGACCATGGTGTTGAGGGTTTCCTTCAACTGCAAAATCTCGCCGCGTACGTCGACGGTGATCTTGCGCGAAAGGTCGCCACCGGCGATTGCCGTCGCCACCTCGGCGATGTTGCGCACCTGCCCGGTGAGGTTCGAGGCCATCGAATTTACCGAGTCGGTCAAATCCTTCCAGGTGCCGCCGACGCCCGGCACGTTGGCTTGACCACCGAGCTTGCCTTCGGTGCCGACTTCGCGCGCGACGCGCGTCACCTCGGCGGCAAAGGCGTTGAGCTGATCGACCATCGTGTTGAGCGTGTCTTTCAGTTCGAGAATTTCGCCCCGCACGTCCACGGTGATCTTGCGCGAAAGGTCGCCGCGGGCCACCGCGGTCGCCACTTCGGCGATGTTGCGCACCTGACCGGTGAGGTTCGACGCCATCGAGTTGACCGAGTCGGTCAAATCCTTCCAGGTGCCGGCAACGCCGCGCACCATGGCCTGACCGCCGAGCTTGCCTTCGGTGCCGACCTCGCGCGCCACGCGCGTCACCTCCCCGGCAAAGGCATTGAGCTGGTCCACCATCGTGTTGATGGTGTCTTTCAGCTCGGCAATTTCCCCGCGCACGTCGACCGTGATCTTTTTCGACAAGTCGCCGCTGGCGATAGCGGTCGACACTTCAGCGATGTTGCGCACCTGCGCGGTCAGGTTCGACGCCATCGAATTCACCGAATCCGTCAAGTCCTTCCAGGTGCCGGCAACGCCGCGCACGTTGGCCTGGCCGCCAAGGCGGCCGTCGGTGCCGACCTCGCGCGCAACGCGGGTGACTTCGCCGGCGAACGCATTGAGCTGATCGACCATCGTGTTGATGGTCTCTTTCAACTGCAAGATCTCGCCGCTGACATTCACCGTAATTTTCTTCGACAAATCGCCGCCGGCGATCGCGGTCGCCACGTCGGCGATATTGCGGACCTGCGCCGTCAAGTTGCCGGCCATGAAGTTGACGCTGTCGGTCAAATCCTTCCAGGTGCCGGCGACGCCGGGCACCTGCGCCTGACCGCCGAGCTTGCCTTCGGTGCCGACCTCGCGGGCGACGCGCGTCACTTCCGACGCGAAACCGTTGAGCTGGTCCACCATCGTGTTGATGGTGTCTTTCAGCTTGAGAATTTCGCCGCGCACGTCGACCGTAATTTTGCGCGACAAGTCACCGCGCGCAACCGCCGTCGTCACGTGCGCGATGTTGCGGACCTGGTCGGTAAGATTGCCGCACATGGCGTTGACCGAGTCGGTCAAGTCCTTCCACGTGCCGGCGACGCCGGGCACGATCGCCTGGCCGCCGAGCTTGCCGTCGGTGCCGACTTCGCGGGCGACGCGCGTCACTTCGGAGGCGAAGGAGCGCAATTGATCGACCATCGTGTTGATGGCTTCCTTCAATTGCAGAATTTCGCCGCGCACGTCGACGGTGATTTTCTTAGACAAGTCGCCGTTGGCGACCGCTATCGTCACATCGGCGATGTTGCGCACTTGCGCGGTCAAGTTCGACGCCATCGAATTGACGCTCTCCGTGAGGTCTTTCCACACGCCGGTGACACCGCCGACTTGGGCCTGGCCGCCGAGTTTGCCTTCGGTGCCGACCTCGCGCGCGACGCGGGTCACCTCGGAGGTGAACACGTTGAGCTGTTTGATCATCGTATTGACGATTTCGGCGGAACGCAGGAACTCACCCTTCAGCGGCCGGCCGTCAACGTCGAGCTGCACTGTTTGCAAGAGATCGCCTTGCGCCACCGCAGCGACGGCGCGCGTCACTTCCGTCGTCGGCCATAGCAAATCGTCGATCAGCGAATTGACCGAGGTTTCCATCTCACCCCAGGCACCGTCGGACAGACCGAAGCGCACGCGTTGGCGTGTCCGTCCGTCGCGCCCGACAACCTGACCAACGCGTTCGAGCTGCTTTGCCATCCGCTGGTTGGTGGCGACGATTTCGTTGAAAGTATCGGCAATCTTGCCAATGATCCCGACTCGGTCGCGGGCCATGCGGACGGAAAAATCACCGACCCGCATGGTCTGGAGCGCGTTCAGCAATTCCGCCAAACCTTGAGCGTCCAAACCTTGAACGTCCAAACCTTGGACATCCCCGTCGACCCCGCGCGCCGTCGTCTGGGGAATATTCTCGGCCATAGCGGAACCGTTGGCGTTCGAGGAGCCAATCACGTCTTCAGGGGTCTGCATGAAACTCTCCGAAACCCCCTATGGGGTGGACCTTGTCCGGGAGGCGATTATTGGCCGATGAAGCGCAGCTATCCGGCCTTTGAGGCTGCGAAAGAGCCGGGCGCGGAGGGATCACCACATCGCAGCGCAACGCGCGCGGCGGGATCGCGCCCCACCGCCACGAGTTGCTATGCGAACGTAGACTCCCCCTCAAATTCGGGCCTCACCCGCGCTTTCAACCCCAAACGCGAGGCAAACCCGGAAGTTCCGGCCAAAAGCTCATTTAGTGAAGAAAATTCTAACTGGCGTGCCCGCTCCCACGCGACGGCATCTGGCAGGCTTCTATCGATGGGAATTTGATCACAATTATATCGTTTACAACACACACACTATGTATTGTGGATGTATTGTGGTCTGTCCGTGCGGAAGTCTAGGCCGAGATGAAGTCAGATCGCCGCGCTGGCGCGTCCAGAGGGAAAAGACCGGATCGGCGGATTATGCATTTTAAATGCATCAATTCCGCTTCCCGGTCCTCGATTCGGCTACGTCGACGGGACGCATTACCGAAGATTTAACTTGACTCGCCCTATAAACCCTCCATCTACGGGGGAATCTGCGGTCACGGCCGCCGAAACTGGGGGAAAAGTCGCCCGAAATGTCACTTGGGCGGCCAAAGTTACCTTCCGGGTAACTTTTCCGTGCCTCGGACGTTGTGTCATCTGTTGGCCGTAGTACAGTATTATATCGTTTGAACGGCGGGACTGGATGTTCCCGGAGGACGCCATGAGCACGCAGGCAGAGACTTTGAAAGAGAAATACCGCGCTCTCCAAGCGGCGGGCGCGCTCGACATTAAATTTTGCTTTGGTCCCTTGGCCGAAGAGACCGATGAGAGCGTTTGCGCGTCCATCAACGAGGCGCTTGACGCAATCGAGCGTAGAGAATATTCGGATTTGCCCCCTTTGGGCGATTCACGTCGCTCGAATCAAGGGCGTTGAAAGAAATCGGAATCCCGCACGTCTCCTAATCGGAGCCTCTGAGACGGCGCGTCTCAGAGGCTTTTGCGTTTGGGAGATGTATCGTGCTTATCGATAACGATCTCATCCGCTTTTGTGCGCAAAAAACGCGCGAGGTGGCGGTCGATCACGATAAAAGTTGCGGCGCGGCCGAAGGTGAAGGGCTGCCGCGATCGGCGGAAGATCTTCATTTGATCATGATGGGACGACATGGGTTTCCCATCTATCACCGCGGGTTGCGGATCGAGTGGACCAAGGCCAAGTTCCGATCCTTTTACGTCCCGAAGGGCGAGAAAAACACCATCAAAGAGTGCGCGATCTATTACGCGAAGGGTCTGCCGGCGCCGTACCTTCGTTTCTACAAGACGAAGGAGTTGTTGCAGATTCATCTATGGCAGGAATCCTTGGTAACTCGCGATATCGTTGAGCTTGTGCAGAACATGATCTTGCGAGAATCGCCGGGCAGCGTCGATCTGAACCTGGGGCACCCAGCGACATCCGATACGCTTGGTGAAATTGCGGCGGCGGAATTTTTGTTCCCAATGAAGCGCCGTCTCGAATACTTAAAAAATGGTACAAAAAAGAACGGCGTATCCGAACAAGCGGAGCTGTACAATATTCCGCCGTTCGTGGTGCAGCGGGCATTGAGTCACGTACCAAGCTTGCGTGAGTTTTTCTGCCCTAACGACGATGGCCCTGATGACAAAAAACAGCGAAAAGTACAGCGATCGGGTGGCAAATAAGCGTTTCGATGTCGCCTTGCGGGGGGCGTTTTCTACGCCGCCGAAGCCGATGAAAGACATTCCGCGCAAGCAACCAAAGCGAAAGCCCAAGGCTAAGGCTTCCGCTTAGATTGCTTCTTTCGCCAGCGCAGAAAACGCGCGGCTCGAAATTCAAACTCAGGTTTAGTGAGCATTTCGATACGTGAGACGCTTGCCGTCTGCACTTTTGATTGCAAGCGCCGCCCGTTCCCCGTCGTTATATCCGAGTGCAGATCGGTGGTTATATCTGAAATCGTACTCAGCGAGATACCGATGCAGATGCTTCTCGCCGCAATGCTGGTAGATGCCGCGCATCCCGCGCTTGAAGATTGAGAAGTAGCCCTCGGCGCTGTTGGTATGCACGTCGTCGCGTACATACTCACCCGCGCTGTGCTTCACGCTTTCATGCGAAGCAAAGTGTTCGTCGGAACCCCAATAGAGGCGACTTTCATCTGTGTGCAAGCGGCTTTCGTGGGCGATGTTATCGCGCACGATGCTAGTCACCGTTTTCTTATCCGCAATCGGCACATGGAACGAACGGACGTTCCCGCCGCGCTCAACCAAAGCGACAATAGACCGCTTGTCGCGCGGGCCGCGTGACCCTGCGCCTTGTTTGTAGGGACGACCCATCCGATATGCCGGCACGCGGGCTGTTTCCGTCTTGCCATAATAGGTTTCATCGGCCTCTACGATCTTGCCTGCGCCGCCCAGCGGCGCAAGGCCGCCAGTCCGCATGCACTCGCGAATGCGGTGTGCCATGAACCACGCCGAACGGTAGGTGATGGCGAGAGTGCGGTGGAGCTGGTGCGCGCTCACCCCCTTCTTGCTGGAACACATCAAGTGGAAAGCCTGTAGCCACTTGTGCAGGGCGATATGCGACCGCTCCATAGGAGTGTTCACCGTCACGGTGAAATCCTTGCGGCATTCCTTCTCAGCGCAGCGGTAACGGCCAACGGTAGGCGTTTTGTATGAATGGCCGATTACGCCGCAATGCGGGCAGACCGTTCCGTCGGGCCAGCGGAGCCGTTCGAGATAGGTCCGCGCGGCATCGTCGGTACGGAAGTGCGGGGCTGAAAAGGTATCCATGGCCAAAACCCTTGATTATGGCCAGATACTAGCCCTTGTGGCTTGTGTTGTCAACGATATAATTGTGAATTTGATCCTCTGAAGCGGCCTGCTTCCGGAACCCGATCAGTCCCCGACAGGTTAGCCACGGGCTACGCCGTAACAGCGCGGACGCCGCAGCGACAATAAGAGGCATTTTCCTCCGGGGGACGCCACTTCAGAGGGTATGGACCTTCGGGGGATAAAGAACTCTCTTGCCTTTAAATGTCTCACTGGTGGGGCCGGTGGTTATCTGGTCACCTAGCGCCTGGATCGTTCAGAGGTCTCAATGACGCCCCATCCGGTCGTTTTCCTGATCGACGTCGACAACACGCTGCTGGATAACGACAGAATCCAACAGGACCTGAAAGATCATCTCGAGCGTGCGTATGGCAGTGCCGCTCGCGAACGCTACTGGCGAATCCTCGATGACCTTTTCACGGAGCTCGGATATCGCGACTACCTCGGAGCGTTGCAGCGGTATCGGAGCGAGCATCCGCGCGAGGTCGAGCTGCTCGCCATGTCCGGCTACCTCATCGATTATCCTTTTTCGGATCGTCTGTTCCCTGCCGCCATCGACGTTTTGAAACGGTTGGCCAATTTTGGCCCCACCGTCATCCTGTCGGATGGTGACGTCGTCTTTCAACCCCATAAGGTTGAACGCGCCGGCCTGGCCGCTGCGGTAGCGGGACGTGTACTGATCTACGTTCACAAGGAAGCAGCCCTCGATGACGTCGAGCGGCGTTATCCCGCCGAGCGTTACATTATCGTCGACGATAAACGGCGCATCCTGGCGGCGGTCAAACAATTCTGGGGCGAACGCGTAACGACAGTGTTTGCACGGCAGGGAAGTTATGCGCACGATCCGAGCATCGACAGCGTCGCGACGGCCGATCGGACGATCGACCATATCGCCGCGTTGCTCGATGATGACATGGTGGAGTCATGGCTGACGCCGCCGAAACTTACGTCCAGGCTGGAGCCGGTCCGATGAACCCCACAAAGAAAATCCACGACCTTGGTCAGAGCATATGGCTCGACAACATCACGCGCGACTTGCTCAACAGCGGCACGTTGCAGCGTTACATCGATGAATCTTCGGTGACTGGATTGACCTCGAATCCAACCATCTTCGATCATGCCATCAGGGACAGCACCGATTACGACAACGACATTTCGCAGGGAGCTGCTCGGGCAAAATCTCGCGAAGACCTGTTTTTCAATCTCGCCGTCGCCGACCTGGCGCGGGCCGCCGATCTGTTTCGGCCAATCTACGACCGTACCGACGGCGTTGATGGCTGGGTCTCGTTGGAGGTCTCACCGTCGCTCGCCTACGACACCGAAGCATCGCTCGCGGCGGCGCGCGATCTCCACCAACGGGCCGGCAAACCGAACCTCTTCATCAAGATACCCGGCACGGTCGAAGGGTTGCCGGCGATCGAGGCTGCGATTTTCGCCGGCATCCCGATCAACGTCACGCTGTTGTTCTCCCGCGAGCAATATGTCGCCGCCGCGGAAGCCTATCTGCGCGGCGTCGAGCGGCGCATCGAGGTTGGTCTTAATCCTGCCGTCGCCTCGGTCGCTTCGCTGTTCGTCAGCCGCTGGGATGTGGCGGTGAACGCCAACGTACCGGCCGAACTGACCAATCGACTCGGCATTGCAATCGCTCAGCGTACCTATAACGCCTATGACGAATTGCTCGCTTCGGAGCGCTTCCGGCGCATTGCAAATTCGGGCGGGCGCGCACAACGTTTGCTTTGGGCCAGCACCGGCACCAAAGACCCAAACGCTTCCGACATACTTTATGTGAAGGCTCTGGCCGCGCCTTTCACAGTCAACACCATGCCCGACGGCACGCTGAAGGCCTTCGCCGATCACGGCGAGGTCGGCGAAATCCTCCGGCCGGGTGGTGGCGAATGCGAAAAAATTCTCGCCGCTTTAGCGAAAGCCGGCGTCGACGCCGGTGCGCTGGCCGGTCGTCTGCAACAGGAAGGCGCCGCCTCCTTCGTCAAATCCTGGAATGATCTGATGACCTGCGTCGAGTCAAAAAGTGCCGCGATGCGCAAGGCGAGTTGATCCATGACTGTCGCACCACCTCGGCACCAGGTCGCGCCGCAACCCGAAAGCGGGCAACCGGGAAGACCCCCTCTGCGCAGCCTACCTGTCTGGGCGCTGCTCGCACAGCACTATCAAAAACTTAAAGACGTCCACTTGCGACAGCTCTTTGCCGACGATCCTGGCCGCGGCGAACGGTTCACCGTCGATGCGGCCGGCCTTTATCTCGACTACTCCAAGAACCGCATGACCGACGAAACGCTGACGCTGTTGCAGCAACTCGCTCGTGAATGTGGCCTCAAGGAGCGCATCGCCGCCATGTTCCGCGGCGACAAAATCAACGTCTCTGAAAAACGCGCTGTGCTACACGTCGCGCTCCGCGCGCCACGCGACGCGTGCATTATGCATGACGGACGAAATGTCGTGCCTGACGTGCACGCCGTCCTCGACAAGATGGCCGATTTTTCCATTCGGGTGCGTGGCGGCGAGTGGAAAGGTCACACTGGCAAGCGCATCCGCAACGTCATCAATATCGGCATCGGCGGCTCCGATCTCGGACCGGTCATGGCCTACGAGGCGCTGCGGCATTACAGCGACCGTGCAATAACGTTCCGTTTCGTCTCCAACATCGATGGCACGGATTTCGCCGAAGCGGTGCGCGACCTTGATCCCGGCGAGACATTGTTCATCGTCTCCTCCAAGACCTTCACCACCCTGGAAACCATGACCAATGCGCATACGGCGCGGACGTGGCTGCTGGCGAACCTGAAAGACGAGAGTGCGATCGCCAAGCACTTTGTCGCGGTCTCGACCAATGCGCAGGACGTTGCGCATTTCGGCATCGATACCGCCAACATGTTCGATTTCTGGGATTGGGTCGGCGGCCGTTATTCGATGGACTCGGCGATCGGTCTCTCGACCATGCTGGCGATCGGTCCCGAAAACTTTCACGCGATGCTGGGCGGCTTCCACGCCATGGACGAGCATTTCCACTCGGCGCCGTTCGAACGCAATCTGCCGGTGCTGATGGGTCTGCTCGGCGTGTGGTACACCGACTTCTTCGGCGCCCAGACCGTCGCCGTACTGCCCTATGAGCAGTATCTCAAGCGCTTTCCCGCTTATCTCCAGCAGCTCACCATGGAGAGCAACGGCAAGCACGTGACAGTCGACGGCGTTCGCGTCGACTACGACACCGGTCCGATCTATTGGGGCGAGCCGGGCACCAACGGCCAGCATTCGTTTTATCAACTCATCCATCAGGGGACCCGCTTCATTCCCTGCGACTTCATCGCATTCGCACGCGCTCTCAATCCGCTAGGACAACACCACGACATCCTGCTCGCTAATGTCTTTGCGCAGACCGAGGCGCTGGCCTTCGGCAAGACGGCCGCGGAGGTCAAGGCGGAAGGCACGCCCGACTGGCTGGTGCCGCATCGGCTGTTCGAAGGAAATCGTCCCTCTAATACGCTTTTGCTCGACGCTCTGACTCCCGCGGCGCTGGGCAAGCTGGTCGCGCTCTACGAGCATATCGTGTTCACCCAGGGCACGATCTGGCAAATTGACTCGTTCGATCAGTGGGGCGTGGAACTGGGCAAGGCGCTCGCCCAGAAGATCATTCCGCAACTTGATAGTTCGAGCGAGCCGAAGCTCCAGCACGACAGCTCGACGAACGCGCTGATCCGGCGCTATCGCAAGACCAAAGGATCGGCGTGATGCCACATCGCATGTACCGAGCGCCCCGCTTGGACTGCTCCTTGATGGAGGGTTAAGTCGTGCAGCTAGGAATGATCGGGCTCGGCCGGATGGGAGCCAACATGGTGCGACGCCTGCTCAAAGGCGGTCACCAATGCGTGGTGTTCGACCGCTCGGCAAGCGCGGTCGCGAAACTGGTCAAGGACAACGCCGTCGGTGCGTCGTCGTTAGCAGAGTTCGTCAAATCTCTGGCCAAGCCGCGCGCGCTCTGGTTGATGGTCCCGGTCGGCGCCGTCGACAACACCGTCGCCGATCTGCTGCCCCTGCTCGACCGCGGCGATATCCTGATCGACGGCGGCAATTCCTACTACGTCGATGACATAAAGCGTGCCAAGGAGCTCGGCGCCAACGGCATCCACTACGTCGATGTCGGCACCAGTGGCGGCGTTTGGGGGCTGGAGCGCGGTTATTGCATGATGATCGGCGGCGAGACCGAAATCGTCAATCACCTCGATCCGATTTTCCGGTCGCTTGCGCCGGGCCGCGGCGATATTCCGCGCACGCCTGGACGTGACAAGGCTGGCAGTACAGCCGAACAGGGCTACCTCTACTGCGGCCCCAACGGCGCCGGCCATTTCGTCAAAATGGTCCACAACGGCATCGAATACGGCATGATGGCTGCGTACGCTGAAGGCTTCGCCGTTCTCAACGCCGCGAATATCGGCAAAAAGCCCGGCGCGACCGATGCCGAAACCACGCCGCTGCGCGATCCCGAACATTATCGCTACGATCTCACTCTGCCCGACATCGCCGAAGTGTGGCGCCGCGGCAGCGTCATCTCGTCCTGGCTGCTAGATCTTTCCGCGACGGCCTTGTTGCAGGACCCGGCGCTGAAGAATTTCGCCGGACGCGTGTCCGACTCCGGCGAGGGCCGTTGGACGATCAAGGCCGCCATCGACGAAGGCGTGCCGGCCCATGTGCTGTCGTCGGCACTCTATGAGCGGTTCAGCTCGCGCGGCGAAGCGGACTTCGCGGACAAGCTCCTCTCCGCCATGCGTTATCAGTTTGGGGGGCACGTTGAAAAGCCGATCGCCAAGCAAGCCGGATGATGACGGAGCAAAACGCGAATGCAACAGGCTAAGCCGAAGGCAATGACCGGCGCCGAGCTCGATACGCTCGCGATCAACACCATCCGCACGCTGTCGATCGATGCAGTCCAGCAAGCGCAGTCGGGACATCCTGGCACGCCCATGGCGCTGGCGCCGCTGGTTTATGTGCTGTGGAACGAAGTCATGCGCTTCGATCCGCAAGACCCGATCTGGCCCAACCGCGATCGCTTTGTGCTGTCGAACGGGCACGCCTCAATGCTGCTGTGGTCGGTGTTGTACCTGACCGGCACGCGCGCCGTGAATGCCGACTATGAGCGGCTTGGCCATCCCGCGGTCACGCTCGATGATATCAAGCATTTCCGTCAGCTCGGCAGCAAGGCGCCGGGGCATCCCGAATATCACTGGGTATCGGGCGTCGAGGCAACGACCGGTCCGCTCGGGCAAGGTATCGCCGACAGCGTCGGCATGGCGATGGCGCGCAAGTGGCTTGCCGCCCGTTACAACAAACCCGGCTTCGAGATCTTCGACCACAACATTTATGCGATTTGCGGCGACGGCGACCTGATGGAAGGCATCGGCTCGGAAGCCGCGTCATTGGCAGGTCATCTCGCCCTCGACGATCTCTGCTGGGTCTACGACAACAATCACATCACCATCGAAGGCAAGACTCGCATCACCTTCACCGAGGATGTCGCGACCCGATTTCTCGCTTATCAATGGAACGTGCTGCGCGTCGGTGACGCCAATGATCTGCAGCGGATCGAGGACGCGCTCGCGGTTTTCCGCAAGACCAAAGATCGGCCGACTCTGATCATTCTCGACAGCCATATCGGCTACGGCGCGCCGCACAAGGTCGATACCGCCGCCGCCCATGGCGAGCCTTTGGGCGAGGACGAGGTGCGTCTTGCCAAGCGCGCCTATGGTTGGCCGGAGAATGCCAAATTCCTCGTGCCCGACGGCGTGATCGAGCATTTTGCCGAAGGAATCGGCGCACGCGGCGCGAAGGCACGAAGCGGCTGGGAAACACTTTTCGCCGACTACCGCGCGCAATTCCCCGACCTCGCCGTTGAAATCGAGCAGATGCAGCGGCGCGAGCTGCCCGCGGCATGGGATCGCAATCTGCCGGATTTTCCGGCGGATCAAAAAGGCATCGCCGGCCGCGACGCCTCGGGCCAAGTGCTCAATGCGCTGGCGCAGAACATTCCCTGGCTGATCGGTGGCGCGGCCGACCTCGGACCATCGACCAGGACGACGCTCAAATTTGCTGGCGCCGGGGAATTCGAGCCTGGATCGTCCGGCGGCCGCAACCTGCATTTCGGCATCCGCGAGCATGCGATGGCCGCCATCGTCAACGGCCTGTCGCTGTCGAAGCTGCGGGCGTTCGGTGCGACATTCACGATCTTCAGCGATTACGCGCGGCCGGCCATTCGGCTCTCTGCGATGATGGAGCTTCCGGCCATCTTCGTTCTCACGCACGATGCCATGGGCGACGGCGAAGACGGACCGACACACCAGCCAGTCGAGCAGCTCGTCTCGCTGCGCGCCGTGCCGGGTCTGGTCGTGCTGCGGCCGGCGGATGCCAACGAAGTCGTCGAGGCGTATCGCTACATCATGCAGCTACGCCACAAGCCGGCAGTGATCGTGTTGTCGCGTCAGCCGCTGCCGACCTTCGATCGGAGCCAATATGCGTCGGCGGCCGGCGTAGCGCGCGGCGCTTACATCATGGCCGACGCACCCGGCGGTGCACCGGAGATTATTCTCATCGCCACGGGCAGCGAAGTATCGCTGGTGATTGAAGCCCATAAGGTCTTGACGTCCCGCGGGATACACTCACGTGTCGTCTCGATGCCGTCATGGGACATTTTTGAAGATCAGCCGCAATCCTATCGGGACCAGGTGCTGCTGCCCGCGGTGACGGCGCGCGTCGCCGTCGAGCAGGGCTCGGTTCTCGGCTGGGACCGCTACGTGGGCGCCGCCGGCCGCATCATCGGCATGAAGACGTTCGGCGCGTCGGCGCCGCTTAAGGAATTGCAGCGCAAGTTTGGTTTCGAGCCGGACCGGGTGATAGCGGTCGCCATGGAAGCGCTCGGGCGCAGCTGACCGCAGCACGGCCACGAGACGAAGGACCAGATCGACAATGTTGGACAGGCACGACCAAGCTATCGAAGCCGAGAAGACTCCGAAAATCGCGCCTCTGCCGGAAGCCGAGAGCACGCCACCCGCCCCACCATGCGCCATGGTGATCTTCGGCGCGGCCGGCGACCTCACCAAACGCCTGGTCGTGCCGGCGCTCTACAATCTGGCTCAGGCCGGCCAGCTCTCCCATCAATTCCAGCTTGTCGGCGTCGATCACAACACCGGCAGCGCCGAGCAGTGGCGCAAAGGCCTTGCCGCGGCGATGCAAGATTTCATCGCTCAAGGCGGCGAATCTAACATCAATGCCGTTGACCAGTCGGCATGGCGATGGCTCAGCGAGCGGATGAGCTATCTCCAGGGCGACGTCAACGATCCTGGCACTTATACTCAACTGCGCGACCATCTGGCCGGATTGGATAAGACAGCGGCGACAGGCGGGAATTATTTTTTCTATCTTGCGGTCGCCGACCGTTTTTTCGCGCCCGCGGTCGATCAGCTTGGCGCAGCCGGGCTGGTGACTGAAACCAACGGCCAGTGGCGCCGGGTGGTGATCGAAAAGCCCTTCGGCCACGATCTGCTCTCGGCCAAAGCACTCAATGCCGAGATCCTGAAAACGCTTAAAGAACATCAGATCTTTCGCATCGATCATTTCCTCGGCAAGGAGACGGTGCAAAACATCATGGCGCTGCGTTTCGCCAACGGTCTATTCGAGCCGCTCTGGAATCGGCAGCAGATCGATCATGTTCAGGTCACGGTGGCTGAAACAATCGGTGTCGAGCATCGCGGCAAGTTCTACGAAAAGACCGGCGCGCTTCGCGACATGGTGCCCAACCACGTATTGCAACTTGTCGCGATGACGGCGATGGAGCCGCCGATCTCCTTCGATGCGGACGCGGTTCGATCCAAAAAAACCGAAGTCATCCAGGCGATAAAGCCGATCGATCAAGCGCAGGCGCTGCGCGATGCGGTGCGCGGCCAATACGGCGGCGGCACGGTGGTGGAAAAAAACGTGCCGCCATATCGGGAGGAACCGTACGTAGCGCCAAACTCGACGACCGAGACCTTCGTCGCATGGAGGTTCAACATCGATAACTGGCGCTGGGCCGGGGTGCCGTTTTTTGTGCGCACGGGTAAGCGTCTGCGCCGCCGCTCGACCGAAATTGCGATCCGCTTTCGTCAAGCCCCATTCGCACTGTTTCGTGGCACGCAGGTGGAGCAGATGAACCCGAATTGGATGATCCTGCGCATCCAGCCGGATCAGGGAATCGCGCTGGAATTCGCCGCCAAGCGCCCGGGCCCGGTCGTGAGGCTCAGCAACGTCAGCATGGATTTCGCCTACAAAAACTATTTCAAAGTCGCGCCCAATACCGGCTACGAAACGCTGCTCTATGACTGCATGATTGGCGACGCGACGCTGTTTCAGCGCGCCGACACCGTGGAAGCCGGTTGGCAAGCGGTGCAGCCGATCCTCGACGCTTGGGCCAACAATCCGCCGCCGGATTTTCCCAATTATACCGCCGGGAGCGCCGGGCCCGCGGCAGCCGACGAACTCTTGGCGCGCATGGGGCGTGCGTGGCGGCCGCTGGCCTGACCGGCGTTGGAGAGCCTCGATGGCGGCGAAGCAAAAAATCTCTCTGGTTCTGGCGGACGTCGATGGCACGCTCGTCAACGAAGAGAAAATATTGACGCAGCGCGCGCAGCGCGCCGTCAAAGCGTTGCAAGAAGCCAAAATCCGCTTTGCCATTACCAGCGGGCGGCCGCCCCGCGGCATGGCCATGCTGTTCGATGCGCTGAACCTCGACACACCGATCGCCGGCTTCAACGGCGGCCTATTTGTCGAGCGTGATCTTACGATAATTGAGGAAAGGGTCGTGCCTGTTGAGGTTGCGCGCGAGGCAATCAATCTTATAAGAAACCAAGGTCTCGACGCATGGGTTTATCGCGGCAACGAATGGCTGATCACCAAGCCTGATGCGCCGCATGTCGCCCGGGAGGCCTGGACGGTAAAATTCGAGCCAAAAGTCGTCGCCAACGTCACTGAAAACTTGCAACGCGTCGCAAAGATCGTTGGCGTCAGTGACGACTTCGAAAAGATGCGACGCTGTGAAGCCGATGCGCAAGCGGCGTTCGGATCGCGGGCGTCGGCGACCAGATCGCAGCCTTATTATCTGGACGTCACCAATAAGGACGCAAACAAGGGTGCCGTCGTCGAATACCTGGCAAAGCACGTCGGCGTGAAGGCTGAAGAAATCGCCACCATCGGCGATCAACCAAACGACGTGCTCATGTTCGAGCGCTCGGGCTTTAGCATCGCGATGGGAAACGCCTCCGATGAGGTCAAGGCGCGGGCTTCCACCGTCACCGATTCCTACAACGACGAGGGCTTCGCCAAAGCAATCGAGCGTTTCATCCTCGGCACGGTTTGACATCATGGCAGACATTGGACGCATCGAGATATTGCCCGACCCGGCCACTCTCGCGGAACACACGGCGGAGTGGATGACAGCCGCGGCGTTGGCGGCGGATGGCCTCTGCCGGGTCTCGCTCTCCGGCGGGTCGACGCCGAAGGCGCTTTATGCGCGGCTGGCTTCGGAGCGTTTCCGCAACCGCTTTCCGTGGCCGCGCGTGCACTGGTACTGGGGCGACGAGCGTTTCGTTCCCTACGACCATCCCGAAAGCAACTATCGGATGACGCGCGAGGCGATGCTTGCCAAAGTACCGGTGCCGCCGGAGAACATTCATCCAATTCCGACCGACGGTGATCCCGACGATGCTGCACGACGTTATGAGCGGACGCTGCAAGAAGCTTATGGCGCCGCAAATTTCGACCCCCTCCGCCCGTTCTTCAATGTGACGTTGCTCGGCCTCGGCGCCGATGGCCACACGGCATCGCTATTGCCCGGCGAACCGGTGCTCGAGGAACGCAAACGCTGGGTTGCCGCCGTTTCGCATGGACGCCCGGAGGTTCGCATCACCATGACCTATCCGCCGATCGAGAGCAGCCGCCGTGTCGCGTTCTTGGTCGCCGGAGGAGAAAAAGCCGAAATCTTTAGCGCGATCTGCGCCGGAAACAATCGCGTGCCGGCGGCGCGGGTACGGCCGGTCGGCGAACTTTTCTGGTTTGTCGACCGTGCCGCGGCTGGCGAGCAAACAATGCAGCGCGGCACTGGATCGCAATCCCGATGACCTCCCAACGCATCCGCGCGGCCGAAGCCGGCACGCCCCGCGCAGGCGCACCGGCAACGTCCATCCTGATCGCGCCGTCCATATTGTCTGCCGACTTCGCGCGATTGGGCGAAGAGGTTCACGCTGTCGACGCCGCTGGCGCGGATTGGATCCATGTCGACATCATGGATGGCCATTTTGTCCCGAACATCACGATCGGCCCACTCGTCGTGGAAGCTGTGCGGCGTTCGACCGGGCGGCCCATTAACGTGCACCTGATGATCGTCGAGCCCGAGCGTTATCTGGAAGCATTCGCAAAAGCGGGAGCCGATCATCTACTCGTACACGCGGAACCCGGTTCCACCATCCATCTGCATCGAACGCTGAGTCAGATCCGCGCGCTGGGAAAAAAAGCGGGAGTGGCGTTAGACCCGGCGACGTCGCCGGAATTCATCGATTATGTTCTGCATCTCTGCGACGTCATTCTGGTGATGACAGTAAATCCGGGATTTGGCGGCCAAAGCTTCCTTCCCGAAATGCTGCCAAAGATCCGCCGGCTGCACGCGATGTGCGCCGAGCGCGGGCTGCAGCCGATCATCGAAGCGGACGGCGGCGAGAACCCAATCACCGCGGGCCAGACGGCCGCCGCGGGAGCCACCGCCATTGTTGCGGGCTCGGCGATTTTCGGCACTGCGGACTACGCCGCGGCTATTGCGGCTATTCGCGCCAGCGCCACTGCGGCAGCAACCAGGGCATGAGCACGGTACCGTCGTCATACCTGAACGATCGCGACCTACAAGAGCGTGCCGCCGCGGAAGAGGCGGTCAAGCTTGTCGAAAATGACATGGTCCTCGGGCTCGGCAGCGGCTCGACCGCGGCCTTCGCCATCGAAGCGCTCGCCCGCCTGCGGCGAGAGGGATTGCGCTTTGTCGGTATTCCCACCTCGCAGCGGGTCGCAGACCTGGCGAGCGCCGCGGGTATTCCGCTGACATCGTTCGGCGAGCATCGCCAGATCGATCTTACGATCGATGGCGCCGACGAAGTGGAGCGCGGCACGCTCAATTTGATCAAGGGACACGACGGTGCGCTGCTGCATGAGAAAATCGTCGCGGCCGCTACGCGACAACTCGTCATCGTCATCGATTCGACCAAACTGGTGGATCAGCTCGGCACCAACGCGCCGGTGCCGGTCGAAGTGGTCGCGTTCGGTCTGGAAGCAACCTGGGCGGCGCTCGAGGTACTCGGCGCGAGCGCGCGGCCTCGCCAGTCGACGCCGGATCAGCCCTTCGTTACCGACAGCGGCAACCGCATCCTCGATTGCAAGTTCGATCGCATCACCGACCCGGCACGACTGGAGGAGCGTATCCGGCACGTCGTCGGAGTGATCGACTGCGGCCTCTTCATCGGCCGCGCCGATCCTGTCTTCGTTGCCGATGCGTCCGGAGTCCGGCGGCTCAACAGCGCACGCTCGCATCGCGGCACGCCCCCCATTCTGGTGATGATGGGCGTGTCGGGTTCTGGAAAGACGACGGTCGCGAAAGAACTAGCCGCACGCCTTGGCTGGGCGTTCGAAGAAGGCGACTCGCTGCATCCGGCAGTCAATATCGCCAAGATGCACGCCGGCATTCCGCTGACCGATGAAGACCGCTTACCATGGCTGAAGAACGTCGCGGCATGGATCGATGCACAGCGCGCCAAGAAACAGCCAGGCATCATCACTTGCTCCGCGCTCAAGCGGTCTTATCGTCAGATCATCATCGGCGACCGGAGGGAGGTCCGCCTCGTCTACCTCCGCGGCGGCAAGGACCTCGTCGCCGAACATCTGGCCGGCCGCAAAGGGCACTTCATGCCTGCGAGCCTGCTGGCGAGCCAGATCGACACCCTCGAAGAGCCGGACCCGAGCGAGGATCCGCTGATCGTCGACGAAGGTGCGCCTGCGGGACGCACCCCGGATCAAATCGCCGAGGAGATCATTCATTTGCTCGGAGCTTCGGCAACAGTCACGTCCGATGTGACGCCCGCGCGCCAAAAAGCTCCGTAGATTGCCGACGTACTGCCGACAGCCACCAAACAAATTGCGCGTTGTCCGGCCGAGAAAGTGATCTGCATCTTGCTGCACCAAAACAAAGCTGCTTAACGTTCGCAAACCGAATGAGCTGGAGCCGTCGCCGAACTACGCCGAAACTTGTCGCCAATCATCCGATGACGGACACCACGCTCGAATGTCGCCCGCCAAAAAAGAGCAACTCCCTCAACTGATCGACCAATTGCATCGGCTGCTGCCTGGCGTCCTACTCTGCGTCGCGATCACCGGCGTTGCGACCCTGCTGCAGTTGGTGGAGACGCACGTCCTCGGTCAAGCCTATTTGGAAGCGCTGGTGCTCGCGATCCTGCTTGGCGTTGCCCTGCGTACGGCATGGATGCCGGAGCCACGTTTTATTCCAGGTGTGGCGTTCAGCGCGAAATTCCTGCTCGAGTGCGCGGTTGTCATGTTGGGCGCATCGGTGAGCATCGCAACGGTTCTGGCGCTTGGCTCGTTCCTTCTGGTCGGCATCGCTTCGGTGGTGGCGATGGCACTCGGCATCACCTTCGCCATCAGCCGTGCGATCGGCCTGCCCGTGCGCATGGCGATTCTGATCGCCTGTGGCAATTCGATCTGCGGTAATTCGGCGATCGCTGCGGTGGCGCCGGCGATCGGCGCTGACAGCGATGAAATCGCGGCGTCGATCTCGTTCACTGCAGTGCTTGGCGTCATCGTGGTGTTGACGCTGCCGATGCTGGTTCCTGTCCTACAACTGTCGCTAACGCAATACGGTGTGCTGGCCGGGCTGACCGTCTACGCCGTGCCCCAAGTGCTGGCAGCGACATTACCCATTGGCGCATTGAGCAATCAGGTCGGCACCATCGTCAAGCTCGTGCGCGTCTTGATGCTCGGTCCGGTGGTGCTTGGGCTGTCGTTGTTGGCGCGCGATCTGCGCGCCGAGCGGACCGGCCTCCACACCAACAAAAGCGGGCTCGATTGGCAAGACCTCGTGCCTTGGTTTATCGTCGGCTTTCTCGTTATCTTGATAGTCCGCTCGCTCGGCTTGGTCCCGCAAGTCGCGTTGCCACTGATCACCCACACCGCCGCGGTATTGACGACAATCGCCATGGCCGCGCTCGGCCTCGGCGTCGACATTCGCGTCGTGGCGAAAAGCGGCCTGCGCCTGATACTAGCGGTGACGGCGTCGCTGATCGTCCTCGGCTCCATCAGCTACGCACTCATCCGTGTCGCCGGCATACCCTAGACTTAGTGCCGGCACACTCGTCGTGGCTCGTGTCGTCGGAGTGTTGCGGTTCGTCTTCGAAAAGGTTCGGCTTCGCCGTCGCGGCGCAGAAGCAGTCTTTCGTTGCTGACTGAATCGGACTGGTGCGCGAGGCCCCGCCCCAACTAAAGACCTTGATAGCGGATGAGGATCACAAAATTGCTCTGTTGGCTTGCAAGCTTTGCCTAACGCAAGCGCCGGCTGATTCGCGACGTGAGATCGTTGAACGCTTGGAACGCTCACGCCATCGCAAACTCAATGAAGCTGTAGCGTAACCTGTGGCGAAGATTCTTCGCGCCCAACCGGCGACGAGGAGCCGCTCGAACCACGAAAAGTCGTTATCTGGTACTTTATTCGCAAGCGCGGGAGGCAAAAGAAGGAAAACTGGCTGCTAATAAAGGTAGGAGCTCACTGCCCGGCAACTGACTAAGAAAAGCACACCCAGGCTAATCTTTAACCGACTGATCCGCCGTGTCCTCTAATTTGATCAGTGCGCCCTGCCTGCGTTAGCAATCGTGCGCCGAGTCGCCGTCGATACATGCAACGCGGACCCACGGTCTCACAGTCAGCCGCCGACGGCCACCACTCGCGGCCGACTTTCCGTTATGGCACTTTTTGATCATTCGCGGCGCGCGCCGTCATGTCGGCGATTGGGAGAATGAACGGAAATATCGCGGAAATCGCGTTTCGGTGGAGATTGGACCCAAAACAGACAGTCAGTCGTTTATTTTGTAGGTGAAGTTATAGGTTCAAATGTTTGCCCGTCATGATGCGGACGAATGAGGAAATCATTCGAAATAGTTTGATGGCATTGGGCTTTACGCTTAGCGCGGGACTTTGGTCATGGTCGATCGTTCCCGCTTTGGCGGCTGATTTTTACATTCTCAACGTAACGGACGAAAATAATGTCTCGCTGCTCGACCCAACCACGATTATTCCGGCGCAAGCCGGACATAAGGCCTTCCACCTCGCACAGATCGATGAGTTTGACTTATGGATCGACAACAATGTGGAAGTAGATTGCGCCGGCAAGCGGTCGCGAAAGCTGTCTGCCATCAGTCATCTGGCTAGTGGCACCACCATACAAGGCCTCTCGTCACCGGGACCTTGGAATAAGTTGGCGAAAGGAACGGTTGGCTTACGTATTCATGACGTCGTTTGCCAATGGCCGAATAGCAAACCAACAGGAAGCTCGGTCTATGTCGCTACCGATTTTAAGTCCGCGGTTAGCCGCATATCACGCAGGATTTATGAATTTGAATCAGCAGAAGAAGAAGTGATCCAGTTATAAGAGACGCCCAGATCAGCGACGCACACAAAGTTATTGCGAATTTTAAATGCGAAATCGCGGCGAGGATGCACCATGATGAATTTACTGTTCGTTGGCATCGGATGGACCGACCTTGCGATTACGCTAAGCCGGATCGCGGTCGGGTCATTTTTTATGCATTCTGGATATCACAAGCTATTCAACGCAGAACGCCACCGTACATTCGTCGATGAACTCAAGGCGCTCGGCGTTCCAAGAGTGGGCTTCAATCAGTGGTGGGTGCCGCTGATCGAATTCTCAGCCGGCGGCGCCGTCCTCGTCGGGCTCCTGGCGCCGCTCGCAGCGCTTGGCCTGCTTGCCATCATTCTTGTCGCCATCGCCACGTCCGGGCGGCAGCGAATCAAACTCTATAAGCCGATCGATAGAGGAGATCGCATCGACGATTGGCTCTATCTACCGGAGACACTTTATGCCTTTATGTTGGTGATAATCATCTCGGCCGGCGCCGGACCGTACAGCCTTGATGCCCTGATCCTGAACCTGATGAACAGGCACGTCGCGTGACACCGCGTCGTCACCGGTTATCGTCCCTCGATACCGCCGTAGGCCGGCAAACCGCCGCCATCATGAGTGGTCCGCCGTGATCGTCACGAATTTTCCGAGACCGGTGCGCGTCATCGAGCACACATTGATACCATTGAAAGACGGTACGATGCTGGCGGCCCGCATCTGGCTGCCGGAGGATGCTGAGCAGAATCCAGTCCCTGCAATCCTGGAGTATCTTCCATATCGCAAGAGCGACGGCACGTATGAGCGGGACGCGCTAACTCATCCTTATCTGGCCGGTCACGGCTACGCCGGCGTTCGCGTCGACCTTCGAGGTAGCGGTGAATCGACCGGTTTACTGTTCGACGAGTACGCCAAGCAGGAACAAGACGATGGCGTGGAGCTGATCGCCTGGCTGGCGGCGCAACCCTGGTGCAATGGCGCCGTTGGAATGATGGGAATCTCCTGGGGCGGGTTTAATGGACTTCAGATCGCGGCGCGCCGTCCCCCGGCACTCAAAGCAGTCGTAACCATTTGTTCAACCGACGACCGGTACGCCGACGACGCGCACTACATGGGCGGCACGTTTCTCACCACCGCCGGACTTGAGTGGGCCTTTTTCTTTTTCAGCTTGATGTGTCTTCCGCCCGATCCGGCGCTGGTCGGCGATAACTGGCGGGCGATGTGGCTGGAGCGCCTGCAGAACATACCGCTGTTCCAGGAAAATTGGCTGCAGCACCAGCGACGCGATGCGTATTGGAAGCACGGATCGGTATGCGAGGACTACGCGGCGATCCAATGTCCGGTCTATGCCGTCGGTGGTTGGACCGATGGTTATAAGAATGCGATCCCGCGCCTGCTCGAGCGACTGAAGGTGCCCCGTAAGGGTCTCATCGGGCCATGGGGACACGCTTATCCGCACTTTGCACGTCCCGGACCCCAGATCGGATTCCTC
Organism: Xanthobacteraceae bacterium; assembly: GCA_035532335.1. GTDB lineage: Bacteria > Pseudomonadota > Alphaproteobacteria > Rhizobiales > Xanthobacteraceae > BOG-931. The sequence continues at coordinate 2,884 of DATKRE010000001.1, read as the reverse complement.
CAGGAAATCCTGCGTTGGTGGGATTATTGGCTAAAGGGCGTCGATACTGGCGTGATGGATGAACCCATGCTGCGTGCGTGGATGACGGAAAGTGTGAAACCGGCATCGCACCACGACACGTTGCCGGGGCGGTGGATTGCAGAACCTTCGTGGCCGCCGCCAGGAATCATGCCACGGCGGTTGTTCTTGACCGATGAGGGACTACGAGAGGCCGCGGCGCCTTTAACGGCTCGGGCCGTGTGCTCACCGCAGACGGTTGGTGACAAGCATGCAGGCGACTGGGTTCCATTTGGTCGTGGACATGATCAGGCCGGCGACCAGCAAGAAGACGACACGCGTTCCTTGATTTTCGAGACGACGCCACTCGTTGAGCCGATCGAGATCCTTGGCGCTCCGATCGTAACGCTCGATGTCGCGTCCGACCGGCCGATTGCAAATCTGGTCGTTCGGTTATGCGATGTGCACCCGTCCGGTGAATCGCTCCGCGTCAGCTATGGCGTCCTCAACCTCGCGCATCGCGAGAGCCACGAACAGCCCGCTTTGCTGGCGATAGGTGAGCGCTACCTAGTGCGCATCCAGCTCAATGATGCAGGCTCGGTATTTCCACCCGGCCACAAGGTGAGGCTTGCGATATCTACGGCTTACTGGCCGATGATCTGGCCCAGTCCGGAGACGGTAACGCTGCAGATCTTTGCCGGCACGCTCGATCTGCCGCAACGCTCGCCCAACGCCGCAGACGCCAGGCTCTCGCCTTTTCCCGAACCGGAGACGGCGTCACCCGAGAAGCCAATCATCCTTCATCGCGATAGTGTGCGGATTGAACGCATCGACCGCATTGGCTTGGAATTGGGCACACAATGGAAAACTCAGTATCACGTCGAGGAGAATGATCCGCTCAGCGCGGTGGCAGAACTATACAACACCCAGACGATGTCGCGGGGCGGGTGGCAAATCCGGGTCGAGACGCATATGCGGCTGTCATCCACGGCCGATGCCTTTCTGCTGCAGGGAAGTTTGCGCACCTTCGAGGGCGTGAACGAAGTGTATCGTCGCGACTGGGATCGCTCTATTCCTCGAGCTTTTTCATGATCGATCTGAATAAAGCAGCGAGGGTAGCGTTATGATGAACGGCACCAACGATGAGATCATTCTCGCGGCGCGTCTTCTTCTCGCGACACTGTTTCTGATTTTCGGCTGGAGAAAGCTGCGGGATTTTTCGGGCACAATAAGTCAAATGGTACAGCTTGGCGCTCCGATGCCGGTGCCGGCTGCTGGCGCAGCGACTTTCATGGAGCTTCCGGTTGCGTTCGCGGTCGCCGTTGGCGCGTTCACGCGTCCTGCGGCTTTACTTTTGTTTTTATACACGCTGGGAACCGCGCTTATTGGGCATCGCTATTGGACGATGACAGACGCGGATTACGTTGACAGCATGGACAGCTTTTACAAAAATCTTAGCATTATGGGAGGCCTCTTGCTGTTGTACGTTACCGGTGCCGGAAAATATTCGATCGATGTTTTGTGCAGCATCGCCGCGCGATAAGCTGTGAGCTACTGGCCCGACGATGCAACGTCACATGTGTCCGGTGCCGGACATGTGATCGACGAGTTCATCGACAGCTACCCCAACGAAGCGTAGAGCTACGCTCAAGCATCAAGCGTTTTGTTTGACGTAAACCGCCAAAACACGGCGACGTATCGAACTTGCCGCCTGCTATCAATTAGCAATCTGATGCCGTCGGTAGGCACAAAATCGAAATCTAGGTCCGATTTTGACTCAGACTGCGCAGACCGCGGCTCCCGCAAGCGTGACCCTGATTGCGATCATGCGCCTCGCGCCACCGTCAGTCCGCCCTCGTCGCCGCGATCGCCGTCAATCTGACCCGGCCTCGCCGTATTTTCAGTCTGAAGAAGGGCCGCAGCAAAGGAGAAAGTCATGAAAGTGCTGATGGTGATCACATCCCACGACCAACTCGGCAACACTGGACGAAAGACGGGATTCTGGCTTGAAGAACTCGCGGCCCCCTATTTCGTTTTCAAAGACGCCGGCGTCGACATCACGCTCGCGTCGCCGAAAGGCGGCCGTCCGCCACTCGATCCCAAGAGCAACGAACCCAATTTCCGTACTGATGTCACGGTCCGCTTCGAAAAGGACGCAGCCGCGCAAACTCAGCTCGACAAGACCGTCCGCCTCGACAGCGTCAAGCAGGAGGACTTCGACACCCTCTTCTATCCGGGTGGCCATGGCCCGATGTGGGATCTCGCCGAAGACAAAAATTCCATCAAACTGATCGAGTCCTTCATTGCCGCCGGCAAGCCGATCGCCATCGTGTGCCACTCCACGGGCGCGCTGCATCACGTCAAGGCGCCGGATGGCACGTTTCTTGTCAAAGACAAGGAAGTGACGGGCTTCACCAACGGCGAGGAAGAGGAGATGGGTCTCACCAAAGTTGTGCCCTTCCTCATCGAAGACGAGATGTTGCGACTGGGCGCCGTCTTCTCGAAGGTAGCCGACTGGGGGGTTCACGTTGTCAGCAGCGGCTTGCTGATCACCGGACAGAATCCAGCTTCCTCCGGTCCTGCCGCGAAGACGCTGATGGCGGCGGTAAAGCAAAAGGCCAGACCGGCTCCCACCGCTCGGGCTTCCTAGATAGAATATCCATTAAGCGCCTGATCGTCTCTGGGCCACAGGTCGCCCGCGACGGTCAGCGCTTTCTCAGGAGTTGAAATCCGGCAAAACAACGACGTGACGCAAGTTACAGGAAGCACTGCAATGGTCCGAGATCACCAGCCTGGAGAAGCCGCCTTCAGATCGATTTTCCCGGAAGACATCGACTGGAAGCCGTTCCCGGCGTTTCCGCCTTCGGTCCGCCTCGCCGTTGTTGTT